>DBMS01000242.1 GCA_002297665.1 Holophagaceae bacterium UBA692 | reverse complement strand
GCCTCGACCTGCGCCTCGGCCTCGGCCGGGGCCAGGCCGCGGGCCGCGGCGAGGATCCGCTCGGCCTCCGCCCCGGCCTCGCTCCCCGCCACGGGGGTCAGGAGCGCCTCCACCTTCGCCTTGAGCTGGTCCAGATCCCCGCCGGCCATGTTTCCTCCTCAGAACCCCGTGAGGCTCGACGTGTCGCCCCGGCCCTCGATGACGTCCACGATGCGCCTGCCCAGGAGGGGCGCGACCCTTTTCGCGAAGTCCTCCGACGGGTGCGAATCCCCGGCCGACACGCTCCGGCCCGGCTTCAGGTACGGACCCCCGTCGGTTTCCAGCTCCCGGAAGTCCCACACGAAGATGTTGTCGCCCTTCTCGTCCCAGGTGTCCTTCACCCACGCCGCGAAGCGTTGCGCGCGCTCGGCGTCCCCGGGCCGGGTGGCCGATTCGGTGAGGGCGGGTCCCGTCCACACGATGAAGGTCGTGCGGGGGAACTCCCGCATGCGGGCCTTGAGGGCCTCGTACTGCAGCTTGTAGTTGGCCAGGGTCCGCCGCCTCGACGACGCCGAGGGGGCGCCGTCGTCGTCCGCCACGGAGCTCACGGGGAAGCAGTGCTTGAACACGATCACGTCAAAGTCCCGGGCCAGGTCGTCCAGGTTGGCCTCGGACCGGTCCCGGTCCTGCCCGCGGTGGGCCACCCAGAGGTTCCAGTAGTCGTAGGGGTTGTTCTCCCAGGGGTAGTGATCGCGGAAGATCGCGTTGAAGACCCGCGCCGGAAGCAGCGCGCCGATCCGGGGATGGTTGCCCTTGGCCATGGGATAGTTCTGTTCGGTGATGCGGTAGTCGGTGCCGTTCCGGGCGTTCCAGGCCTCGAAGAAGGGGGCCAGGCCGCCCTTCCACACCGCCTCGCCGGTGCTGTGGTGGAGGAAGGCGATGCGGACGGGGGCGTGGGCCATGGCGGCCTCCTTGGGTTTCGTCCCCGGGCAGGAGACGCAGAGCGGCGCCGCCAGCGCGAAGGCCGATGCCCGGAGCAGGCGCGCGAAGGCCACGGATCGCCTCAGGACCCGGCCGGCACCGGCCGTTCCATACCCGCCATGTCCAGGGGAGGCGTTCGCAGGTAGTGGGTGGCCCGGGTCTTCCGGCTGAAGTCGTCGAAGGCGTTGCGCACCTGGGCGGGGGTGAGGTCCAGGGCCCGGGCCGTCTCCTCCAGGCTGACGCCGTTCTCCTGGGCGTACCAGAGCAGGTCCATGGTGGCGAAGGGCATGCGGAAGAAGAACTCCTCCTGCGTGGCCGGGGCGCTGTAGGTGTCGGAGGTGGGGGTGCGCTCCTGGATGACCTTGGGCACGTCCAGGTGGGCCGCCAGCTGGTACACCTGGGTCTTGTACAGGTGGACGATGGGCTTGAGGTCCACCCCGCCGTCGCCGAACTTCACGAAGAACCCCTGGTCGTGCTCGTTCTTGTTGGGCGTGCCCACCACGGCGTAATTGCGCAGCTCGGCGTGGTAGTAGAGCATGGCGGTGCGGGTGCGCTGCTTGAAGTTGGAGGCGGCCACGATCTGGGCGAATTCCGCCGGTCCCAGGCGCGCGGTCTTCTCGACGCCTTCGGGGGTGACGATGGTGAGGGAATAGACGTTGAGCGTCCCGTTGTCCAGGAGGCCGGGGGGGAGCACGATCTTGGCAAGGTAGCCCTTGGAGGCGTCGAATTCCGGGAACACCCGGGCGATGGCCTCGTCCCGGCGCCCGTAGCAGTCGTAGCCGTCCAGGGCCGGGGTGATGACCTCCTTGACGGGCGTCAGGCCGTAGTGGGCCGCCAGCATGCGGGCCAGGTCCTCCGAGGCCGGGTCCGAGTCCTTCTCGGGGAGGATGAGGGGCACCACGCGCCCGGGGCCGAAGGCCTTCACGCAGAGCGCCAGGCACACCGAGGAGTCGATGCCGCCGCTGATCCCCAGCACCGCGCCGGTCCTGTGCAGGCCGCGCATGCTCTCCCGCAGCCACTTCACGATGCGGTCCGTCTCCGCCGCGGGATCGATGTCGAGGATATGCCTGTTCATGACCATGGTCAGTCCTGCAGCGAGGCCCCGGCGCCGGCGACGAGCTTGACGTCGTCGGCGGCGTCCAGGGGAGGGGAGGGCCTGAAGCCCGAAAGGAACTGTCGGTGGACCAGCTGGGTGGAGATGATGCCCGCCACGGCCATGTCGTCGGTCTCGCTGTGGGCGTGGCCCTGGCGGAGCTTGGACGCGAGGTGCTCCACCGCGCGCGGGTTGAAGTACCCCGCCTCCCGGATGGCGGCGGGGGAGAGCAGCTCGTCCACGTAGCCGGGCGCCGACGCGCCGAAAAAGGCCCGCTGGATGGGCGCGCGGAAGGGCTGCTTGGGCCGGTCCGTGATCTCGGGGGGCAGCCACTCGCGGCTCACGCGCTTGAGCAGGAACTTCTCGGTGAGCCCCTGGAGCTTCAGGCCGGGGGGAAGGCGGTTGCAGAACTCCACCATCCGGTAGTCCAGGAACGGGAACCGGCCTTCCACGGAATGGCCCATGGCCATGCGGTCGCTCTGGGAGGAAAGGAGGTACTGCGACAGGAAGATGGAGATCTCCAGGTACTGGGCCTGGTGGAGCGGATCCCACCCCATGAAGCCCTCGGGGTACCCGGGCGCGCGGGTGGCGCCCACGCGCTCCAGGAGGCCGGGACTGAAGAAGCGCTTGGCCCGGGCCGTGGTGCGCCACCGGATGGCGTGCGAGTAGTCCGGGGCGCCGGTCTCGGAAAGGCCCATGCCGAAGAAGGCCGAGGCGTAGTTCGAGGTGCCTTGGGTCAGGCCCGCGATCCAGGGGTAGATGCGGCTGAACAGCTCCTGGCGCATTTTAGAATCGGGGCGGGCCGCCCAGAAGCGGCGGATCCGGGCCTCCTTGAAGATGTCGTAGCCCGCCAGGAACTCGTCGGCCCCCTCCCCGGTGAGCACGACCTTGAAGTTCCGGCTCCGCACCAGGCCCGAGAGCAGGAACATGGGCGCCGGGGACGTCCTCATGAGGGGCGTCTCGGCGTGCCAGACCACCTCCGGGAAGATCCGCCCGATATCCGCGTGGCTGGCGCGCACCACGTGGTGGTTCGTCCCCAGGGCCTTGGCCATGCGGGCCTGGAAGCCGCTCTCGTCGAAGGCCGGGTCGTCGAAGGCGATGGAGAAGGTCTCCAGCGGATTGGAGGTGAACGTGCGGATGATGGCGGTGATGGTGGACGAATCCAGGCCCCCGCTGAGGTAGGCGCCCACGGGCACGTCGGCCCTCAGGCGAAGGCGCGTGGCGTCGATGAGGAGCTCCCGAAGCTCGTCCGCGCAGTCCTCCGCCGACCTCACCGGGCCGGGCTCGGGGAAGTCCAGCTCCCACCAGGGCTCGATGGACACGCGGCCGTCCCGCACCAGCATGTGGTGCCCCGGCGGCAGCTCCCGGATGCCCTTGAAGAAGGTGCGGGGCGACAGGGTGCTCCAGTAGGTGAAGATCTCGTCCAGGGCCTCCGGATCCGCCTGGGCCTCCACCTCAGGGTGCGCGAGGATCGCCTTGATCTCGGATCCGAAGACCAGGCTCTCCCCGGCCTGGGCGTAGAAGAGGGGCCTCACGCCGAGGCGGTCGCGGGCCAGGAAGAGGGTCTGTCCGACGGTGTCCCAGATGGCGATGGCGAACTGCCCGTTGAACCTGGAAAGGCACGCGGGACCGAACTCTTCAAAGGCGTGCAGGACCGTCTCCGTGTCGCACGAAGTCGCGTATCGGTGGCCCCGGGCCTCCAGCTCCGCGCGCAGCTCGGGGTGGTTGAAGATCTCGCCGTTGAAGACGATCCAGAGCGTTCCGTCCTCGTTGGAGATGGGCTGCTGGCCCGTGCCGAGGTCGATGATGCTGAGCCGGGCGTTGCCCAGCCCCGTCCGGCCGTCCACGTAGACGCCGAACTGGTCGGGCCCCCGGTGGCGGATGGCCCCCAGCATGGCGCGCAGCACCGAAGCCCGCGCCGGGGCCGAATCGCCCAGGCCGCAATAACCGACCACGCCGCACATCTAAGCCAACCCGAGTTTGCTGATCTTCCCCGATGAGGTCATGGGCAGTTCGGCCATGAACTCGACGTACCGGGGCACCATGAAGTCCTCCAGGTGCCGGCGGCAGTGGGCGATGACCTCGGCCTCCGTCAGCTTCGCGCCGGTGCACACCACGCACGCCTTGACCACCTGGCCGGCCATGGGATCGGGAACCCCCACCACCGCGGCAAGCACCCCGGGCAGCATGTGGAGGACGTTCTCCACCTCCTTGGGCGCGACCTTCTCCCCGCGGCTCTTGATGATGTCGTCCTGGCGGCCCACGAAGTAGAAGAAGCCGTCGGCGTCCGTGCGGAAGAGGTCGCCCGAATGGCACACGCGCTCGCCCGGGATCGGTCCGGGGCGGTAGCGGCGGGCGGTGGCCTCGGGGGCCTCCCAGTAGCCGCGCATGACGTGGCGGCCCCGCACCACCAGTTCGCCGGTCTCGCCCGGGCCGAGCCTTCGGCCCGTCTCGTCCTCCAGCCACGCCTCCGTGCCGGGGATGGGGATGCCCACCGATCCGGGCCGGGCGTCCAGTTCCGAGGGCGGAAGGTAGAGGGTGCGCTTGGTCTCGGTGAGGCCGTACATCGAATAGAGGATGGCCCCCGGGAACGCGGCCCTGAGGTCCTGGATGTGGCTGGGGGGCAGGGCCGCCGCGGTGTTGGTGAGGTACCGCAGGCTGGATAGGTCGAAGGCGCTGCGGTCCATGGCCAGGAGCATCGCGAAGACGGTGGGCACGCCCGGGAAGCCCGTGATGCGCTCCTGCTGGATCCGCTGGAGGATCAGGGCCGGATAGGTGAAGCTGCGCTCCAGCACCAGCGTCCCGCCGAACTTCAGGACCATCAGGAGCTGGTAGAGGCCGTAGTCGAACGACAGCGGCAGGACGCCCAGGACGATGTCCTCCTCGCGGTTCTCCAGGTAGGTGATGATCGAGGTGGACGCGAAATCCACGTTGCTGTGGTCGCACATGACGCCCTTGGGCTCGCCGGTGCTGCCCGAGGTGTACACCAGGCAGGCCAGGTCCAGGTCGATGTTGACGATGGGCAGGGGCGCCCCGGGGCCGTCGGCCTGGATCGCCTCGAAGGTCCGCACGCGGCCCTCGGCGGGGCGGGTTGAAAAGCAGGACACCCCCAGGCGCAGGGAGGGCACGGCGGCCCACAGGTCCTGGAAGCCCACAACGCGCTCGTCCATGAGCAGGGCCGAGGCGCGGCAGTTGTTGAGGATGTACTTCAGCTTGTCCAGCTTGGTGGAGGCGTTGATGAGGACGAACACGCCGCCGGCCTTCAGCGCCGCGAAGATCCCCACCACGGCTTCCACCGAGTTGTGCAGGTGGATGGCCACCCGGTCCCCCCGCCCGACGCCGGCGTCCGCCAGGGCCCGGCCCAGGCGGTCGGACATGGCGTCCAGCTCCGCGTAGGTGACCCGCTGGGTCCCGCACACCACCGCCACCTTGTGGGGCAGGCGCGCGGCCGTGACCGAGAGGAATTGGTGGACCAGCATGGGCGCGCCCCCCTCAGGAGGCCTTTTCCGTCTTGCCCACGACGTAGGCGCTCAGCTTGGCCACGGAATCGAAGTTGTCCGGAAGCAGCTCGCTGTCGCTCACGGAGATCCCGAACTCCTTCTCCACGAAGGAGACCAGTTCGATGATCCCCAGGGAATCGATGATGCCCTCCTCCAGGAACGAGGATGCGTCGCCGTATCCGTAGCCCTGGTCGCTGAAGAGGAAGTTTCGCGCGATGTAGTCGCGGATCTTCGGAGCAACAGAAGTCGTGTCCAAAGCCATTCGGGTTCCCCTCAGCAGGGCGGGTGATTGACGGTCCAACTTGTATATAAACTGCTGGTATTATGTCGATGACAGTTTAGCCGAACTTCGATCCGATGCAACAGGCCCGATGCAGGGAATTCCCAACCGGCCCACCCATCTGGTTAAGGTTGGAAGGAAGCGGCCCGATCCCAGGGTCCATTCCGAGCGCCGTCCCCGAGACCCGACCATGACCCGAACGACCGACCCTGGAACCGGAGGCAAACCGGGCCTTCATCCCCGCAACCGCCACCGGGGCCGCTACGACATCCCGGCCCTGGTGGCCGCCTGCCCCGACCTGGCCCCCTTCCTGCGGCCCAACCCGCTGGGGGAGGCCACCATCGATTTCGCGGACCCCGCGGCCGTGCGCACCCTGAACCGGGCCCTCCTGGCCTCGGCCTACGGCATCCGGAACTGGGACCTGCCCCCGGGCTTCCTGTGCCCCCCCGTGCCGGGCCGCGCCGACTACCTGCACCACCTGGCCGATCTCCTGGCCGAGGGGGGGGACCCGCCCCGGGGTCCCGGGGTGCGGATCCTGGACGTGGGCGTGGGGGCCAACGCCATCTATCCCCTGGTGGGCCACCGGGAGTACGGCTGGAGCTTCCTGGGCACGGACATCGACCCCAAGGCCCTGGCCATCGCCCGCGCCATCCTCGCCGCCAATCCCGGACTGGCCGGCGCCGTCGAGCTCCGCCTCCAGAAGGACCCGGCGCGGATCCTGGCCGGGGTGGTGCGCCCGGGCGAGACCTTCGACGCCTGCATGTGCAACCCGCCCTTCCACGCCTCCCCCGCCGAGGCCCGCGAGGGCACCCGGCGCAAGTGGCGCAACCTGGGGCGGCCCGGAGCGGGGGTGCTGAACTTCGGGGGCCGGGGCGCCGAGCTCTGGTGCGAAGGGGGCGAGGCGGCCTTCGTGGGCCGCATGGTGGAGGAGAGCGCGGGGCGGCCGGAATGCTGCCGATGGTTCACCAGCCTGGTGTCCAAGTCCGCGAACCTGCCGCCGGTGCGGGCCGCGCTGCGGAGGGCCGGGGCGACGCGGGTGCGGGTGCTGGAGATGGGGCAGGGTCAGAAGGTCAGCCGCATCGTGGCCTGGAGCTTCTGAGGGCCGGCGCCTGCCAGGCTGGGATAACCCACAACCCGCATTCGATACCGACGGGAGGGGTCGAAACAGAGTTCATTTTCAGCACCCAGGCATTTCGCTCATCCCATTCGGCTCGGTTTGGGTCGATGGGGGGAAGGGCTGATTCGCTTTCATTTGCATGGGAAATCCAAGCATCGCTGTTTCAACAGATAAAAATAATTGCAAAAACCGGCATCATTTTCTGGCTTCGCGCCGGAAGTACGTCATGATGATTCTAGAGAATCCATACGTCGTGGGTAATCTACGCTGGGCCGGCCACTGTCTCGACTCGCACACAGCGCTTAAATTCGAGACAACTTCAGGATCTCCAATGGCTCAAGGTACTGTTAAGTGGTTCAACGCTGAAAAGGGCTTCGGCTTCATCACCCCCGATGGTGGCGGCGCCGACCTGTTCGTCCATCACACCGCCATCCAGGGTTCGGGCTTCAAGACGCTGGACGAGAACCAGCGCGTGAGCTTCGAGAGCGGACAGGGCCAGAAGGGCCCCCAGGCGATCAACGTCACCAAGCTCTAGTCCGGCTCAACCCGGTTCCGGCCCGCCCCTGCTGAAGGTGGCGGGCCGATTTCTTTGCAGGAGTCCCCATGGCCAGAGTGAATTACCAGCGAGACAAGCGGCTCAAGGACCTGGACCGGCAGCGCAAGCAGGAAGAAAAGCGCGCCAAGCGCCAGCAGCGGGGCCAGGCCCCGGCCGAACCCGAAGCCCAGGTTCCCGAGGAAGGGCAGGACGCCACGCCTGTTCAGGACTAGGCCGGCCCGGCCCGGTCAGGGATTCGACGGGGGGTTCTGCGGGGCGTCCCGCTTGTACCACTGCGCCTGGCCCGAGACCGGGAAGGCGCGCCGCTCCAGGTCCGCCAGCTGCGCCGGCGCGTAGGGCGTGAAGGCCCGGGCGATGGCCACGTTCTCTTCCAGCTGGGCGACGGTGTCCACGCCCACGATCACCGTGGAGACGGGGTGGGAGAGCACGTAGCCCATGGCCTCCTTCATGGTCAGCGCCCCGGTGCGGGTGATCTTCACGGCGCCGCGCTGCTGCTCGAGGGGCGGGGGCGCGTAGCCCGCCAGGAGCCTGCCGCGGGCGGGAATCTTCATGCCGATCACGCCCATGCCCTTCTCCACCGCCAGGTCCAGCAGGGGGCGGAACGTGAGGTGATGGGGATCGGCGGCGTTGAACGCCATGAGCACGGTGTCGAAGGGGAAGCGCCGGATGGCCTCCATGAGCACGGCCGGATCGGTGTGGCCGCTCAGGCCCAGGTAGCGCGCCAGGCCCTGCTCCCGCGCCTCCCGGAACGCCTCCAGGGCGCCGCCCTTGGCGCACACGGCCTCCACGTCCTGGGGCGTGGCCATGGCGTGCAGCTGCCACAGGTCCACGTGGTCGGTCTGGAGCAGGCGCAGCGACGTCTCCAGGAGGCGCAGGGAGCCGTCCCGGGTGCGGTCGTGGGTCTTGGTGGCGAGGAAGGCCTCGCGGCGCCTGCGCTTCATGACCTTGCCCAGGTACTGCTCGCTCCAGCGGGCCTCGCCGCCGTAGCGGGCCGAGGTGTCCAGGTAGTTCACGCCCAGGTCCAGGGCCCGCTCGATGATGGGCACGGCCACGGCTTCGTTGTCGGGCTTCTCGATGGCGGCCTGGCCCCCCAGGCTGAAGATCCCCACCAGGTGGCCCGTGCGCCCCAGGTTGCGGGTGGGCATGGCCCGGGCGGTGCCGGGGTTCCAGGGGGCGTCCGCCCGGGGCCGGGAGGCCGCGGGCCCCGGCTCCGCGGCCCTGCCGGCCGCGAGCCCCAGGGCAGCTCCGGCCCCGAGCTTGAGGAGGGTGCGGCGGTCCATCGGCATGGTCATGGGCGTTCTCCGTTCCAAGGGAAATCTATCAGGTCTTGGGCAGGTCCCCCACCCGGCTCACCAGCCTCACCCAGAGGTCGCCGCCGCCCAGCCCGTTGGTGAGGATCACCAGGCCCGTGCCCCGGGCCGGATCGAACTGGCTGAAGCAGCGGAAGCCGGTCTGGTTCGCGCCCGAGTGGTGGAAGATGTCCCCGCCCAGGGTCCGGTTCACGGACCACCCCAGGCACCACCCCACCCCCAGCCCGCGGGCCATGCCGGGGCGCTCCATGGGCTCCCGGGCGTCCAGCGTCACCTGGGCGGTGAGGGCGGCCTTGAGGGACGGGGCGGTGAGGCCGCCCTGGGCGGGATCCAGGAAGGCCAGCAGGAACCGCGCGTAGTCGCCGGCGGTGGTGTAGAGGGTGTAGGCCGCGTTGGCGTGGAGGTAGCGGGAGCGCGTGTTGAAGGTCCCGTCAGGCCTGTGGCCGGCGGCGAGGGCGGCCCCGACGGCCGGGGTCCACACGAAGCTCGAACGGGACATGCCCAGGGGCTTGAAGACCATGCGCTCCGCCAAAAGCTCCAGGGGCTCGTCGGCGATGCGCTCCACCACCCGCTGGAGCAGGAACATCCCCTCCCCCGAATACAGGAAGCGCGACCCGGGCTTGAAGGCCACCGCCACGGGCCCTTCCCGCTCCTCCCCGTCCTTGCGCCAATTGGGCAGGCCCGAGGTGTGGGAGAGGACCATGCGCGCCGTGATGAGCCGGAACTCGGCCTGGGGGGGATAGCCGTCCCCGGGGAGGTAGGCGCAAAGGGGCCGGTCCAGGTCCAGCAGGCCCCGGTCCGCCATCAGGAGCGCCAGGTACGCGAACACCGGCTTGGACATGGAGCAGGCCTCGAACACCGTCTCCCGCGCGGCGAGCGTCCCGGCCCGGGCGTCGGCGAGCCCGAAGGCGCCGCTCCAGGCGATCTTCCGGTCCCGGATCACGGCGATGGACACGCCCGGCACCTTCAGTTCCTTCATCAGCCGGGGCGTGAGCTCCCGGATCGTCTCCACGGTGCCGCCCGGGGCGGCCCCCATGCGTTCCAGGGCCCAGGAGGCCGCCCACCGCACGTCCTCGTCCGCGTCGGCCAGGGCCTCCCGCAGCGCTGGCGCCCCCACACCGGCCGCGCCCAGGGCGAAAGCCGCCCCCTGGCGCAGGGCCGGATCCCGGTCTCCGAGGGCCCGCACCAGGCCCGGCGCG
>DBMS01000132.1:1650-4016 GCA_002297665.1 Holophagaceae bacterium UBA692 | reverse complement strand
GCCGAAGGAGATGGGCAGCTCGTATTCCTGGAGGATCTCCCCGAACCGGTCCCGCATCCCCGGGGTGGACCCGGCGAGGAAGATCCGGTGACCCGAAAGGGCGAGCTCCTGCAGGTACTCCGCAAGGTCCCCGAGCCGCCCGTGGAACTCCCGCGGGGGCGTGGCCTGGAGGGGAACNNGTGGCCTCGCTCTGCCACTCCGTGAGCAGGAGGGTCGTGCGGCTGGGATCGGTCGCCAGGAAGCGGTCCTCGAATTCGGGACACACCACGCCGCCCCGGCGCAGCACCGCGAGGCTCTCCTGGATGCGGGCCCGCTCCCGGTCGGCCACGGCCTCCTCCCANNGCGCACCCGGAGGCAGGGGGGCACCCAGTGGGCCAGCTGCCCCTTGGGCTGGGCGAGCATGGGATAGAACAGCTCCTCGCCCGGGAAGTGGCCGTGGCTCGCCAGGCGCGAACGCCGGAACTCCAGGTCGTCCTCGGGCTCGGGGGTCAGCCCCGCGCGGCTCTCCACGGCCGCCATGAGGGGAGCGCCCTCGCCGCGCTCGCCCTCGAAGCGGGGGTAGAGCGTGATGGCCTGGAGCCCTTCGCCGCCGCGGCGCTGGGTGTCGGGATCGAAGGGGCTGAGGCGCTCGAGCTCGTCCCCGAAGAACTCCAGGCGCAGCGGCATGTCCAGGTGGTCGGGCCACAGGTCCACCACCAGGCCGCGGGCGCTGAATTCGCCGGGGCTCCCGGCCAGCTCCGTGCGGCGGTAGCCCAGGGCCACCAGGGTCTCCAGGAGCAGTTCCCGGGGCACCTCGGTGCCCTGGGCCAGTTCGAGCTTCTGGCGCTGGAACCAGGTGGGGTGGGGCAGCCGCTCCAGGGCGGCCAGGGGTCCCGTCACCAGGANNAGGCCCACCAGGGTCGCCAGGCGGTCCCGGGTGACGACGAAGGGGGGGCTGGACTCGCCGCCGGCGAAGGGGGCGAAGCCCGGGAAGTGGGCCACCCGGGCGTCGGGCAGGGCCACGGCCAGGTCGTGGGCGAGGGNNCTGGGCCTCCAGTTCGGTGGGGGCGTCCACCCACAGCGTCTTCTGGCGCCCGTCCCCGGCGGTCCAGCGGGCCAGGATGAGGGCCAGGGCGGTGGGGGACGTCCACCGCAGGCGCGCGCCGGCCTGCTCGAGGCCCCCCGGTTCCAGCGGCCGGAGGAGGTCGTTCAGGGTGGCGCGGTCTTGACTGCTCATGCAACCAGTGTGCCCCAAGGAAGAAGCCGTGAACATGAATGGGGGGCGGGGAAGGCATTTGGCATCCGGGGCCCCAGGCCCGACAATGGAACCCTGCCCGGTGGTCCATGCCCCTTGAAAAAGCCATCCAGACCCTTCGCCTCCTGTTCGAATCCGGGGAGCGGGACGCGTGCCGGCAGTCCCTGGAAGCCCTGCGGAGCCGCTACCGCACCGAACCGGGCATCTTCGACGCGGGGTCCATCGGGACCCTCAAGGAGATCGCCGAGGCGCTCAAGGGCGAGCCCGACCTGAAGGCCCGGTTGAAGTCGGTCTTCGGCTTCGACACCTTCCGGCCGGGGCAGGAGGAGGTCATCCGCGCGGTGATGGCCGGCCGGGACTGCCTCGCGGTGATGCCCACGGGGGCGGGGAAGTCGCTCACCTACCAGCTGCCGGCGCGGCTCCTGGGCGGAACGACGCTGGTCATCTCGCCGCTGATCGCGCTCATNNTGAAGGACCAGGTGGACGCCCTGGTGGACGCGGGGCTCCGGGCCACCTTCCTCAATTCCTCCCTGGATCCCGGGGAGCGCCTGGAGCGCATCCGCCAGCTCCACAGGGGCGAATACGAACTGGTGTACGCGGCGCCCGAGGGCATCGAGCAGAGCGTGGGGCCCTTGCTGGACCGTTTGGATCTCCGTCTCATCGCCGTGGACGAGGCNNGCATCAGCCACTGGGGCCACGATTTCCGTCCCGCCTACCGGAACCTCGCGGGGTTGAAGGCGCGCTTCGGCCACCTGCCTGTGCTGGCCCTGACGGCCACGGCGACCACGGAGGTCCGCCGGGACATCATCGCCCAGCTGGGCATGGACGGGCCCCTGGACTTCCTGGGCTCCTTCTTCCGCCCCAACCTGCGGCTCCACGCCATCAAGAAGGGCGGGGACGCCCCCGAGGTGCGGGAGGCCATCTTCGACCTGGTGCGGGCCCGGCCGGGGCAGAGCGGGATCATCTACTGCCTGTCGCGCAAGTCCACCGAATCCACCGCCGACTACCTGCGCAGCCGCGGCGTGCGCGCCCTGGCCTACCACGCGGGGCTGGACGCCCAGGCGCGGGAGGCCGCCCAGGAGGCCTTCCGCCGCGACGACGTGGACGTGGTCACCGCCACCATCGCCTTCGG
>DBMS01000132.1:529-1620 GCA_002297665.1 Holophagaceae bacterium UBA692 | reverse complement strand
TCGGCCGCGCCGGGCGCGACGGCGCGGACGCCGACTGCGTGCTCTTCTACTCCTGGGCGGACGTCATGAGCCTGGAGCGGTTCCTGGACGGCCTCGACCCCGCCGTGGCGTCGGTGCAGAAGAAGCAGATCCGCGCCATGTACGATTTCGCGGAAACGCGCGCCTGCCGCCACCGCGCGCTGGTCGGGCACTTCGGGGAACGCATCGAGGCGTGCGGGTGCTCCTGCGACGCGTGCACGGGGAGGGACGTGCTGGCCGAGATCCCGCTGGCGGCGGCGTTCGGCGCCTCCCGTGCGGGAAGGAAGGCAAAGGTTCCCAAGGGAAATTTTCCGCTTCAGCCCCCCGCGGCCGCGGCGCCCGGAACCGGCGAGGGCGATACGGCCTTATTCTTGAAACTCAAGGCCTTGCGCAAGCAGATCGCGGACCGGAGGAACCTTCCCGCCTACATCGTCTTCAGCGATTCGACGCTTCACCAGATGGCCCGGTTCAAGCCCCTCACCCCCCAGGAAATGATGGCTATCAGTGGGGTTGGACCCAAAAAGCTGGAGACGTACGGCGAGGAGTTCCTCCGGCTTCTGGCCGAGCCCCTGGACCCTTGACCCCCTTCGGGTCGAACCGCTAACCTTCCTTGGGGTTGTCAATTTTTTCAGCACATTCCAGGGCCTCTCCCCTTCCTGGAGTGGTCTCCTTTTCGCAAGGATCACGGAAATGGTCGTTCGATACTGCTGGTCGATGGTGACGGTCGCATGCCTCGTGGGCGCCTTGGGGTGCAGCAAGAGCAAGGATCCCGCGGCCTCGTCCGTCCCGGTCATCACGTCCTTCACGCCCACGCAGGGCCTCACCGGCTCCTCCGTCGAGCTCACGGGCTCGGGCTTCGACGGGACCACCTCCGTCAGCATCGGCGGCGTCTCCGCGGAATGGAAGCGGCACAGCGACACCTCGATGACCGTGAAGGTTCCCGATGGGGCCATGTCGGGCGTCATCGGCGTCGTGAACTCCCTGGGCAGCGGCGGGAGCACCTCCACCTTCAGCGTCGTCCCCACGATCACCGCGATCAGCCCCACCAGCGGCAGTCCCGGGACCACGGTGAC
>DBMS01000132.1:0-354 GCA_002297665.1 Holophagaceae bacterium UBA692 | reverse complement strand
CCCGTCCTGACCTCCTTCTCGCCCAGCCAGGCCGGTACCGGCGACTACGTGGTCCTGGCGGGTTCGGGCTTCACCGGCGTATCCAGCGCCACCATCGGCGGCGTCAGCTCCTACTTCACCGTCACCAGCGACACGGCCATGAGCATCCAGGTGCCCGCGGCCGCGGCCTCGGGCTTCATCCAGCTCANNCGCCACCTCGGCCACGCGCTTCCTGGTGACGCCGACCCTCTCGGGCTTCTCGCCCGCCGCGGGGCCCGCCGGCACCCTGGTCACCCTCACCGGCACCGGTTTCTCGGGCGCAACCCAGGTCACCTTCGGCAACGCCGTCGCCTCCAGCTTCATCGTCATCGACTC
>DBMS01000081.1 GCA_002297665.1 Holophagaceae bacterium UBA692 | reverse complement strand
TCATCGCGGGGCCGAAGAATACATGGACAGCCTCCTAGGCGTTGAGGGCCCGGCCGTACACGGCGCGGGCCGCCTCCGGGAAGGCCTCGTTGAGGGTGGGGTGCGGGTACATCGTGTTGATGAGCTCGTCCACGGTGAATTCGCCGCCCAGCAGCGCGAGGCTGGAGGCCACCAGCTCGGTGGCCTTGGGGCCGAGGATGTGGATGCCCAGGATCTCGCCGTAGGTCTTGTCGGCCACGATCTTCACGAAGCCGTGGGGCTCGCCGATGATGTTGGCCTTGGCCAGGGGCATGAAGGGGAAGGAGCCCACCTGGACGTCGTACCCCTTTTCCCGGGCCTGGGCCTCGGAAAGGCCGATGCAGCCCACCTCGGGGTCGCAGTAGGTGACGCTGGGGACGCGATCGTAGTTGATGGGATGGGGGTGCGCGTCCTTGCCCAGCGCCTTCGCCGCGTGTTCGGCGGCCACGATGCCCTCGTCGGAGGCCACGTGGGCGAGCATGGGGGTGCGCACGATGTCGCCGATGGCATAGAGGCCCGGCTCGGCGGTGGCGAGGTAGGCGTCCACCTCCACGAAGCCGCGGTCCACCTTGGCCTTCGTGGCCTCGAGCCCCACCCCGGCGGTGACCGGGCCCCGGCCCACGGCCACCAGCAGGTGGCTGCACTCCACCACGCCGCCCTTGTCGCCCTCCAGATGGCAGACGACCTTGTCGGGGAAGCGTTCGATGGAGGCGATCTTCGTCTTCACGCGCACGTCGATCTTGTCCTTCTTGGCCAGGATCCTGGCCAGCTCCTCGCCCATGGAGGCGTCCTCGATGGGCAGGATCCGGTCCATGAACTCCACCAGCGTCACCTTGGAGCCCAGCCGCGCGAAGACCGAGGCGAACTCGACGCCGATGGCGCCCGCGCCCAGGATGACCAGGTGGCTGGGCAGTTCGGTCATGTCCATGAGGTGGTCGCTGTTCACCACGCGCACGCCGTCGGTTTCCATGCCGGGCAGTTCCTTGGGCACCGATCCCGTGGCCAGGATGATCCTGCGGGCCTCGTGGACCTCGCCGGCCACGTCCACCCTTCCCTCGCCCAGGAGCCGGCCGGCGCCCTTGAGCACGGTGACCTTGTTCTTCTTCATGAGGAACTCGACGCCCTTGCCGTTCTTCATCACGATGCGGTTCTTGCGCTTGACGATGGCGGCCAGGTCGGCCTTGAGGGCCGACACGTCCACGCCGGCGATGCCGTAGTCGGCCAGGTCCGACATCTGGTCGTAGCGGTGGGCGGTCTCCAGCCAGGTCTTGGCGGGGATGCAGCCCCGGCGCAGGCAGGTGCCACCCAGGCCCGCGGGGTCCTTCTCCACGATGGCGGTGGCGAGGCCCAGCTGGGCGCCGCGGATGGCGGCGATGTAGCCGCCGGGGCCGGAACCGATGACGATGAGGTCGAATTGGGCCATTGCCGCACTCCTGGAGGGTCAGAAAGATCCAGCCCCCAGTTTCCCACCCTCGTTACCCTTTGGCCACCAGCGCTTTCACGGCACCGTGGGCCGCCTCCCTGAGGACGTCGAGGTCGTCAAAGGTGCCGGGGTGGATGGGCGCGCCCACGTGGATGCGGAAGGTGCCCGGCGTCACCCGCCAGCCGCCGGGGGGGAGCATCTCGAAACCGCCCGTGAGGCCCAGGGGCACGATGGGCACGCCGGCGTCCTGGGCGAGGTTGAAGACCCCCTTCTTGAAGGGCAGCAGTTCCCCGTCGCGGGTCCGGGTGCCCTCGGGGAAGGCGGCGACGGTGGCGCCGTCGTGGATGAGGCGCGCGGCGCGCTTGAGCGACGCGATGGCCTTGGGACGGTTGCGCCGGTTGATGAAGATGCACCCGCCCATCCAGCAGGCCGGGCCCAGCACGGGAATGAGCAGCATCTCGATCTTGGCGAGGTACACGGGGTGATTGGGCAGGTTGCAGGTGAGCATCATGGCGTCCAGGTAGGACGTGTGGTTGGCGATGTAGATCACCGGCTGGCGTCCCTCCCGGATGTCGGCGGGAAGGTCCTCCCACCCGTCGATCTCGTGGCGCACGCCCCAGATGCGGCCCATGTGGGCGAAGTACACCTGGGCGACCCGGCCCATGGCGCGGCGCCCCCCCATGAAGGGCGCCATCAGGAAGCCCGCCACGGTGAACACGAACAGCATCAGGAACGCGTACATCAGCACCAGGAAGGGCTTGAGGAAGGGCCGGCTCATGGCGCGGCCACCACCTCGGCGGACTTGATCCTCACCGGGTACTCCGGAACGTTCTGCATGCCCTTGCGCAGGATCGTGTTCACCTTCTCGATGCGGTCCACGGCCTCCATGCCCTCCACCACCCTCCCGAAGGCGCAGTAGCCCGCGCCGGCGGCCGTGGCGTCCTTGGGGTCCAGCAGGGCGTTGTCGGCGGTGTTGATGAAGAACTGCGCCGCGGCCGAATCCGGGTCCTCGGTGCGCGCCATGGCGATGGTGCCCCGGACGTTCCGGAGCCCGCCCTGGACGGCCAGGCCGGCCTCGTTGGGGATGGGCTCGTGGCAGGGCTTTTCAGTGAGGTCCGGCAGCATGCCCCCGCCCTGGATCATGAATCCCGCGATCACGCGGTGGAAGATGGTCCCGGCGAAGTGGCCCTCCTTCACGTAGCGCAGGAAGTTGGCGACGGTCCTGGGCGCCAGGGCGGGCTCGAGCTCCACCACCACGGGCCCGTAGCTGGTGACGATCCGCACGCGGGGCTTGGCCGCGTCCTGGGCCAGGGCCGGGAGGACGCAGAGGAGGGCGGAAAGGAGGATGGCTTTCATGGTCGGCTCCAACGTCCATTCTAGGGGGTTCATACATTCAGGATGTCAACGAAAGGCCCGGGGTTCCCCACCTTGCTATGCTTTTCCCATGCCGACCTTCGATTTCCCCACGTGGTTCCTTTCGGCGATGCTGGCCCCCTTCGGCCTGGTGCTGGGCTCCTTCGCCAACGTCCTCATCTACCGCCTTCCCCAGGAGGCCGAGGCCGACCGGGACGTGGTCCGGCGCCCCAGCCACTGCCCCAGCTGCAAGGCCCGCATCCGCCCCTGGCACAACATCCCCCTCGCGGGCTGGCTGTGGCTCCGGGGACGCTGCGCGAACTGCGGCTGGCGGATCCCGGTGCGCTACCCGCTCGTGGAGCTCCTGGGAGGCGTCATCCTGGCCGGGTCGGTGTGGGTGTTCCCCTTCGGCACCCTCATCTGGGCCAAGGGCGTCGTGTGCGGCCTGGCCCTGCTGGTGCTCTTCTTCACGGACATCACGGCGTTCATCCTGCCCGACGCGGTCCAGTTCCCCCTCATGGCGCTGGGCATCCTCTTCACGCTCCCGCAGTTGGCCTGGCCCCTTCACATGACCTCGGTGTGGGCCCCGGGCCAGGTCATCCTGCGCGTGGACACCTTCGCCAACGCCCTGCAGCCCGCCCCCTGCTGGAGCCTCATGGGCCAGCCCGTGACCTGGCAGGACAGCCTCCTGGGCCTGGCCATCGGGTACGGCGTCCCGTGGGCCCTCAACCTCGTCTACCGCCTCATCCGCAAGACCGACGGCATCGGCATGGGCGACTTCAAGATGCTGGCGTGGCTGGGGGCCTTCTGGGGCTGGGCGCCGATGCTGGGGATCCTCTTCGGGGGCGCGCTCCTCGGGAGCGTGGTCGGCGTGCCCCTCCTGCTGCTGAAGAAGGCCAAGGCGCAGACCATGCTGCCCTTCGGATGCGGCCTGGCGCTGGCGACGCCGGTGGTGGTGTTCTACGGACCGGCGCTGTGGATGGCCTACCTGGGGATGATGCGCTAGTGTAAGTAG
>DBMS01000083.1 GCA_002297665.1 Holophagaceae bacterium UBA692 | reverse complement strand
CGGCTCCAGCGACGCCGCCGCGGCGCTGCGCCTGGGCGAGGCGCTGTTCGGCCTGGGCCTGGGCTACGCCGTGCTGCGGCGCCTGGCCGCGGAGCTGGGCAGCGACGTGCCCCTTTTCCTCCTGGGCGGCACCGTGCTGGGCCTGGGCCGCGGAGAGCGGGTGTTCCCCCTGCGGCCCGTGGCCCTGGAACCCATCCTTATCGCGCACCCCGGCATCCACGTGGCCACCCCCAGCGTCTACAAGTCCCTGCCCCAGGTGGGCTACCCCTTCCCCCAGGCCTGCCCCAGCCTGGGCGAGGGCGAGGCCCCGCCCTGGCGCAACGACCTCACGGGCGCGGCCATCTTCGCCTGCCCCGCCCTCGCCGACGTGCGGGCCGCGCTGCTGGACACCGGCGGCGAGCCGCTCCTTTGCGGCTCCGGCAGCTGCTGGGCGGCGAGGTACCCCGGGATCCCCGAACGGAACGCCGCGCTGCGCGGCCTCGCGGGCAGGCCCGGCTGGACCGTCTGGGCCGTGTGAGGAGGGGAGCATGAGCGACCTCGCGCTGCGCGTGCGCGGCATCCGCAAGCAGTATCCCAAGGTCCTGGCCGTGGACGGCCTCGACCTGGACGTGGCCCGGGGCGAGGTNNGGGCCCAACGGCGCGGGCAAGACCACCACCCTGGAGATGATCGAGGGCCTCACCCCGCCCGATGCGGGCGACATCGAGATCCTCGGCCTGGACTGGAAGCGCGAGGCCCGCGCCATCCGCGGCCGCATCGGCGTGCAGCTCCAGAGCACCAGCCTGTTCAACAAGATCACCCCGAGGGAGGCCCTGGACCTCTACGGCAGCTACTACCCCCGCAGCCGGAGCGCCGCCGAGCTCCTGGACCTGGTGCAGCTCACGGACAAGGCCGACGCCTTCCACGTGACCCTGTCGGGCGGCCAGATGCAGCGCCTGGCCCTGGCGCTGGCCCTGGTGAACGACCCGGAGCTGGTCTTCCTGGACGAGCCCACCACCGGCCTGGACCCCCAGGCCCGGCGCTCCCTGTGGGACGTGGTGCGGCGCATCAAGGCCGAGGGCCGCACCGTCATCCTCACCACCCACTACATGGACGAGGCCGAGGCCCTCTGCGACCGGCTGGCCATCATGGACCACGGCCGCCTTCTCACCGCGGGCACGCCGCTGGGCCTCATCCAGGAATTGGCCATCCCCAGCGTGGTGGAACTCGCCTTCCAGGGCGAAGCCCCGGACCCCTCGGCCTTCGCCGCGCGGCTGGGCCAGCCCGTCACCGGCCGCGCCGACCTCTGGGAGATCCCCACCCAGGACCCCAAGGCCCTCCTGCCCGTCCTGCTCGAGGCCGCCGAGGGGGTTCCCTACCAGCAGATCCACGTGCGCAGGGCCACGCTCGAAGACGTCTTCCTGCACCTCACCGGCCGCAGCCTGAGGGACTGACCATGCTCCTTCTCCGACAATTCCGCATGGAATGGAAGCTCTACGCCCGCGACCGCGTGGCCCTGTTCTGGACCTTCGCCTTCCCGATCCTCATGCTGGCGGGCTTCGGAACCATCTTCCGCCAGGGGTCGAAGCCTACCCTGACCCTGGTGGTGGCGGGCCCCGCGGCCCCGGAGCTGCTGGCGGCGCTGGCGGACACCCCCGTCAAGCCGCTGGTCCTCGCCCCTGCCGAGGCCCAGGCCCGCTGGAAGAGGGGCGACACCGCCGTCCAGCTGGAAGCGGGCCGCCTGCGGGTGAACACCTACCTCGCCGCCCAGGGCCAGATGGCGGCCCAGGTGGTCCAGCAGGCCAACCTCGCCCTGCAGGTGGGCCGGGCCGGCCTGGCGCCCCGGTTCCTGCCGGTGTCCATGGAAAGCCCCGGCAGCGGCCACGCCTCCAACTACGCCGCCTTCCTGCTGCCCGGACTCCTGGGCATGAACCTGCTGAGCATGGGCCTTTTCAGCGTGGGCATGGTGAACGTGTCGTACCGGGAGAAGGGGAAGTTCCGGAGGCTGGCCGTGACGCCGCTGCCCAAGTGGGTCTTCCTGGCCGCGCAGATCCTCCACCGCCTCACGGTCACCTTCCTGCAGGCCGCGGCCATGCTCCTGGTGGGCCACTTCGGATTCGGCATCACCAACCAGGGCAGCTACGTCCTCCTGACCCTGGTGCTGGCCCTGGGCGCCGCGTGCTTCATGGCCATGGGCTTCGCCCTCTCGGGGTTCGCGAAGACGTCCGAAGGCTACGCCGCCATCTCCAACGCCTTCTTCTTCCCCATGATGCTCCTGTCGGGCGTCTACTTCACCCTGGACAGCGCCCCCCGGTGGATGCAGCAGGCCGTGGTGGCCCTGCCCCTCTCGCCCTACCTCAAGGCCCTGCGCGCCGTGTTCAACGACGGCGCGGGCCTGGACGGCCACGGGGCGGGGCTGGCCATCGTGGCGGCGTGGACCGCGGCGTGCTTTCTCGTGGCGGTGAAGAAGTTCAACTGGGCCTGAGCGGGAAGGGCCAGCCAGCGGAGCCGTCCTGGGAGGAATCGGGGCTGCTGCGGCCAAGGGCGGACCCGGCTTACCGCTTGGTGCGGTCGGGGGTGCCCCTATTGGGCGGCGGCGCGCTTCTTGAGGGTGACGGTGCCGGAGGCCATGGGCGACGTCCAGGTGCCCGTCATGGAGGTTCCATCCTCGGACACCGTGACCACGAAATCCATGGTCGATTCGGGAACGGTCAGCTTGCCGTCCTTGAGTTTCGCCTTGGTGAAGGCGTCCTTGAAGTCGCCCACGGCGGTGCCGTACCACAGGGTGGTGCCCTTGAGGACGTTGCCGGCGGCCGAGGCGAAGGTGGCGGTGACCTTGTCGCCCACCTTCTCGAATTCCCACCGTCCTTCCCAATCGCCCACGAGCTTGGCGGCCAGGGCGGCGTCATCGGCGAAGGCCGGCGGGGCGGCCAGCACGCTCACGGCCAACAGGGCGAACCTGACGGATCTCAACATGGTCATGCCTCCATGGGTTGTCGGATTGCTTGCGTGGGATCCTAGCAGTTCTCCGGCCGAAACCAAGGCCGGAATCCAGGTACACTTCTCCCATCCCCGGGGAGGTCCATGCGCAGCGTCATCCAGGTCGTGCTGGCCGGCCTTCTCCTGGCCGGATGCTCAACCCCGCGGCCCGTACCGCCCAGGACCGTACCTCCCAGGCCCGCCCCGGCCAAGGCCGCCCCGGCCCGGCCCGCCCCGGCGCCGAGACTGGCGCGCCTGGGCTTCACCATCCAGGCCGGCGCCTTCGCCCGGGTGGAGAACGCATCCCGCCTGGCCGACCTGCTCCAGTCCAGGGGGCTGGACGCGGTGTACTACGCGGCCCAGCCGGGGCTCTACCGGGTGCGCTTCGGCGACTTCCCCACCCGGGAGGCCGCCCGCGCCCGGGCCGAGGCCCTGCGGGCGGCGGGGGTGATCCAGGAGTTCTACCTGGTGGCGCCGGAAGAGCCGCCCCTGGCCCGCCCCGCGCCCCGGGAGCTCGCGGGCCTGCGGGCCAACCTGGTGGAGACGGCCGCGACGTACCTGGGCGTGCCCTACCTGTGGGGCGGCACCACCCCCAAGGGCTTCGACTGCAGCGGCCTGGCCATGGCCGTGTACCGCCTCAACGGCCTGCAGCTGCCCCGCAACTCCAGGGCCCAGTTCGAGGCGGGCACCCGCACCGCCACGCCCTCCCCCGGCGACCTGGTCTTCTTCGCCACGGCCGGCGGAAGCGAGGTGTCGCACGTGGGGATCTACGCGGGGGACGACGTCTTCATCCACGCCCCCGGCCGCGGGCGGCGCATCGCCCGGGAGCGCCTGGGCGACCCCTACTACCGGGACCGCTACCTGGGCGCGCGGAGCTACCTGGACTGACGGCCTACTTCTTCTTCACGGCCTTCTTCTTCGCCGGGGCCGGGGCGCCTTCCAGCACCGCGCCGGAGATGACCACGGGGGTCTGGGGACGGTCGCCGGGGAGGGTCTTCACGTCGCGGATCCTGTCCACGGTCTCCATCCCGTCCACCACCTTGCCGAACACGCAGTAGCCCCAGCCGTCCTGGCCGGGGTAGTCCAGGAAGGCGTTGTCCACCGTGTTGATGAAGAACTGGGAGGTGGCGCTGTGGGGGGCGCCGGTGCGGGCCATGGCCACGGTGCCGCGCACGTTGCGCCAGCCCTTCTCCTGCGCCATCTTGGCCTCGTTCTGGATGGGGGCCCGGGTGGGCTTCTCCGCGCCCTGGGCGGTCATGCCGCCGCCCTGGATCATGAACTTGGCGATGACGCGGTGGAAGGTGGTTCCCTTGTAGTGGCCGCTCTTCACGTAGCCCAGGAAGTTGTCCACGGTCTTGGGGGCGGCCTCGGGGTCGAGTTCCAGGGTGAAGCTGCCGAGGTTCGTGGTGAACCTGACCTTGGGGTTGGCGGCCAGGGCCGCGACCGCGGCCAGGGCGAAGGCGAGGGTTCGGATGCGCATGGGGGATCTCCGTTGGGGCCATTATGCCCGAGGATCGACCGTCCCTGGAACTCCGCGCAGTTCCTCCCTCAAGGTGCCCAGGGGCAGATGCCCGGCCTTGCGGGCGGTTTCCACGGCCAGGGCGTCCTCGAAATCCAGGCCGGCCCGGTAGGCCTCCAGGGCCGCGCGGGGCACGGCGGGGTCCTCGATCACCAGGTCCTTGTTGTCCAGGATCATCTCCAGGGCCTCCACCAGCCGGGGCCGCGTGCGGCCGTGGACGCACTCCAGGGCCCGCACGGTCTCGGCCAGCACCAGGTGGGAGATCCACACCGGCCCTTCCTCCCGGATGAAGGTCTGGGCGGCCCCGCTGCCGGCGAGGCAGCCCACCAGGAGCGAGGCGTCAGCGGACCGCATGGCGCCTCCTCATGCGTTCCTTGACGCCCTCGAGGAGTTCCGGACCGGTCTTGTGCAGCACGCCTTCCTGCAGGTCCAGCGCCGTGGCCACGTCGCCCAGGGTGTAGGTGCCCACCCGGCGCACCAGGAGGTTGCCGTCCCGGATCTCCCAGTCGATGTAGTCGCCCGGGGCGATGCCGAACCTCTTCATGACGGCCGCGGGGACGGAGACCTGGCCCTGGGCCGTGATCCTGGATCGTGCGAGACTCATGCGGACCTCCCGGCCGGTCCAGTGTACCCATTACCGGCTTAATGCCCGCCTTTTTGTTCGCATCCATGACCGGGGGAGTGGTATTCAGGAATTCCTGGAACCCGGCACGTTTTCTGGAGGCTCCCATGCGCATCGGCGTCCTTACCGGCGGAGGCGACGTCCCCGGCCTCAATCCCTGCATCAAGATGCTGGTATCCCGGGCCATCGAGGAGGGCTTCGAGGTGGTGGGCATCCGCCGCGGCTGGGCCGGGCTGCTGGAATACGACCTGGACAACCCCGAGACCCACGGCAAGTGCATCCTGCCCCTGGACACGTTCAACACCCGCACCGTGGACCGCACCGGCGGGACCTTTCTCCACACCAGCCGCACCAACCCCGGCAAGGTGAGCCTTCGTCGGGTGCCGGACTTCCTTCGGCCCACCCTGACCCCGGACCAGGAGGGCCCCTTCGACTTCACGCCCCACGTGCTCAAGGTCATCGAGAAACTGGGCCTGGACATCCTCATCCCCATCGGAGGGGACGACACCCTGAGCTACGGCGAGCGCATGCACCAGGAGGGAGTGCCCTGCGTGGCCATCCCCAAGACCATGGACAACGACATCTACGGGACCGACTACTGCATCGGCTTCTCCACCGCCGTCACGCGCAGCGTGGAATTCATCCACCAGCTGCGCACCTCCGCGGGCTCCCACGAGCGCATCGCCATCGTGGAGCTCTTCGGCCGGAACTCCGGCGAGACCTCGCTCCTGGCCTCGTACCTGGCCGGCGTGGACCGCGCCCTGATCAGCGAGGTGCCCTTCGACCCCGTGCGGGTGGCCGAGAAGATCATGGCCGACAAGCGGGCCAACCCCAGCAACTACGCCATGATCACCGTGAGCGAGGGGGCCCACATGGTGGGCGGCGTCCCGGTGGAGTTCGGCGAGGCCGACGCCTACGGCCACAAGAAGCTCGGCGGCATCGGCAACATCCTGGGCGACGCCCTCAAGAAGCTCACCGGCGAGGACGTGCTGAACCAGCAGGTCTCCTACCTCATGCGCAGCGGCGCCCCCGACAGCCTCGACCTCATGGTGGCCGTGAACTTCGCCAACGTCGCCATCAACATCATCAAGAGCGGCGAGCGCAACCGCCTGGTGGCCCTGCGCAACGGCACCTACACCAGCGTGCCCATGTCCACCCTAACCCAGGGCCTCAAGCGCGTGGACGTGGCCGAACTCTACGACAAGGACAACTACCGCCCCAAGGTGCGCCACGTGGAAGGCAAGCCGATGTTCCTTTACTAGTTCCTGACGGTTCCCGCCTTGCAGAGACCCATGCGGTTGAACTGCAGGGTGCGTCCCAGCCCCAGGTCCCAGAGGGACACCTCGCGCACCAGCAGCAGCTCCTTCACCAGGTGCGCGGCCTGCGCGCGGGGCACCTCGGCGGAGTCCCGCCCGCCGAAGACGAGGTAGAGCCGCTCGCCGGGGAAGAACCCGTCCACCCGCCGCTGCACCTCGGCCTCCTCGAATTCCTGGGAGAGGCCCACGAAGGACCATTCGTGGCCGTCGCTCCGGATCCAGTCGACGGACTTCGCAAGTTTCCGCGTGGCGCTCTGGATCGACGGGGTTCCCATGGTGGCCTCGGGATGGAGAAGGAGTCTACCGCGGCGCCTCGGCCAGGGAGGAGAGGATTCTTCGCAGCGCGGCCGCCAGTTCCGGGTCCGCGGCGATGCCCTCGGCGTCCAGGTTCCGTCCCGTGAGGGGGACCGCCGCCTGGATGACGTTCCCGCCCATGACCCGCAGGGTCTCCGCCAGGGCGGCGTGGGCCAGGGTGGCCTCGGGGCGGGCGTTCACCACGGCCACGGGCTTTCCGTTCAATTCGGTGCCGCCCACGAGCCAGTCCAGGGCGTTCTTCAGCATCCCCGAGACGCCGTGGGCGTATTCGGGGCTGCACACGACGAGCGCGTCGCAGGCGCCCACGCGGTCGCGCCAGGCCTGCACCGCCGGGGGCAGGCCCGCCTCCTCCACGTCCGGGTTGAAGTAGGGGAGCCCGTCCAGGGGCGGGCCGAAACCCACGGACACACCCGGCGCCGCCAGGAGCGCCAGGGCCCGCAGCAGGCGCGTGTTGCTCGATTGGTCCCTCAGACTTCCGGAAACGGCCAGCAGGTTCATGGAAGGATTCTGCCCGAACGCTCCCCCGTCCTGGCGGCGTATTCCGGATTCAGAAATAAGACGCAGCACATCTAAGACGTGCCACGTCTTACATCATGGAAACAAAGTATTTGAGGACCTATAGGTCAGGTTATACCGTCTTCCTGCAGCCCGTGAGAACCGATTCACTTCTCTGGTTCCCACCCAGCCCCACCCATCAGGGCCTACGGCGACCGGGAGTACCGGCGGTGAAGGGCCCGCCGGGGGCCTGTCCCGAAACCCGTCCCGAGGAACCCACCCCATGACCAAGGTCATCCAGGCACATCAGGCGGCTGCGCTCATCCGCGACGGCGCGACCCTGGGCGCGTGCGCGATCACCCTCTCCGGCTGGCCCGAGGAGGTGGCGCTGGCCGTGGAGGCGAGCTTCCTGGCTTCGGGCCACCCCGCGGACCTCACCCTGGTGCATTCGACGGGCATCGGGAACTGGAAGGACAAGGGCACGAACCACTTCGCCCACAAGGGCCTCATCGGGCGCTGGGTCGGGGGCCACACCGGCCTGTCGCCGGACATGGCCCGCATGATCCTCGACGGCGAGATGGAGGGCCACTGCCTGCCCCAGGGCGTGCTCTGCCAGATGTGGCGGGAAGCCGCCGCCCACCACCCGGGGGTCCTGTCGAAGATCGGCCTGGGCACCTTCGTGGACCCCCGCCTGGAGGGCGGGAAGATGAACAGGGCCACCACCCGGGACCGGGTGAAGGTCATCGCGCTGGAGGGGGAGGAATGGCTCCTCTACCCCTCCATCCCCGTGGACGTGGCCATCATCCGCGCCTCCACCGCCGACGAGGACGGGAACCTCACCATGGAGGACGAGGGCGTGCTCATGGAGGCCCTGCCCCTGGCCCAGGCCGCGCGCAATTCGGGCGGCATCGTCATCGCCCAGGTGGAGCGCCTGGTGCCCCGGGGCTCCCTGCACCCCAAGAGCGTGCGCGTGCCGGGGGTGCTGGTGAACCACCTCGTGGTGGCCCGGCCCGAGCACCACTGGCAGTCCGCCGGCACCTACCGGAACCCTTCCTTCTCGGGCGACCTCCGCGTCCCCCTGGAAGCCATCCCCGAACTGCCTCCCGACGAGCGGCTCGTCATCGCCCGCCGCGCGGCCATGGAACTCACCCCCGGATCGGTGGTGAACCTGGGCATCGGCGTGCCCGACGGCGTGGCCATCGTCGCGGCCCAGGAGGGGGCCTCCGACCTGATCACCCTCACCACGGAACTGGGCGCCATCGGCGGCGTCCCCGCCGGCGGCCGGAACTTCGCCATGTCGTTCAACGCCGACGTCTTCATCGAGCACCAGGCCATGTTCGACTGGTACGACGGGGGCGGCCTGGACCAGGCCTTCCTGGGCGCGGGCGAAGTGGACCGCCACGGCAACGTGAACGTCAGCAAGTTCAGCGGGCGCTGCGTGGGGTGCGGGGGGTTCATCAACATCTCCCAGGCCACCCGGAAGGTGGTCTTCTGCAGCAGCTTCACCGCCGGCGGCCTGGAGGTGGCCCTGGAAGCGGGCCGGCTCGCGATCCGCAGGGAGGGCCGAACCCGCAAGTTCGTGCGCGACGTCGAGCAGGTGACCTTCAGCGGGGCGTATGCCGCCCGCACCGGCCAGTCCGTGCTCTACGTCTCGGAGCGGGCCGTCTTCGAGCTGGCGGAAGGCGTCCTCACCCTCACGGAGATCGCGCCGGGCGTGGACCTGGAGCGCGACGTCCTCGCGCGGATGGACTTCACTCCGGCCATCTCCCCCGATCTCAAGCTGATGCCCGCCGGGATCTTCGCCCCCGCCTGGGGCGGACTGCGCGCGCACCTCGAAACCCGGCCGGCAATGGCCTTCGCATAAAGGAAAGGTGGACCCAGCATGAGCATCCTCACCCCTGAGAGACGCCGGATCCTCGAGGAGACGAAAGCCTTCGTCGCCCGGGAGATCATCCCCAACGCCGCCCGCTACGACAAGAGCGGGGAGTTCCACCCCTTCCTCCTGGAGGCCGCGCGCGAGAGCAGGATCTTCGCCATGGCCGTGCCGAAGGAATTCGGCGGGCTGGACTACGACGCCCACACCCAGGCCCTCGTCCTCGAAGCCTGGGGCTACGGCTGCGCGGGCATGGGCACCACGCTGGCCGCCAGCGTCCTGGCCATGGATTCGGTCCTGGTGGCCGGCAACGACGAGCAGAAGAAGCGGTTCTTCGACCCCATGGTGCGCGGCGAGATCGGCTCCTTCGGCCTCACCGAGCCCAATGCGGGTTCCGACGCCGGCAACGGCAAGACCACCGCCATCAAGGACGGCGACAGCTACGTGCTCAACGGCAGCAAGTGCTGGATCACCAACGGCGGCTACGCCAGCGTCTTCGTGATCTACGCCCTCACCGACCCCTCCAAGGGCATGAAGGGCCTCTCCGCCTTCATCGTGGAGAAGGGCCTGCCGGGCTTCACCATCGGCACCGTGGACCACAAGCTGGGCATCCGCTCCTCCAACACGGTCGAGCTCCTCTTCAAGGACGTGCGCGTCCCCGCGGCCAACCTCCTGGGCGCCGAGGGCGAAGGCATGAAGGTGGCCATGAAGACCCTTGACCTGGCCCGTCCCGCCATCGCCGCCCTGGCTCTCGGCATCGCCCAGCGCACCCTGGACGCGTGCGTCGAGCACCTCCAGGCGAAGTTCCCCGACCCCAAGGTCCAGCCCGGCCAGACGCTGCAGTTCAAGCTGGCCGACATGAGGATCGAGATCGAGGAGGCCCGCGAACTCCTCCACCACACCATGAACCTGCGCGACGCCGGCCTGCCCTTCTCCGTGGAGTCGGCCATGACCAAGACCTCCTGCGCGGACAAGGCCATGCGCATCTCGGCCCAGGCCGTGCAGCTCATGGGCGCCCACGGCTACACCTCCGTGATCGCCAAGCTCATGCGCGACGCCAAGATCATGCAGATCTACGAAGGCACCAACCAGATCCAGCGCCTCGTGATCTCCCGCGCCGTCCTGACGCCCCCCAAACCCGCCGCGGCCCAGAAAGGTGGCAACTGATGAGCATCCAACTGACCGAAGAACAGCAGCTGATCGGGCAGAGCGCCCGGGAATTCGCCAAGGAATACCTCGAGCCCATCGTGGTCGACATGGACCACACGGGCGCCTTCCCCGCCGACGCGGTGAAGCAGTTGGCGGCCCACGACTTCCTGGGTCTCTTCCTTCCCGGGGAATACGGCGGCGCCGACGCCGGCTTCGTGAGCTTCGTGGAGGTGGTGGAGACCCTGTCGCGCACCAGCGCGGCCACGGCCTCCATCCTCGTGAACCACGCGATGGCCGCCTACGCCATCAACCGCTGGGGCGACCCCGCCCAGAAGCGCGCGTTCCTCCCCGCCCTGGCCTCGGGCGAGACCCTGGGCGCCTTCGCCGTCTACGAGCACGGCCCCACTCCCGGCGTGGGCCCCGACGCCCTCATGGCCACGCGCCAGCCCGAGGGCTGGGTGCTCAAGGGCACCAAGGCCTTCGTGCGCAACGCCGGCGTCGCCAAGGTCCACGTGGTGGTGGCCTGCGTCGATCCCGCCGCCGGTGCCAAGGGCCTGGCCGCCTTCATCGTGCGTGCCGGGGTCTCCGGCCTCGCCGTGGGCGAGCCCGCCGACACCATGGGCCTCAAGGGTTGCCCCGTGGCCGACTTGATCTTCGAAAACGTCATCCTCCAGGACGCCGACCTCCTGGGCAGGCTCAGCGACGGGCGGAGCCT
Source organism: Holophagaceae bacterium UBA692 (assembly GCA_002297665.1). Taxonomy (GTDB): domain Bacteria; phylum Acidobacteriota; class Holophagae; order Holophagales; family Holophagaceae; genus Mesoterricola. Next base: position 23,679 of record DBMS01000083.1, on the reverse strand, counting down.
CGTCGAGGAGACGCTGGCCATGGCCTCCGTGGCCGAGGCCGCCCAGACCGTGGGCATCGGCCAGGCCGCGGTGGAACACGCCGCCGCCTACGCCAAGACCCGCGTCCAGTTCGGCCGGCCCATCGCGGCCCTCCAGGCCATCCAGACCCTCCTGGCCGAGACCGCCACCGATTGCCACCTGGCCCGCCTCGGGCTGCGCGTGGCCGCCGGGCTCATCGAATCCGGCGAGCCCTTCCTGGTGGAGGCCGCCATGGTCAAGGCCTTCCTGGCGCGCTTCGGCAGCAGGTTCCTGATCGACACCGTCCAGGTGGAGGGCGGCTTCGGCTACTCCGAATTCATGCCCCTGCCCCGCCTCTTCCGCGACATCGCCGGCACCACCCTGCTGGAAGCCCCCGCCCAGTTCCCCGACGGGACCATCGCCGCAGCCCTGCTGGCCTGAGGACAACGCCATGCCGAACATTCTCGTCTGCTACAAGTGGGTCCTCGACGAGCAGGACATCAAGGTCAGGCCCGACGACCTCAGCCTCGACGCCTCCCGGGCCAAGGGCAAGATCAGCGATTTCGACCGCAACGCCATCGAGGCCGCCAGCCTCCTGGTTGAGGCCCAGGGGGGCAACGTGGACGCCCTGGCCTTCGGCACCCAGGCCCTCAAGCTGTCCGTGAAGGACGTCCTCTCCCGCGGGCCCAACAGGCTCACCTGGATCGGGGACGCCTCGGCCGAGGGGGCCGACGCCTTCGTGGTCGCCAACGTCCTGGCCGCCGCCATCCGCAAGGCCGGGCCCTACGACCTGATCCTCTGCGGCGAAGGCAGCTCGGACATGTTCTTCCAGCAGACCCCGGTCCGCCTCGCGGCCCTGCTGGGCCTGCCCTGCGTCACCTTCGTCCAGAAGATGACCTGGGCGGACGGGGTGCTCACGGCCACCCGCAAGCTCCCCGACTGCACCGAGGAGGTCCGGGTCGCCGGCCCCGCGGTGGTGAGCGTGCTCGGCGAGATGAACAAGCCGCGCATCCCCTCCCTCAAGCAGGTGCTGGGAGCCGCGAAGAAGCCCAGCGAGGAGCTTCCCCTGTCCAGCCTGGGCCTCGCCCCCGGGGACCTGGAGCCCCGGGCCGTGCGCGGGACGCCCAAGGGCTTCCTCATGAACCGCCGGAACATCGTCTACAAGGAGAGCGACGCGGCGGCCAACGTCGCCCAGCTCGTCGCCAGCCTCAAAGCCGAAGGCCTTTAAGGAGCCCCCCATGGCAGGAATTTTCGTTTTCTCGGAAGATCCCGCGCTGGCGCGGCAGCTGCTGACCCCCGGCCTGGAGCTGAAGGCGGCCCTGGACCAGCCCCTGGTGGCCCTCACCCCGTCCCGGGACGAGGCTCAGACGCTCGCGGGTCTCGGCGCCGACCGCGTCGTCGTCCTCGAAGGGCCAGGCACCCCTGAAGCCCTGGCTCCGGCCGTGGCCGCCCTGGTGGCCCAGGCCGGCGTCGTCCTGGTGGGCGGCACCCTGCGCGGCAAGCACCTCGCCGCGCACGTGGCCGCGGCCCTCAACGCCGGCCTCACCACCGACGCCAAGACGATCCGCGCCGAAGGCGGCAGGCTGGAGACCACGCGCATCCTCTACGGGGGCCTGGCGGTGTGCGAGGAATCCCTGGCGCTTCCCGCCGTCGCGACCATTCCCCAGCGCACGTTCCCGCCCCCGGCGCCCACCGGGGCCTCGGCCCCGGTGGAGGCGGCGGCCGTCACCGCCGACCCCCGGGTCGAAGTGCTCTCCACGACCCCCGTGGCCGGCGAGGGCGTGGACATCGGCGCCGCCCCGCGCCTGGTGGCGGTGGGCCGGGGCTTCGGCGCGAAGGCCGACCTGGACCTGGCCGTGGACCTGGCCGGGGCCCTCAAGGCCGAGCTGGCCTGCACCCGGGGCATCGCCGAAGACGAGCACTGGCTGCCCGTGGAGCGGTACATCGGCATCAGCGGCCAGACCGTGAAGCCCGAGCTCTACGTGGCCGCCGGCCTTTCGGGGCAGGTGCAGCACATGGTCGGATGCCGCGAGTCCAAGGTCATCGTCGCCATCAACAAGGACGAGCGGGCGCCCATCTTCGAGGCCGCGGACTACGGCATCGTGGGCGACCTCTACACCGTGCTGCCGCTGCTGACCGCGGCGCTGAAGGCCTGAGCCATGTCCGACGACTCCTTTGACGTGATCGTGGCGGGCGCCGGCCCCGCGGGTTCGGCCTGCGCCTACGCCCTGGCCCGGGAGGGGAAGAACGTCCTGCTCCTCGAGCGGGGCGATTCCGCCGGCGCCAAGAACGTGAGCGGGGGCCGGCTCTACACCTACGCCCTGGAGCTCCTGGAGCCCGGCATGTACCTGAGGGCGCCCCTGCAGCGCCGGATCGTCCGGGAGCAGGTCATGCTGGTGGAGGGCCGGCGCGCCACCACCCTCGACGTGGCCGACCCCGCCTGGGGCGAGGGTGTGCCCCAGTCCCATTCGGTGGTCCGCGCCTCCCTGGACGCGTGGTTCGCCTCCGAGGCCGAGGCCGCCGGCGCCGTTTTCGCCAGCGGCATGCGCGTGGACGGCCTCATCGAGGAGAACGGCCGCATCGCCGGCATCCGCGTGGGCGAGGACGAGATGCGCGCGGACGTCGTGGTCGCCGCCGACGGGGTCAATTCCCTCCTGGCCCAGCAGGCCGGGCTCTTCCCTGACGTGGAGGCCCGCGCCGTGGGCGTGGGCGTCAAGGAGACCATCGAACTCCCCGACTCCGTCATCAACGCCCGTTTCGGCGTCACCGGCGAGGAGGGCGTCGCCCGGGTGGCCATCGGCTGCACCGAGGGCATTTCCGGCGGCGGGTTCCTCTACACCAACAAGGGCAGCCTCTCTCTTGGCATCGTCTTCAACCCGGAACAGGCCGCCGCCAACGGTCGCCAGATCCAGGAGATCTTCCAGGACTTCAAGGAACAGCCATCCATCGCCGCTCTCATCGACGGCGGCACCAGCGTCGAGTACGGCGCGCACCTGGTGCCGGAGATCGGCTACCACGGCATCCCCAAGCGGCTCCACCGCGAGGGGATGCTGGTCATCGGCGACGCGGCCCGGTTCGGGATCAACACGGGCCTGGTGATCCGGGGCATGGACCTGGCCATCGTCAGCGGCCTCGCCGCGGCGCGGGCCATCCTCCAGGAAGGGACCCCCACGGGGCCGGCCTACCTGTCTCAGCTGGAGGAGCTCGCGCTCCTGCCCACCATGCGGGCCTACGCGGAGTTCCACGGCATCTTCGGCATCTCCCGGATCTTCAGGGAGTATCCCGCCCTGGCCAACCAGGCCCTGGGCTTCATGTTCAACGTGGACGGCAAGGTGCCGCCGCCGATGCTGAAAAAACTCCTGGCCGTGGTCAAGGAGAACGTCACGTTCAGGCAACTGGCGGCCGACGCCTGGAAGGGGTATCGCAGCGTATGAGCATCAAGCGACTCAGTCCCGAAGAACTCCTCGGCCTCGACCGCTTCAACGTGGACGAGGGCCATCCCCACATCCTCGTGGACAAGGCCCGGTGCGCCGTGTGCGCCCAGCGGCCCTGCCTCACCGTCTGCCCCGCGCGATGCTACCGGCTCAAGGACGGGCAGGTGGCCTTCGACTGCGCGGGCTGCCTGGAATGCGGCACCTGCCGCGTGGTATGCAAGGACAAGGGCGTCACCAGCTGGGCCTACCCGCGGGCCTCGTTCGGCATCACCTTCCGTTGCAGTTGAATCCCCCGCACTTTTCAAGGAGAGACACCATGGAAACCCCAACCGCCGCCCCCACGTTCGAAGTGGGCCAGACCTGCACCTATTCCCAGGTCATCGACGACAAGCTCGTGCGCGCCTTCGCCGACCTCAGCGGCGACCACAACGCCATCCACGTGGACGACGCCGTGGCCGCCACCAGCCGCTTCGGCCAGCGCATCGCCCACGGCGCGATCCTCTTCGGGATCGTCTCCAAGGTGCTGGGCATGGACATGCCCGGCGTGGGCACCGTCTACCTCAACCAGACCTGCAACTTCAAGCTGCCCGTCTTCATCGGCGACACCGTCACCCTGAACGCCTCCATCATCGAGATCCTGCCCAAGAGCATCGCCCGCATCTCCACCGTCGTCACCAAGCAGACCGGTGAAGTGGTCATGGACGGCGTGGCCGAGGTGAAGCTTCCCGGCTGGCTCTTCAAGGCGCCCCGGATCGCTTGAAGGCATGGCGGACGCGCGGGTTGAGGTAGAATGGCCCGGTTGCCTTGCGAAACCGCACCAGCCGGAACAGACCATGGAATTCCGCCTCCTCCGCTACTTCGTCGCCGTCGCAGAAGAGCTGAACGTGACCCGGGCCGCCGAACGGCTGCACACGTCGCAGCCCTCGCTCAGCCAGCAGATCCGCCAGCTCGAAGGGATCGTCGGCGCGCCGCTCTTCCTGCGCGAGAAGCACCGGCTCACCCTGACGGAGACGGGGCGCACCTTCCTCCCGGCGGCCCGGGACATCCTGGCCGCCGTGGAGGAGGCCCTGGCCGAGGCCCGTGCCGCGGCCCGGACCGAGGTGGGCACCCTGGCCCTGGGCATGATCATGGGCCCCGAGGGCCTGGTGCTCTCCAACCTCCTGCCCCGGCTCATGCGCAAGGCGCCGGAGGTGCACCTCAAGCTGCGCACCATGACGGCCCCCGAGCAGATCCAGGCGCTCCAGAGGCGCGAGATCATGGCGGGCTTCACCCGCGCGCCCATCGAGGGCGACGACATCGCCGCCGAGATCTACATCCAGGAGCGGGTGGTCGTGGTCTTCCCCGAGACCTGGGACCTGGCCGCGCTGGAACGGGTGCCCCTTAAGGCCCTCACCGGCGTGCCCCTCGTCTCCATCTCCGAGAGGATCGCCCCCGCGGTGGCCGCGCTCACCGAGCGCCTGGAGCGCCTGGGCGGCGTCACCTTCACCCGGGGCCTGGTGACCGAAAGCCTGATGACGTCCATGAACGCGGTGGCCTCGGGAATGGGCTTCTGCTTCTTCTCGGAATACGTGGGGGACGTGGCGCCCAAGGGCGTGGTCACCCGGCCCCTGGACCTGGACCCGGCGCCCACCCTGGACCTGATCTTCGCCTGGAGAAGGGACGCCCAGTCCGCGGCGCTCAGAAGCCTGGTGGCGGTGGTTCAGGAGAGTTCCCCCTACCGCGCCCAAGGGCGTGGGCCAGATGGCGGCCCGCGGGAGGCGGAGGGTCCGCTTCCGCGTCCAGGGTCAGCGCGGCCGACACCACCACCTCCGCGTAGGGATTGATCACCGCGGTGATGCGGGTGGCCAGGTCGCCGCCGCGGCAGAATTCGGGATCGCTGGCCACCAGCACCGCCCGGCAGATGGCGGGCCGGTCCCGGTACACCGCGCAGGCCCCGTCCGGCCCCAGGAAGACGCAGGAGGCCTCCTCCCGGGGTTTGCCGATGAAGTCGGACGGGGACGTCCAGAAGCGCTGCGCTTCCAGGCGGCCTGGATCGGGCCGGACCTCCGAGGCGCATAGGAGCTCGGCCTCGTCCCGGGTCACGCCCACCCAGAGGCGGCAGCAGTGGGAGCATCCCCGGGAGCACCGCACCTGCCCGGCGACGTCCGGCCTCAGGGCCGCGAACCGGGCCTGGGCCGCATCCACGCGCCGGTGGACCTCCCGGGCCCTTTCGGCGCCCGGGGGCAGGGCGCGAAGGTCCCGCACCTCCCCGGCCAGGACGCGCAGGGCCTCCTCCCGCGCCTCCGGCCCGAGGCCGGCCAGGAAGTGGTCGAAGGCTTTGGTCGTGCGGCAGTCCATGGTCCCTGATGCTCCCAGGCCCGGGGGGATTCGTCCACGGGTTGAAAATGGGTATAGAATCCGCCCATGGCCAAAGTGCTCCTCCTCGACGACAGCGCCTTCTTCCGGAAGGTGGTGCGGGGATTCCTGGAGGAGGACGGCTTCGAGGTGGAGGATTTCGTGCCCCTCTCGGCGCTGCAGGTGCTGGAGCGGGCCCGGGCCTTCCAGCCCGACCTGGTGGTGACCGACTACAACATGCCCCACGTGGACGGCCTGGAGGTGCTCCGCATGATCCGGCGCCACGCGGCCTCCCTGCCGGTGGTGGTCCTCACGGCGAGCCGCGACCCCCTCAGGGAGGCCCGCCTCGAAGCGCACGGACCGGTCCAGGTTCTGCACAAGCCCATGAAGGGAGAGGATATCGTCACGGCCGTGAAGGCGTTCGCGGCGAGGCCGGCTCCCGGTCCAGGACCAGCTTGACCGTGGCCCAGGCCAGGGGCAGCGCGCCCGCCAGCAGGAAGGTCATGTCCGCGGCGATGCGCACCCATTCGAGGGCATGGAAGGTGCCGGACATGAGGTAGGTGAGCCTGCGCGCGTGCCAGTAGCCGTTGGCCAGGGCGTCCCAGAGCTGCAGCACGCCGGCCGGGAACAGGTCCAGGAGGATCATCAGCCCCAGGCCGATGTTCAGCCCCCAGAAGCCCACCCGGATCAGCCCCTCGACCCGGGCCCAGGCCCGGTCCGAGCGCAGGGCGCGCAGGCAGAAGAACACCACCGCCAGGGCCAGCATGCCGAAGACGCCGAACATGGCCGCGTGGCCGTGGTTGGGCGTGAGGGTGGTGCCCACCTCGAAGTAGGACACGATCGGCAGGTTGATGAGGAACCCGAAAACCCCGGCCCCCACGAAGTTCCACACGCCCACGGCGATGAGGAACCGGATGGGCCACACGTGCTTGGAGCCCAGGGGCAGGTCGCAGTCGTCGCAGACCTTGTCCTGGAGCCGGATGAAATCCCAGGCGTCCAGGGTGAGCAGCGTCAGGGGCACCACTTCGAGCGCGGAAAAGCATGCGGCGAGGCCCATGTTCAGGGTGCCCTGGCCGGTGAAGTACCAGTGGTGGCCGGTGCCCACGATGCCCCCCACCAGGTAGAGGATGCCGTCGAGGTACACCAGCCGCGTGGCGGCCAGTTCCTTGATGAGCCCCATCTGCACGAACATCACGGCCACCATCACCGTGGCGAACAGCTCGAAGAAGCCCTCCACCCAGAGGTGGATGATCCAGAAGCGCCAGTTGTCGATGACGGCGAAATTCGTGTGGGGACCGTAGAAGAGCGCCGGCACGTAGAAGAGGGGGATGGCCACCGCGGCCACCAGGAAGAGGCTGGGCAGCTCCCCCCTGCCCCGGCCCATGGCGGGACGCAGGGCCCGGAACATGAGCCACAGCCAGAAGAGGAGTCCCGCCGCCAGGAGCACCTGCCAGAAGCGGCCGAGGTCCAGGTATTCGCTGCCCTGGTGGCCGAGCCAGAACCAGAGGCTGCCCAGGCGGTCGTTGATGCCGAGGTACTCCCCGCCCAGGCTGCCGAAGACCACCAGCGCCAGGGCCGCGAGCAGGACCAGGACGCCCGCGTTCTGCCCCCGGGGCTCCGCGCCGCCCACCAGGGGCGCCAGGAAGAGGCCCCCGGCCACCCAGGAGGTGGCGATCCAGAAGATGGCGAGCTGCAGGTGCCATGTGCGGGCGAGGTTGTAGGGCAGGAACCGGGCCAGGTCGAAACCGTAGAAGGCCCCCGGCTCCACCCGGTAGTGGGCCAGGGCGCCGCCCAGGGCCGCCTGCGCCAGGAAGAGCAGCATCACCACCAGGAAATAGAGGCCCAGCGACTTCTGGCTGGCGGTGGGGGTCCAGCCCTGCAGGGCTCCGGGGGCGCCCCGGTGCCCGCCGACGCCGCCGCCCCAGCCCAGGTAGTCGAACTTGCCGAAGATGAAGAGGATGAGCCCCAACCCGCCCAGCAGGGTCACCAGGCTCATGGCGCTCCACAGGTAGGCCGAGCTGGTGGGCAGGTTGCCCACCAGGGGCTCGTAGGGCCAGTTGTTGGTGTACGAATAGTCCGTGCCGGGCCGGGTGGCCACGGTGGCCCAGGCCGCCCAGGCGAAGAAGTCGTTGAGCCTGCGCAACTCGGTCTCGTTCCGGATGTAGCCCGCGGGAAGGCCCGGCGCGGGGTCCAGCCCCGAGAAGTAGTCCCTCCATTCCCCGGCCTGGACCTCGTGGGACCGCGCCTCGGGGGCGGTGAAGACGAGGGTGCCGCCGGCGTAGCGGTTCTCCCGGAGCATGAGCTTGAGCCGCTCCCCCAGCCCCGGGGCGGCATCCGCGGGCACCTGGGCGAAGGGCTTCCCGAAGCGCTCCTGGGCGAGGGTGTCCCGGCCGATCTCGGCCAGGCGGTGAAGGTACTCCGCCGAGTAGTCCGGTCCCAGGTAGGCCCCGTGGCCCCAGAGGGTCCCGTGTTCCATGAGCCCGTACTTGAAGAACACCCCCTGCCCCGCCCGGATGTCGTCGCCGGTGAAGAGCACACGGCCCGCGGCGTCCACCACCCGGTCCGGAATGGGCGGGGCGCCCGCGTAGGTCTTCACGGTGACCAGGCTGAGCAGGCTGAAGCCCGCGACCATCACCAGGAGGACGGCGATCCTCCACCACGGGGAGAGCGTCTTGGCTTCCTCGGACACGGGCACCTCCGGAGGCGGGGGGAATCGCTTGGGATCCCAGGCATCCGACTATACGTTTTCGGAGATTGAGACACAACCTCTCAATTAATATAAGTCCAATATCGGGCCTGGCCTGGAGCGGGCGCGGTCCCGGAGATCCAGGCCTGGCCTGGCTCCGGCCCGGGGGAACTTGCGCGGACGCCGGGCCACCCTTCCATCGCCGCGGCTTTCCCGCGGCCCGGAGAAGCCGATATGCCACCCACAACCGCCCTCCACCCGCGGCCTCGGCCGTTCTTCCGCCGCGGCGCCTGCGCCCTGCCCGGAATCCTCCTGCTCGTGGCCTGCCACAAGGACGACGACCCTCCCAAGCCCGCGCCCGCCATCCAGGCCTTCACCGCCGAGCCGGCGACCATCGAGCTCGGTGAAACCGCCCAGCTCAAGACCTCCTTCTCCCACGGGACCGGCGCCGTGGAGCCGGGCGCCGCATCGGTGAAGCCGGAAGGGATCGTCCCGGTCTCGCCGCGGCGCACCACCACCTACACGCTCACCGTCTCGAACCCCGGCGGGCCGTCGGTGACCCGGGAAACCGTGGTCACGGTCAAGCCCGCCCTCCACGTGGAAATCACCGGCCTCGAGGGCCAGGGGACCCCGGTCCTGGTGACCGGTCCCGGCGGCTACCAGCACGCCATGGGCGCCACCGGAACCCTGAAGGGCCTTGCGCCCGGCTCCTACACCGTCAAGGCGGCCCCGGTGGCCGGGGCCAAGGGCAGCCTCCATCCCCTCAAGCCCGAGCAGGTCTTCGAGGTGAAGACCGGCACGGACGCCAGGGTCGCCTACGCCGCACCGGCCCTGGTGGTCACCCTGCCCGGGGACATCCCGCTCGAGTTCGTGGAGATCCCCGCCGGAAAGGGCATCGTGGGGGCAAGGAGCAACGAGTTCAGTTACATGCTCTCCACCCTCCGGCCCACGCCCGTTCGGGAAGTGGTCATGGGCAAGCGCTTCTACATGACCCGCTTCCTGGTTTCCAAGGCCCAATGGAACGCATTGGCCGACCCGGCCCTGCGCCAGGATGGTGACCAGGCTGACCTGCCCGCTCGAGCCATCTCTTTCGTGGACATCCGGGACCACTTCCTTGCCAACCTGAAAAGGCACAAACAGGACTACACCTTCCGACTACCGTCGGAGGCCGAGTGGGAGTATGCCTGCAGGGCGGGCACCGCGACGCGGTTCTTCTTCGGCGATGACCCCGGCGAAATGGATGGGATCCTGAAGCATTACGCCTGGCGCACGGGAGAACTGGCCCACCACGCCTCCGGGGCGAAATGGGCCAACCCATGGGGCCTTTTCGACCTTTCGGGCCTGGGCCTCCAGTGGTGCGAGGACTCTGCCCTGGAAGGTTATGAAGGCGCAAGCCGAGACGGCGCGGCCCGGGTCCAGGGCAACCACGGCTCGAGGATCCTGCGGGGTAGCACCACCTTGGGAATCCCCGGGTTCTCGGCATGGCGAGGTTCGGGGAAGGAAACGGACCGTTCCGCGGCTCATGTCTTCCGGCTTGTCGCCACCGTCAAATAGAAACCTGGTTCCGATGCGGGACGTGACATTTCACGCCCCGCCGGCTACTCGGAAGCCGCCTCCGCCTCCCGCAAGGCCCGTTCCGCGGCGTCGATGATCTTCTGGTACCCGGTGCACCGGCACAGGTGGCCCGAAAGCTCGCGGCGCACCTCGTCGTGGGTGAAGCGCTTGCCGCTTTCCACCAGGGCCGTCGTGCTCAGCACCAGGCCGGGGGTGCAGAAGCCGCACTGGATGGCGCCCTCTTCCACGAAGGCTTCCTGCACGGGGGAGAGGCGGCCGTCCTGGGCGATGCCCTCGACGGTGGTGACGGACTTGCCGTCGGCCCAGGCGGCCAGGTAGATGCAGGAGTTGACGGGGACTCCGTCGATGAGCACGGTGCAGGCGCCGCACTCGCCCACGGAGCAGCCCTGCTTGACGCCCGTGAACTGGAGGCGGTCGCGCAGGACGTCCAGGAGGGACTCCCGGATGTCGATCTCGATCTGCACGGGCCGCCCGTTGACCTTCAGGGCGATCCGCTTCTGCACGGCAACTCCGGCGGAATTCTTAGTCAGCACAGCAACCTCCCCCACGCTTCACGGCTTCGGCGACGGCCCGCTGGGCCAGAACCTCGATGAGATGCTCCCGGTAGTCCTTGGAGGCGCGCCAGGAAGTGCGGGCCTTGGCCGGCTTCACCGCGAGGCGGGCGATCTCCTGGACGACTTCCGGGGTGACTTCCTTCCCCTTGGCGTAGGCCTCGGCCTCGAAGCACCGGATGGGCACCGGCGCGGCCACCCCCAGGCCGATGCGCAGGTCCACGAACCGGTCCTCCCGGACCTTGCAGACGACGGCCACGCCCAGGGTGGCGATGTCCATGGCCTTGCGCATGGCGTACTTGATGTAGTGGCCGCCCATGCCCTCGTAGCCTTCGCGGGGGATCAGCACGGCGGTGAGCAGTTCGCCGGGGCGGAGGTTCACCTTGCCGGGGCCGGCGTAGAAGTCGCCCATGGGGATGATCCGCTCGTCCGTGGAGGTCTCCAGCTTGAGCAGCGCGTCCAGGGCGAACAGCGTCGAGGCGCTGTCGGCGGACACCGCGCCGTTGCAGATGTTTCCGCCGATGGTGGCCACGTTGCGCACCTGGGGCCCGCCCATGGACACCGCGGCCTCGCAAAGGACGGGGACGTGCCTGCGGATCAGCCCGGACTGGAAGATCGTCGTGAAGGGCGCCATGGCGCCCACCGAGATCGTCCCGTCGCCCAGCATGACGATCTCCTCCAGGGCGTGGAGGTTCTTGAGGCTGAGGAGGCCGGCGCCCGCGAGGCTTCCGTGCTGCAGGCGGATGAGGACGTCGGTGCCGCCGGCGATGACCTTGAGGCCGGGGTTTTCCGCGAGGATGGCCTTGGCTTCCTCCAGGGTCCCGGGTTCGTGCAGTTCGCAGATGTCAAACATGGTCGACGCTCCTCTGAGCCAGCAGCCCCGCTTCCCGGAATTTCTCGAAAACCACCTGGGGGTAGAGGGGGATCTTGTGGAAGGCCACGCCCGTGGCGTCCAGAACCGCGTTGCGCACGGCCGGGGCGGGGGAGATGACGGGGCACTCGCCCAGGGACTTGGAGCCGAAGGAGCCCGCGGCCTCGAAGGTCTCCACGAAAGCCGCGTTGATCCTGGGCGTGTCCAGGATGGTGGGCAGCTTGTAGTCCAGGAGGTTGTTGTTGAGCGCCTTGCCCGTCTGGGGGTCGAAGAGCATCTGCTCCAGGAGCGCGGCGCCCAGGGCCATGCTCACGCCACCGTGCACCTGGCCCTCGGCGAGCCTGGGGTTGATGATCGTGCCGGAGTCGTGGACGTTCCAGATCTCGGCGACCTCCACCTTGCCGGTTTCCACGTCCACGTCCACCTCCACGAAGGTGGCCCCGTAGGACATGGCGTTGATGCGCACGTTGGCCGAGGTGTCACTGGTGATGGGGGCCGCCAGGAGCCGGTCGTAGTAGGCGTCCATGGCCACGTCCTCCAGGGAGCAGACCACGCGGCCCAGGGCCGTCTCCACGATCCGGCAGTCCCGGATGTCCATCTCGGCGGGCGCGAGGCCCGTGCGGCGCGCGGCCACCTCCAGCACCTTGTCGCGCACCTCCATGGCGGCCTTGCGCACGGCGATGCCGGTGACGAAGGTCTGGCGGGAGGCGTAGGCGCCGGAGTCGAAGGGGGTGATGTCGGTGTCCTGGGTGGTGACCACGTGGACCATGCCGATGGGCAGGCCCAGCACCTCTGCGGTGATCTGCGCGAACACCGTGTCGCTGCCCTGGCCGATCTCCGTGGCCCCCACCTGCAGGGTGACGGATCCGTCCTGGTTCATGACGATGCGAGCGCCGGCCAGTTCCAGGGCCACGGGGTGGGTTCCAGAGGCGTAGGCGAACAGCGCCATGCCCAGGCCCCGCCGCCGTGGGCCCTTCTGGTCCAGGTGGGCCCTGCGCTTCTCGTCCCACCGGATGAGCTCCATCCCCTTCTCGATGCACTGGGGAATGCCGAAGGAGCGCACCACGTTCTTCGTGAGGGGGTCCTGGTGGCCGACCTTGATGAGGTTCTTCCGGCGAAGCTCGATGGGGTCGATCCCCAGCCTGCGCGCGATGTCGTCCAGGTGGCTTTCCAGCGCGAAAAAGATCTGGGGCGTGCCGTAGCCGCGCATGGCGCCGGCCACGGGCAGGTTGGTGTAGACGGTCTTCGGCTCGAATTTCACCGACGCGAAATCATAGAGGGGCCGGAACTTACCGCCCGCCGACATGGCGATGGAGTGCCCGTGGCTGGCGTAGGCGCCCGTGTTGCTCAGCAGCTGCACGTGGATGCCCCTGAGGGTGCCGTCGGCGTCCACGGCGGTCTTCAGGTGCAGCTTCATGGCGTGGCGCGTGCGGGTGTCGATGAAGACCTCCTCGCGGGTCATGCAGTAGCGCACGGGGCGCCCGCCCGCGGCCAGGCTCATGGCCGCCGCCAGCGGCTCCACCACCACGTCCTGCTTGTTGCCGAAGCCCCCGCCGATGTAGGGCTTGATGACCTGCACCCGGCCCCAGGGCAGGCCCAGGGCCTGGGCCACGATGCGCCTGACGATGTGGGGGATCTGGGTGGAGGAGTTCACCACCACGCGGCCGTCGGCGTCCACGTAGGCGAAGGCGCTCATGGACTCGATGTGGCAATGCTGGACGACGCTGGTCTCGTAGTCGCCTTCGATGACGTGGTCGGCTCGGCCGAACTCGGCCTCCACGTCCCCGAACTGCACGCCGAACGAGCTCACGACGTTGCCGGGCCGGTTCTCGTGGAGGAGGGGCGCGCCTTCCTTCATGGCGTCCTCGGCGGTGAGGACGTGGGGCAGCACCTCGTATTCGATGTCGATGAGGCGCAGGGCCTTCTCCGCGGTGAGGGCGTCCTCGGCCACCACGGCGGCCACGGCGTCGCCCACGAAGCGGGCCTTGTCCGTGAGGATCAGGCGGTCCTCCACGTCCCGGTGCCCGGGATCCAGGGACCAGGGGTGCCCGGCGGTGGCGAACTTGATCTTCGGCAGGTCGAGCGCGGTGAACACCGCCGCCACGCCCGGGAGCGCCCGGGCCCGCGAAAGGTCCACCGACTTGACGACGGCGTGGGCGTGCGGGCTGCGCAGCACCTTGCCCACGAGCATGTCGCGCTCGAAGAAATCGTCGGTGTACTTGGCCTTCCCGGTCACCTTGGCCACGGCGTCCAGCCTCGTGACGCTCTTGCCCACGATGTTGTGGTCCATTCGACACCTCGGAAGGGAGCGGAAACCCCCGTATATATGGCAGTTCCAAGTATGGATGGAGCCGCTTCCTGATTCAATTTTTAATCAACAGCGTCAATTTTTTTCAGCGAGATTGAGACCGCCTCCGGGCGGGAGCGCCGAGGGCACCTCCAGGCAGAAGGCGCACCCGCCTCCGGGCTGGTTCTCCACCCAGATCCGCCCGTGGTTGGCGTCCACCAGGTGCTTGACGATGCTCAGACCCAGCCCCGAGGAACTCTCCCCGCCGGTGGGGCGGGCCGAGAGCTTGGAGAACCGCCGGAACAGGCCGTCCCGCTCGGAGTCCTTGACCCCCGGCCCCTGGTCGATGACGTCCAGCCGCGTGGCGGCGGGCCCCGGCGTCACCCGGATCCGCAGCACCGCGCCGTGGGGCGAGAACTTGGAGGCGTTGGACAGGAGGTTGTCGAGGATCTGGCGCAGGTGGTTGGGGTCGGCCACGATGCGGGCCGGGCCCGCGGCGCCCTCCACCACGAGCACCTGGCCCTTGGCCTCCAGGCGCAGCCGGTGGAGGCTCGCCAGGGGTTCCAGCACCTCATCGACGCCCAGGACGCGCAGGCTGGGCTTCGACCTTCCGCTCTCGATGGCGTTGACGTCCAGGAACTCGTCGATGAGGGCGGTCATGTGGTGGGCCGAGGTGGCGATCTTCCTCACCCAGGGCTGGATTTCCGGCGGGCATTCCTCCAGGTCCCCGGAGACGAGCCCGTCGGACACCAGGATGATCGTGTTGAGGGGATTGCGCAGGTCGTGGGCGGCGATGCCCATGAACTGGGTCTTGTCCAGGTTCAGCAGGACCAGCTCGCGGTTCAGCTTCTCCTGTTCCTCCCGCCGCCGCTCGATCTCGCAGGTGGCCTCCCCGATACGCTCCACCAGTTCGCGGTTTCGCTCGGCCAGCACCCGCGTGCGCAGACGGAGCAGGCCCAGGACGCCCGCGCCCAGAAGGACCGCGTAGCCCGCCCAGGCCCATGGACTCAACCAGGGCGGCGGCAGCACCTGGAAGGCGAATTCCAGGGGTCCCGTAGGGTTCCCGGCGTAGTCCCGGGCCCACACCAGCAGGGTGTAGGGACCTGGCGGCAGGCTGGGGTACTGCACCCCGGAGGCGGGGGACCAGTCCCCGGGGGCGTCCTGGAGGCCCTTGAGCTGGGTGCGGTAGACCGTGTCCTGCTCCCGGTGGCCGGTGAGGAGGCGGAATTCGAACCGGATGCCCTGATCCCGGTGGGAGACCCGGGCGCCCGGCTCCAGGGCGCGCCCGCCAACCCTCGCCGATTCCCATACCAGGGGCTTGGGGACGACGTCCTGGACGGAGGTGGCGGGATCGAGCCAGGCCGGGCCGTCCTCCGTCCCAACCCAGATGCGCCCGGAGCTGTCCCGGAAGAGCGACCCCTTGATGCACTCCATCCCGGGCAGGCCGTCCTCGGTGCCGAAGTTGTCCCAGGACCAGCCCCGGGCGGGGTCCACCCGCGCCACGCCCCGGGGGCTGGACACGTAGATCCGGCCGGCGGCGTCCCGCACCAGGTCGTACGCCAGGTCCTGGCGCAGGGCCGGCGTGTTCCGGGTGGTGAAGGACCGGTGTCCGCCCGAGCCGCGCGGATCGTCGAACAGGAGGACGCCGGATCCGAAGGTCCCCACCACCATTCCCGCCGGCAGGCGCAGCAGGGCGTGCACCCCCACGGGGGGGAACGACGCCTGCGAGCCGGGCGTCACCCAGGCATCCCCTTCCCGGCAGGCAAGGCCCTTGTCGGTGCCCATCCAGAGCCGCGCGCCGTCCACGTCCAGGCTGCGCACCGAGGGATTGGGGTCCCCGGGCGGGGGATCCACGGCGATGAAGCTCCGGCCGTCGAACCTCACGAGGCCCCGGCTGGTGCCGATCCAGAGGATCCGCGCCCCCCGGGCGTCCCGCGCGCCCGCCAGCACCCGCACCGTGCCCGGGGGGAAGCCGTCCCTCTCCGTCCAGAACCGGAACCGCCCCCCGGAGAACCGCCCGAGGCTGTTGCCATAGCCGAACCAGAGGTCCGACTCCCCGGGAAAGGCGAAAAGACTCCGCATGGTCGCGCCCGCCTCGTCCAGCCCGGGGTTGAAGAACGTGTAGACGCCCTTCTCCAGCCGGGCCAGGCCGGTGTTGCCCATCCAGAGCACCGGATCGCCCGTGGCGGGGTTCCGGGTCTCGGCGAAGGCCTGGACCCTGGGGTCCGCGTGGGGCCAGGGCACGGTCACGCGCCGCCATCCGCCCGAATGGATGCGGAAGATCCCCTTGCCGTCCGAACCCGCCCAGAGGACCGATCCGTCCGGGCCGCCCGGGGTGAACGCCAGGCAGCGGATGAAGTCGGAGGGAAGCCCGTTGCGGGTGCCCCGCACCAGCCACTGGTCCCCCGTGATCTGGGCCATGCCTCCTCCGGACGTCCCCACCCACATGGAGCCGTCGGCGCCCGCCAGGAGGGCGCGGACGCTGGTGTTGCCCATGCGTTCCTTCATGGGCAGGGCCTCGATCCGTCCGCCGCGCCACCGGTACAGGCCGCCCTTTTCGGTGCCGATCCAGACGCAGCGGGAGCCGTCGGGCTCCGTGGATTCCGCCAGGGTGCGCACCAGCGGGTCCGCCAGGGATCCGTTGGCCTCGAAGGGGCGCCAGCGTCCGCGCTCCAGGATCCAGACGCCGCGGGCCGAGCCCACCCACAGGGCCCCCTCCCGCTCCAGGAGGCAGAAGGTCCTCTCTTCCGCCAGTTCCCCGCCCAGGCGCTGCCAGGCGCCGTCCTGGTAGGCGACGACGCCCTTGCCGTGGGTGGCGCCGTAGAGGATCCTGCGGCCGGACCGGTCCTGGCGGGAGCTCTCCAGGAGGCCGTTGACGTTGTTGATGGGAAGGCCGGACTGCGTGTCATGCACCTTCCACCCGCCATGGCGGTATTCCAGGTACCCCTGGAACCTTGTCCCGATCCACATGGCGCCGTCGGAGGTGCTCGTCATGGAATTGGCGTTCACCACGAGGGCGTAACGGCTGGGGGGGGCCTCGACGCTCTTCCAGGCCTGGCCGTCGAACCGGGCCACCCCGGCCAGGGTGCCCGCCCAGAGGCGGCCCTCCCGGTCCGGGGCCAGGGCGTAGATGGCCATCTGGGGCACGCCGTCGGCCGCGCTGAACACGCGCACCGGTCCCGCGCCGGGGGGCGCCCCGGCCCGGGCCCGGATTCCCGGAAGCAGGGCCAGCGCCAGGAGGAACGCGGCTGCGACGGGAAGGCGGGATCCGGCCATGGGCACCCAGGGGAGGTGACGGGGAAATATCTGATTATTGCGGAATTATTCCCCAAGGTGCGCGAAGAAACTGCTGCGCCGCACCCGTTCCTCCACCCGGATCCCCTGGTGAAGGGGCGGGAAGGCCCGCTGCTCGCAATCGGCGCGGTCGCACAGGCGGCAGGTGACCCCGATGGGCACCGGAGGCTGCTCGAGCATGAGCCCATCGGAATACACCAGCTCCCGGGCGAACCCGATCTCGCAGCCCAGGCCCAGGGCCTGCATGGCGTGCTGGCCGCGGAAGGTGCCGGTGTCCTTCTGCAGGGTGCGGGCGATGCAGAAGTACTTCACCCCATCGGGCATCTCGCTGATCTGGGTGCGGATGAGACCGGGGGTGAGGAAGGACGCGTGCACGTTCCACCGGGGGCAGCACCCCGAGTAGCGGGCGAAGCGGATGCCCGAGGCCGAGAAGCTCTTGGAGATGTTGCCGGCGATGTCGATGCGCAGGAAGTGGAAGGGCACGCCCTCCTCCCCGGGCCGGCGCAGGGTGGTGAGGCGGTGGCACACCTGCTCGAAGCTGGCTTCGAAGCGCCGGGACAGGAGCTCGATGTCGTAGCGTCCCGCCCGCACCGCCCGGAAGAAGGTCCCGTAGGGCATGAGCACGGCCCCCGCGAAATAGTTGGCCAGCGCCACCCGGGCCATGGCCCGGGTGGTGTCGTCCGTGAGCAGGGGGTCGCGGACGAGCTCGTCCAGGACGTCCCGGAGGGCCAGCAGGGCCCACTGGTGGGCCATCTGGAAGGCCCGGCTGCGGGGAGGGAGCAGCTCCGAGAGGCTGAGCAGCCGCGCCTCGGGGTCGTAGCGGCGCAGGATGCCCGGGGCGTCCCCGGCCCGGTGGACCCGCACCTTCACGCCGTAGCCCTTGAAGGCCTCGATCAGGCCGGTGTAGAGCAGGTCCTGGTCCAGGGAGGCCCGGGCCCAGAGATCCTCCGCGGCCGCCTCCAGCACCGGGAAGTGGTTCATGGACCGCTGGATGAAGTCCCCCGCCGCCTCCGAGGGCGGCAGGCTGGCGGGGGCGCCGTAGCCCTGGCCGTCGCTCAGCTGGTCCGAGAGGGTGTCCATGCGGCGCCGCCCCTCCCGGTAGGCCTGGTAGAGGAAGAAGACGGCCCGGGCCAGGCCGGGGCAGCCCTGGGCCAGGTCCCGCACCTCCGAGGCCGGCAGGTCCAGGGAATCGAACATGGGGTCCCCGAAGGCCTCCATGAGGTCCTCGGCCAGGCGCTGGTCCTCCTGGGGCGCGAAGCTCTTCAGGTCCACCTTGAAGGCGTGGGCCAGCTGGATGAGCAGGGGGGCCGTGAGGGGGCGTTTGTTGGCCTCGATGAGGTTCAGGTAGCTGGGGCTGATGGAGAGGCGTTCGGCCATCTGGACCTGGCTGAGCCCCTCCTGGCGGCGGAGGGCCCGGACCTTGGCGCCGAGCCTGGGGGCGGCCTTCTGGGCGTTCTCGGACATCGGGCATCGCCTTTACAAGATTTACAAAAACACGGGCGGTCGCTTTGCCTTTATTGACAAATCAACCGGTTGAATTTCAAAGGGATCTTGCGGTTCCCCCAGCTTAGGTCAATTTGTGACTGAGATCAATTCTCGGAGGCTTCCATGTCGACGAAACTCCATCCCGGGATGTGCGGATCCGCCTTCCCCTACCATGCGGACCCCACGATCCTCACCGAAGGCGCCCTGGCTTTCCTCGAGGACCTCACCCGTTCCTTCCGCCCCGGCCTGGAGGTCCTGCTCCGGAACCGCGAGGCCCGGCAGGCCCGCTTCGACGCGGGCGAACTGCCCGGCTTCCTGCCGGAAACCCTGGACGTCCGCGAGTCCGAATGGTCGGTAGCTCCCCTGCCCTCCCACCTCCTGGACCGCCGGGTGGAGATCACCGGCCCCCCCGACCGGAAGATGCTCATCAACGCCCTCAACAGCGGAGCCCGCGTATACATGGCCGATTTCGAGGACAGCCTGGCGCCCACCCTGGAGAACCTCGTGGAGGGCCAGCGCAACCTCCTTGAAGCGGTCCGGGGCACCCTCCGCCACCTGGACCCGCCCACCGGCAGGGTCTACGCCCTCGAGGAGCACGTGGCCGCCCTCATGGTCCGCCCCCGCGGGCTGCACCTGCCCGAGCAGCACCTGGAGGTGGACGGGGCGCCCATCCCCGCGTGCCTGTTCGACGCCGGCCTCTTCCTGTACCACAACGCCGGCGAGATCCTCGCCCGGGGCGGCGCCCCCTGCCTCTACCTGCCCAAGCTCGAGCACCACCTGGAGGCCCGCTGGTGGAACCAGCTCCTGGGCGCCATGGAGGCCGAACTGGGCCTGCCCCGGGGTTCCGTGCGCACGACGCTCCTCATCGAGACGCTGCCGGCGGCCTTCCAGATGGAGGAGATCCTCTTCGAGCACCGGGGCCGGGCCGCGGGCCTGAACCTGGGCCGCTGGGACTACATCTTCTCCTTCATCAAGACCCGGCGCATGAGCCCTGCCGCCCTCTTCCCGGACCGGGGCCTGGTGCACATGGAGCAGCCCTTCCTGCGGGCCTACGCCAGGCTCCTGGTGCGCACCTGCCACCGGCGGGGCTGCCTGGCCCTGGGCGGCATGAGCGCCTTCGTGCCCCAGCGGGGCGACGCCGAAGGCACGGCCCAGGCCTTCGCCCAGGTGCGCGCCGACAAGCTGCGGGAGGTCCAGGACGGCTGCGACGGCACCTGGGTGGCCCACCCCGCCCTGGTGCCCATCGCCCAGGCCCCCTTCGACGAGCACCTGGGCGGACCCAACCAGCTGCACCGCATCCCCGGCCCCGTGGAGGCCGGCGAGCTCCTGGCCGTGCCCCAGGGCCCGCGCACGGAAAAGGCCCTGCGCCACAACCTGAAGGTCGGCATCCGCTACCTGGAGTCCTGGCTCCGCGGCCAGGGATGCGTGGCCCTCTACGGCCTCATGGAGGACGCCGCCACCGCCGAGATCTGCCGCATGCAGGTGTGGCAGTGGATCCGCCACGGCGCCGACGTGGAGCGCCTGGGTCCGCTGGATCGCCCCCTCTTCCACGCCTTCGTGGAGGACGCCCTGTTCCAGATCCGGGCGGAGATCGGCGAGCTGGAATTCGCCGACGGCAGGTTCATGGAGGCCTCGGACCTCTTCGAGACCCTCATCCTCGCCCGCGTCCCGCCCCCCTTCCTCACCCTTCCCGCCTACGACCTGCTCCTGGAGCCGGCCCCCCTCGAGGTGACCCGATGATCACGCCCCTGGAATCCCGCTGGACCGGCATCGTCCGCCCCTACGACCCCGGCCAGGTGGAGCGGCTCCGGGGCACCGTCAAGGTGGCCCACACCCTCGCCCACCGCGGCGCCACGCGGCTCTGGGAGCTGCTGAAGCTCGAGCCCTTCGTGCCCGCCCTGGGCGCCCTCACGGGAGGCCAGGCCGTGCAGATGGCCAAGGCGGGCCTCAAGGCCATCTACTGCTCCGGCTGGCAGGTGGCCGCCGACGCCAACCTCTCGGGCCAGACCTACCCCGACCAGAGCCTGTACCCGGCCGATTCCGTCCCCGCGCTCGTCAAGCGCATCAACGGCGCCCTCCAGCGCGCCGACCAGATCGAGCACGCCGAAGGCGGCGCCAGCCGGGACTGGATGCTCCCCATCGTGGCCGACGCCGAGGCCGGCTTCGGGGGCCCCCTCAACGCCTTCGAGCTCATGAAGTCCATGATCGAGGCCGGCGCCGCGGCGGTGCACTTCGAGGACCAGCTCAGCAGCGAAAAGAAGTGCGGCCACCTGGGCGGCAAGGTCCTGGTGCCCACGGGCCAGTTCATCCGCACCCTCGTGGCGGCCCGCCTCGCCGCGGACGTGCTCGACGTGCCCACGGTGCTGGTGGCCCGCACCGACGCGGACTCCGCCATGCTCATCACCACCGACATCGACGAGCGGGACCGCCCCTTCCTCACCGGCGAGCGCACCCCGGAGGGCTTCTTCCGCCTCAAGGGGGGCCTGGCGTGCGCCATCGCCCGGGGCCTGGCCTACGCCCCCTACGCCGACATGCTGTGGATGGAGACCTCCACCCCCGACCTCGCCCAGGCCGAGGCCTTCGCCGCGGCCGTCCACGCCGCCCATCCCGGCAAGCTCCTGGCCTACAACTGCTCCCCTTCCTTCAACTGGAGGAAGAACCTCTCCGACGCCCAGATCGCGGAGTTCCAGCGGGAACTGGGCCGGCTGGGCTACCGCTTCCAGTTCATCACCCTGGCGGGCTTCCACGCCCTCAACCACACCATGTTCGAGCTCGCCGACGCCTACCGCGACGAGGGCATGACCGCCTACGCCCGGCTCCAGACCGCGGAATTCGCCGCCGAACCCAGGGGCTACACCGCCACCCGGCACCAGCGGGAGGTGGGCACCGGCTACTTCGACGCGGTTTCCGAGACCCTCAGCGCCGGCCTGGCCTCGACCCTGGCGCTCACGGGCAGCACCGAGGCGCACCAGTTCTGAAGCCCCCGGGGCCCTCCCCGCCGCGGGCCCGGCACTTCCCGGCCTGGGCCCGCTAAGATGGAGACGGGGAGGGCGATCGTGGCGGCAGGGCGGGAAGGGATTCGAGACGGGGCGGGTCCGGCCGGGATCCGGAACCGGGCATGATCGAAGGCCCCATGAACCTCGCCGGCCTCCGCCGCCTCCCGGAGGATGAGCAGGCGGTCCTCATGGGCCTGGCCGGCGTGGGCCTGCCGTCCACCAACAGCCACCTGGCCCAGACCCTGGCCCGCGCGAACGCGCACCCCCAGGCGCCGGCCTGGGCCGCCAATCCCCGGAAGGTCCAGGAGCTCCTGGAGCGTCTCAGGGCCAAGGGCCTCGCGGTGGAGCGGCGGAACTTCTGGCACTGCGCGGAGCGCTGCCTGGAGTCCGCCGCCNNCCGCCTCGCCCAGGCCAGGGGCGTCCTGCGGCCCATCTTCCAGGCCGGCCTTCCCGCCGCGGGCGGCGGGGGCATGGTGCCCGACGGGGCCATGCGGAGCCGGGCGGAACTGCGCCTGGCGCTCGTGGAAGGCCGCGCCGAACGCTGGCTGCCGCTGCGGGACCGCTTCGCCGAGCAGTTCGTCACCGCCACCGGCCACCGGGACCCCCTGGCCCTGGTGTGCGGCGGCCCCTTCGAGGCGGCGTGGTTCGACGGCCTGGACCCCGCGGCCCAGGCCCACGGCTGCAACGCCCTCCTCCAGGACCACCTCCTCCACGACCTGCCGGATCCCGGCTTCCTGGCGTGGATGGAGGCCCGCACCCGCACCCCCGCCCCCAGCGCCGCGGCCTTCCCCCTGATCCTCTACCTCATCCTCATGGGCCGCGGCGGCCAGGCCCGGGCCTGGATGGAGGCCCAGCCCGCCAAGGCCCGGGAGCACTTCTCCTGGAGCAACCTGGAAGGCCTGGCCGCCCTGGCCGAGGGCAGCCCCGCCCTGGCGGCGCGGCACTACGGCGCCTCCCTGGAGACCCTTCGCAAGGCCACCCGGAAGAAGGCTTCGCCCCTTCCCGGCCTCCACGAGCCCTTCCACGTCCTGGCCCTCCTGGGCACCCGCGAGCCCGCGGCCCTGCGCCGGGTGGAGGAGCGCCTGGCCCTGCTGGACCGCGGCGGGATGGGCAGCCCGCTGCGGGACCTCCCGGTGATCCTCGCCCACCTGTACAGGCTGCTTTCCGGCGCCCGCCCCCAGCACGGGCTGGCCCAGCGCCTGCCCCGGGACCTCACCCCCCTGGGCCTGGTGTTCGCCGCCGTGGCGGCCCACCTGGGCGGCGAGACCCCTCCCCCCGACCTGCCGGAGCGGGCCCTGCGGGCCTGCGCGCCCCTTCCCTTCGGGTGGTTCACCCGGGAGCTTCTCGAACTGCAGCGGCGCCTGCGGGGCGAGGACGCCCGGCCCAGCCCCCTCCTGGACCTGGTGCCCCGGGAGGCCGCCTGGGAACGGGCCCTGGACAGCCTGGAGCGCATGGGGGCCCCGGCCCCGGGGACGCCCAGGACCACGCGCCTGGCCTGGTTCGTTTTCCCCCACGAATTCGAGGAGGGCACCTTCGAGGTGCAGGCCCGGGAGCAGAAGCAGGACGCCCGGGGCGAGTGGAACCTGGGCCGCCCCGTGAGCCTGCGCAAGCTGCGGGAGAACCCCCGGACCTACGACTACCTCACCGCCCAGGACCACCGGGCCATCGCCTCCATCAAGGCCGAACGCACCCACGGCGCGGACTTCCGGTACCACGTGGAGGGCAGCGAGGCCCTGGCCGCGCTGGTCGGGCACCCCTGCGTCCATTGGGACGGCAGGCCCATGGACCTGGTGGAGGGCAAGCCCGAGCTGCGGGTGCGCAGGCGGGGCGAAAACCTCGAGCTGCGCCTGGAGCCCGAGCCCGGCCCCGGCGGCGTGCTGGCCCGGGAGGAGGGCCCGCGGCGCACGCGCATCTTCGTGTTCCAGGACGCCCACCGGCGCCTGCGGGAGGTACTGGGCGACCGGCTCGTGGTCCCGGCCTCGGCCCGGGAGCGGCTCCTGAAGTCCCTGGCGGCGGTGGCTCCCCTGGTGGACATCCATTCCGACGTGGGCATGGGCGAAGCGGCCTCGGCCCGGGCCGGCCTGGCGCGCGTGGCGGGCGAAACGGTGCCCACCCTGGTCCTGGTGCCTTCGGGCGAGGGCCTGCGCGCCCAGGTGCGCGCGCACCCG
>DBMS01000124.1 GCA_002297665.1 Holophagaceae bacterium UBA692 | reverse complement strand
GGAGGCGCCATGGGGGCGGCGGCCATGGCCGTTCCGGTCGCGGGCAGCGGCTTGGCGCCGCCAGGGCGGGCCGCGGGGGCGGGCTGCCCCTTCACCATGGCGTCCAGGGGGGCCAGGTAGGGCAGCTGCGCGGCGGTGAGGAGGGCCAGCTCCACCACCACGTCCGGCAGGCTGGTGTCCCGCAGGTCCCGCTCCCGGGCCAGCAGGAGCTGGAGCATGCGGGCCCAGCGCAGGATGTCCTGGGGACCGGCCCCCTGGCGCACGTCGGCTTCCATGCGGTCCCGGAAGGCCATCATGAGCTCGCGCCAGAAACTGACCCAGTCGGTGCCCAGCTCGGCCAGGGCGCGGCAGTTGTCAAGCACGGCCCCGCCGTCAGCCGCCAGGAGCGCCTCCAGCACGGCCTGCACGCGCACGGCGGGCACGATGCCCAGCTGCTCGCGCACCATGGCCTCGCCCACGTGGCCTTCGCCGGCGGAGATGACCCGGTCCAGGGTGGTGAGGGCGTCGCGCATGGAGCCCTGCCCCGCCTCGGCCAGGAGCCGCAGGGAGCCCTCCTCCCAGGTCACCCCCTCCTGCTCGCACACCCACCGCAGGCGGGCTTCCACCATGGCCACGGGGATGAGGCGGAAGGGGAAGATCTGCACCCGGCTCTTGATGGTGTCGGGCACGTCCTGAAGCTCGGTGGTGGCCAGCACGAAGACCGCGTGGCCGGGCGGCTCCTCAAGGATCTTCAGCAGCGCGTCGAAGGCGCTGCGGCTCATCATGTGCACTTCGTCGATGATGTACACGCGGTAGCGGCAGAAGGCGGGGCGGGTCTGCACCTGTTCCCGCAGGGCGCGGGCGTCCTCCACGGAGGACCGGGAGGCCGCGTCGATCTCCACGATGTCCAGGTTCTGGTCCGGCTGTTCCGACGCGCGGCAGGAGTCGCAGACGCCGCAGGGCTCGGCCGTGGGGCCCTCCATGCAGTTGAGGGCGCGGGCCAGGATGCGGGCTGTGGAGGTCTTTCCGGTTCCGCGCACGCCGGCGAAGAGGAAGGCCTGGTGGTGGATGGCCCCTCCGTTCGCCTTGGCTTTCTTCAGGGCGTTGCCCAGGGCGCGGACGCTGGCCTCCTGGCCCACCAGGTCGGAAAGGATGCGGGGACGGTATTTGAGGGCGAGTGTGATCATGGAACCGTCATTCTCCCATGATCCCGCGCCGCGCCGACATCACATGCTTTCGAAAAGGCTGCGCTGGGCGGGAACGTGGGGGTGGCGCACCGCGGCGGCCCGGGGTTCCCTGGCCTCCCGGCGGCGGGTCCGGGGGAAGGTGGCCTGCAGGACGCCGGCCACCTGCCCCACGTAATCGGGGTCCAGGATGAACAGCCAGTCGTTGCGGGCCAGCACGTCGTAGAAGGGGTCGTCCTTGAGCAGGCGCAACCCGCCCACCCAGGCGCCTGAGGCCCCGCTGTCCTTGGCCCGGCGGGCGAAGGCCTCGGGGTTGTGCACGGGCATCAGGGGAGCCACCGCGAGCCCCACCTCGATCCCGGCCTTGGCCAGGCGCTCCATGGCGGCCCAGCGGGAGGGGATGGGCGGCGACCGGGGTTCCACCACCTGGCGCACCGTGTCGTCGTCCGTGGGGATCGAGAACCCCACCCGCGCCCGGGGCCCGAAGGCCTTGAGCAGTTCCAGGTCCTGGAGCACCAGGGGGGAGCGGGTGTGCACCAGCACCCGCGTGGTGGGGCACTTCACCAGCACCTCCAGGCAGGCCCGGGTGAGGCGGAACTCCCGCTCCAGGGGCTGGTAGGGGTCGGTGGCGGAGGCCAGGAACACCGTCTGCCCGTGAAGGCGGTGGCGCTGGTTCCAGAGAAGCTCCGGCGCGTTCAGCTTGGGCACGGCCCAGGTGCCCCACAGGGCCCGGTCCACGGGCCTGCCCTTCTCCCCGGGCAGGGCCTGGGGGTAGTCGCGCACGTAGCAGTAGCGGCAGCCGTGTTCGCACCCCCGGTAGGGGCTCAGGGCGAACCCGAAGCCGTACCGCTCGTCCTTCTGGGGCCGCAGGATGCTGCGGGCCTCCTCGGGCCCCACCTGAAGGTCGTGGAACAGCTCCCTGGGATGCTCGAAGTCGAAAAGCGGCGGCGTCATACCCTGTATGATTCGCCTTTTTTTCGTCGCGTCAAGGGTGCATTCCGTCACGACCCTGCTCCCGGCCCGCGCCCCGCGTTGACCCGCCCCCCCAGGTGCAGCCTAAACTGCCTTAAATCATTTGCCAGTTTGCAATTTCCGGGAGGATGGCCCATGCGTCAACTCAAAGGCAAGGCTGTGGTCGCCCAGGGGGGCGGTCCGACCGCCGTCATCAACCAGAGCCTCGTGGGCCTGGTGATCGAGGCCCGGAAATGGCGCTACATCACCAACGTCTACGGCGCGCGGTTCGGCGTGAGCGGCATCATCAACGAGGACTTCCTCGACCTCTCCCAGACCACCACCCACAACCTGGAAATGGTCGCCGCCAGCCCCTCCTCGGCCCTGGGCTCCACCCGGGTCAAGCCCGACGAGGCCTACTGCGCGCGCATGGTGGAGGTCTTCCAGAAGCACGGCGTGCGGTACTTCTTCTACATCGGCGGCAACGACTCCGCCGAGACCTGCCGCATCGTGGCCTCGTACGCCAAGCTGGTGAACTACGAGCTGCGGGTGATCCACATCCCCAAGACCATCGACAACGACCTGGCGGTGACCGACCACTGCCCGGGCTTCGGCTCCGCGGCGCGCTTCGTCACCTCCGCCTTCGCGTGCCTGGACCTGGACAACTTCGCCATCCCGGGCGTCTTCCTGGGCGTGGTCATGGGGCGGCACGCGGGCTGGCTCACGGCGAGCTCGGTCATGGCCCGGCGCGACCCCAAGGACGGCCCGCACCTCATCTACGTGCCCGAGCGGGTCTTCGACACGGACCGCTTCCTGGACGACGTGGAGCGCGTCCATTCCGCCAACGGCCGCTGCGTGGTGGCGCTGTCCGAGGGGATCGTGGGCGCCGACGGCCGGCCCGTGCTCACGCACCTGCAGCCCGAATCCGAGTTCGACGCCTTCGGCAACGTGCAGCTCTCCGGCCGCGGCACCCTGGGCGACGCGCTCTCGGACGCCATCAAGCAGCGCCTGGGCATCAAGCGGGTGCGGTGCGACACCTTCGGCTACCTGCAGCGCTCCTTCCTGGGCGTGATCTCGGATTCCGACTCCAGCGAGGCCCGGGACGTGGGGGAGACCGCCGTGCACTTCGCCTTCAACCGCCAGGTGAACGGCTCCGTGGCCATCCGGCGCACCGGGGACTACTCGGTGGACTACTTCCTCACCCCGCTGGAGACCGTGGCCGCCCACACCAAGCTGCTCCCGCCCGAATACCTCAAGGGCGGCAGCGACATCGACGAGTCCTTCCGCGACTACGCCCGGCCCCTCATCGGGACCATCCCGCATTTCGACCGCATCATCGCGCCGCGGGTCGATCCCGCGAGCGCCGAAGCCTGAAGGAGCCCGCCGTGATCCGCCTCTCCATCGCCCTCTGCGCCGCCCTCCTCGCCGGCGCCCAGGAACCCCTGGCCCTCCCGGCCGTCCCGGCCGAAGGCCCCTCCCTCGCCTCCGCCCTCAAGGCCCGCGCCACGGTGCGGCTCCTGGCCGGTCCCGCGCCCTCCCTCGCCCAGGCAGGCCAACTCCTGTGGGCCGCCCAGGGCGAGAACCGCCCCGGCAAGCGCACCGTCCCCTCCGCCAGGGCGAAGTACCCCCTTGAGATCTACCTCCTCACCGCCGATGGCCCCGGGATCAAGGCGGGCTTCTACCACTACCTCCCCTCGGGCCACAGGCTGGCCAGGCTGGGCGACGCCGCCCCGGAGGTGCTGGGCCGGATCAAGGGCATGCAGCCCTGGATCAAGGACGCCCCGGCGGTCTTCGTGGTGGCCGGCGATCCCACCCGCATCGAGAAGTCCGGCACGGGCCCCGCCCTCGCCTTCACCTACTACGAGGCCGGCTCGGCGGCCCAGGGCCTGCTCCTTCAGGCCGCGGCCCTGGGCCTGGGCGCGGGCACCGCGGCGGGGGTGGACCTGGTGGCCGTGGGGGCAGAGCTCAAGCTGCCCGCGGGCATCCAGACCTTCATGCTCCTGCCCGTGGGCCATCCCAGGAAGTGATCCGTCCCCGGAAGCCCAGGTCCGCCCGGCGGCGGCCTGGATCCCGGGCGCGAGGAGGATTTCGGATCCTTCGCGAAACTCGACGCCGACCTCGAGGCGAGCTGGGGATGACCCGGGACCCCGCGGATGATTTCCACCATCCCGCAGTAGCCCCGGACCATCCCCTCGCCGAGTGCGCGCCCTACCGGATCAGGCCCAGGTCATCTCGGCCGTGAAGTGCCGCAGGTACTTGGTCTGCTTGGCGATGCGCACGCCGCGCACCTGGTGGGCCTTGGCCTTGAGTTCGCAGATGACCTCGGCGGCGAAGTCGAAGTGGCTCTGGGTGTAGACCCGGCGGGGGAAGGCCAGGCGCACCAGCTCCATGGGGCCGTAGTGCTCCACGCCGTCGTCGTCGCGGCGCCCGAACATCACCGAGCCGATCTCCACGCCCCGGATGCCGCCTTCGAGGTAGAGGGCGTTGGCCAGGGACCAGGCGGGATAGTCCTGGGGGCCCAGGTGGGGCAGGAAGGTCTTGGCGTCGATGTAGACGGCGTGGCCGCCGGTGGGCTCCACGATGCCCACGCCGCCGGCCAGGAGCTTTTCGCCCATGTATTCGGCCGTGCGCAGGCGGTAGCGCAGGTAGTCCTCGTGCAGGACCTCCTCGAGGCCCACGGCCAGGGCCTCCAGGTCGCGTCCGGCCAGGCCCCCGTAGGTGGGGAAGCCTTCGGTGAGGATGAGGTTGGCGCGGGCGGCCTCCACCCAGCGCTCGTCCTTGAGGGCGATGAAGCCGCCGATGTTGACCATGCCGTCCTTCTTGGCGCTCATGGTGCAGCCGTCGGCGAGGCGGAACATCTCCTGGGCGATGCTCTCGATGGTGCGGTCCTGCATGCCCTCCTCGCGCAGCTTGATGAACATGGCGTTCTCGGCGAAGCGGCACACGTCCAGGATCAGGGGCTTGCCGTAGCGCTTGAGGAGCTCGCTGTAGGCGCGGATGTTGGCCATGGACACGGGCTGGCCGCCGCCGGAGTTGTTGGTGATGGTGATCATGCCGAAGGGCACGCGATCCCCCTTGGCCTTGAGGAGGTCCTCCACCTTGCCCAGGTCGATGTTGCCCTTGAAGGGGTGGATGGTGCGGGGCTGGGTGCCTTCGGGGATCACGAGGTCCACGGCCTCGACGCCGTCGAACTCGAGGTTGGCCCGGGTCGTGTCGAAGTGGGTGTTGTTGGGGACGATGTCGCCCTTCTTCGTGGCCACCCCGAAGAAGATGCGCTCGGCGGCGCGGCCCTGGTGGGTGGGGATGATGTGGGGGTAGCCGGTGAGCTTCTGCAGCACGTCCTGCAGCCGGAAGAAGCTGCGCGCGCCGGCGTAGCTCTCGTCGCCCTCCATGATGGCGCCCCACTGCCGGGCGCTCATGGCGCCGGTGCCGGAGTCGGTGAGGAAGTCGAGGATGACGTCCTCGGCGCGGAGCTTGAAGACGTTGAGCTTGGCGTCGGCCAGCAGCCCCTCGCGCTCGGCGCGGGTGGTCATGCGGATGGGCTCGACGCTCTTGATGCGGAAGGGTTCGATCATGGTCTTGGGCATGGGTACCTCGAAGGGTGGGTTCGTGGAGGAAAGGGTTACGTCGCTGGCTGGAGCGCCCTATCCTCGCACGAAGAGCGGGCTTCGTGCTCCGCCCTCCGCTTCTTGTTCCGGCACCCAGGAACCATTCAAGCCTCCGCGAGAATCCGGAGGCCCTGGAGGGCCTTTTCCATGGTGAGGAAGACCGGAAGTCCCGCCTTCATGAGAGCCTGGCGGTAGGGCTCGTAGAGGGTCCCGCCCTCCACGGCCAGGCCCACGCGCTTGCCCGACTCCCGGGCGATGGCGGCCAGGGCGGAGGCGAAGGCTTCCATGGCGTCCTCATCCGTGGTGTCCAGGCGGCGGGTGAAGGGCACCAGGCCGATCACCACCGTATCGGCCGCGGACGACGCCACCAGGCGCGCGGCGGCCAGGTAGGCCTCGCCGTCGGCCATGGGCGTGACGTCCAGGGGCAGCCTGGGGTTCACCAGCTCGGTGAGCTTGTGCGTTTCCAGCAGGGCCCGGAGGGCCTCCACCTCGGCGGGCGCCAGCGCATGGCCGGCGACCGGCCCTTCCAGGAGGTCGGCGCTCACCACGCTTTCGTAGCCGGCGTTGCTGATCACCGCCACCCGCGCGGGCTTGCCCGTGGGGAAGGCCGACACCCAGGACAGCGCCGCGTCGAAGACGCCCATGCTTTCGCACACGATGACGCCGGCGCGCTTGAGGAGGGCCTTCTGCAGCTCCCAGTCCCCGGCCAGGGCCCCGGTGTGGCTGCTGGCGGCCTTCTGGCCTTCGCCGCTGCGCCCGCCCTTGTAGAGCACCACCCACTTGCCCAGCGCGATCACCTCCCGGGCCGCCTTGGCCGTGGCCAGGAGGTCGCCGGGCTGGAAGCCCTCCACGTAGGCGGCCACGACGCGGGTCTGGGCGTCCCCGCCCAGGGCCGCGATGAAGTCCGAGAGGCGCACGTCGATCTGGTTGCCGATGGAGACGCCGTAGCGCAACGGCAGGGAGGGCGCCGACGAAAGGCGCGAGATGAGGAAGGCGCCGCTCTGGCTCACCAGAGACAGGGCGCC
Organism: Holophagaceae bacterium UBA692; assembly: GCA_002297665.1. Taxonomy (GTDB): domain Bacteria; phylum Acidobacteriota; class Holophagae; order Holophagales; family Holophagaceae; genus Mesoterricola. Next base: position 4,808 of record DBMS01000124.1, on the reverse strand, counting down.
GCCCCTCGCCTCCACGGGCAGCTTCTCCTGGGGGATGAACAGGGTGTTCACCCGGCCGTCGCTGCTGAGGAAGCCCAGGCCGTTGGGCCCCACCAGGGCCGGCGTCCACAGGCCCTGGGCCCGGCGCCGGGCCAGGAGGTCCACCAGGAAGGCGCCGCGCCCTTCGGTGTCCGCGCCGTCCCCCACGCCGCCGGGCACCAGGTACACCACCTGGGCGCCCCCGCCCTGCTCGCAGAGCTGCTGGATGGCGGCCACCGTCTGGGCCGCGGGAAGGCAGAGGATGAGCATGTCCACGGGCCGCGCGGCCAGGTCCTCCACGCCGCCCAGGCAGGGCAGGCCGTCGATCTCGGCGGTGCCGGGCTTGATGGGGATGATGGCGGCGCGGTCCAGGGTGGAGGTGAGGAGGTTGTCGAGGATCATGCGCCCCGGGGTGCCGGGCCGGGCGGAAATGCCGGCCAGGGCGATGGTGCGGGGCTTGACCAGCAGGTCCAGGAGCTGGGCCGGAGGCAGGCCCTTGGGGGGCTCCGGGGCGGGCGCGCCCAGGCTGCCCACGCCGTCCAGGGCCACGGGCCGCCCCCCGGGATCCAGCACCACGGGGTTCATTTCGAGCAGTTCGGCCTTGCGGCTGTCCAGGAGGTCCGCCAGGGTCCACAGCCCGCGCAGGTAGGCCAGCACCTCGGCCTCGGTGGTCAGGGGCTTGCCCTGGCGCAGGGTGCCCAGCCAGACCCGGCCCAGGTAGTGGGCCTTGAAGTCGGCCAGGGCCTGCTCGGGGGTGACCAGGGCCAGGGGCCACAGGCAGGGCTTGATCTCCTCGCCCCAGGCGTTGGTGTGGAGCCCGCCGATGCCCAGCACCACGGTCCACCCGGCCTCGGGGGTCCTGCGCAGGGCCACCAGGGCTTCGGTGGGCAGGCCCTGCACCTTGCGGAAATCGACCATCTCCACGACCAGCATGCCCACCCAGGGCCCGCCGGCGGTCTTCTCCATGTCCTGGGCGTGGGCCCACACCGCCTCGGCGTCGAAGGCCTCGAAGCGCACCAGGCCCACGTCGGACTTGTGCCAGACGTCCTGGGCCACGCCCTTGAGCACGACCTTCTCCCCGGCCTTGAAGGGCAGCCCGTCCACGTCGGCGCGCGTGCGCACCAGGCCCCGGCGCAGGCCGGGCAGGCCCGCCAGTTCCAGCAGGTCGTAGGCTTCCAGCTCGTGGATGAAGGTGGTCATGGGGTCTCCGGGCAGCAACCCGGATTATCCACGGCCCGGCAAGTGCAGGGGGTCACTTGCCCCCGAAGCTCACCCATCCCGCCCGCCCCGGGATCTCGATGCGGGTCAGCTCCCGCGCCGGGGGATGGGCGGCCTTGAGCTCGGGCACCCAGTCCGCGTGGGTGCGCGCCCGCACCTCCCGGTCCCGGAGGCCCTGCAGGAAGGCGGCGAAGGTGTCCGCCAGGGCCCCGCCCTCCACCTCGGTGTGGAGCGCGTAGACGTTGAGCGCGTCCTCGCGGATGAGGGACCAGACCTTCTCGTTCACCTGGGAGGCCGTCATGCCGTCCAGGCCCAGGTACTCGTCCAGGGTGGGCAGCGTGGTGGGCACCTGGAGGGTGGCGAGGGTGCGGCCCTTCACCACGGGATAGAAGGGCGACAGGCCCCGGCAGTCCCCCGCGTAGTCCAGGCCGTACCGCTCCTGGATCTCCAGCGTGGCGTCGTTGCAGCGCCAGGCGGGGCTCACGGCGCCCCGGGCGGCTTCCCCGAAGACCTCCTGGAACGCGGCGTGGGCGTCCTGGAACCAGGCCTCCAGCCAGGACCGGGACTTGCGGTCGAGCAGGTCGTGGTACTGCACGTGGTCCCACCCGTGGATGGCCACCTCGTGGCCGGCCTCGCGGGCGCTGCGCATCTGCGCGGCGGCGCGCTTCCAGATGACGGGGGCCGGCAGCAGGACCCCGTACATCATGGTCTTGAAGCCGTAGAGCTTCGCCCCGCCGGTGCGGCGCATCTTCTCCAGGAAGCCCTTGCGGAAGATGCGGCGCAGGGCCTTTCCCGAGTTGTCGGGGCCGAAGCTGAAGTAGAAGCTGGCCTGCATCTGCTGCCTGTCCAGCATCCGCAGGAGGGCCGGTATGCCCTTCAGCGAGCCTTCGAGGGTGTCCACGTCCACGCGCAGCGATATCGTCTTCATGCCAACGATTCTACGCCGCCGAGCCGTCCTTGAGGATTTCTTCGAAGCGCCGGAACAGGTGCGCCCGGGGCCCCTCGGGCACCTTCTTCAGGCGCATGCCGGCCTGGTCCGGGGTCCTGCCGCCCTTGTACTGGTTGCAGGGAAGGCAGCAGGCCACGAGGTTCTGCCAGGTGGAACGGCCCCCCTGGCACAGCGGGACGATGTGGTCGATGGTGTCGGCGCGGTTGTGGCAGCCCTCGTACTGGCAGGTGTAGTGGTCCCGGCGCATCACCCGGCGGTCCAGGCGCCCCATGAGGAGCTTGCTCTCGGAGCAGGCCTTGGCATGGGGGAAGATGATGAGGAAGATGGCGCCGAACGGGTCCGCGGACCGGTCCAGGTTGGCGGGGTTGAGCACCTGGGCGCGGCCCGCGGCCACGGCCCGGATCGCCTTCCTGCGGCCGACCTCCATCATGGGCACGTAGTTGCTGTCCACGGCGATAATGGTGTTTGTAGGCGCTTTAGGATGCAATGCTTGCCCCCGTTTCCCCTCGATTTGTTCCTGGTCGTCTCCTGAACGCTGAACCCGATGGCCCCGGTCGCCCGGGAAGGCATGTGCATGCCCCAGTCTATCCAGAAGGTCGCTGCCGGGAAACGCCCGTCTTCCTCCGCCGGGGCGGTATGCTTCGGGAATGGGGATCTTCCGTTTCATCACCCGCACCCGCCTTTCCCGCACCCTGCGCCTGATCCGCGTCGGGAAGCCCCCCACGGCCGACCCGCGCGGCATGCCGGCCATCCCCGTACCCGCGGACCGGGTCCGGTGCCTGATGGAGCCCGCGGAGCTGCGGACCGCCCTCCTGGAGGGCATCGCCGCGGCCCGGCGGCGCATCTACATCACGGCCCTGTACCTCCAGGACGACGAAGCCGGGCGCGGGATCATGGACGCGCTCCACGCCGCCGCCCGGGCCCGTCCCGGCCTGGAGATCCGGGTCCTGGTGGACTGGCACCGCGCCCAGCGGGGCCTCATCGGGAAGGCCCGGAGCCGGGGCAACGCGGCGATGTACGAGGCGTACGCGGCCCGGGAGGGCTCCGCCGTGCAGATCCTGGGGGTGCCGGTGCAGACCCGGGAGGTCTTCGGCGTCCTGCACCTCAAGGGCTTCATCCTGGACGACACGGTGATCTACACCGGGGCCAGCCTCAACGACGTGTACCTGCACGCCGCCGGACGCTACCGCCTGGACCGCTACCACGCGCTGGAAAGCCCCGCCCTGGCGGATTGCATGGTGGACTACCTGCGCCGGACCCTGGTGGCCAGCTCCGCGGTCACGTCCCTGGCCCAGGCGCAGCCGCCCGCCACCCGCAGCCTGCGCGGCGCCATCCAGGCCTTCCGCAGGAACCTGCGGAGCGCCCGCTACGCCTTCACCCCGGCCCGGCGCGGCCCCGGGGAGGTGGGCGTCACGCCCCTGGCGGGCTTCGGGCGCTCGCGCAACCCCCTCAACGACACCCTCATGGCCCTGGTCCAGGGCACCGAGCGCAGCCTGACCCTCTACACCCCGTACTTCAACCTGCCCCGGCCCCTGGCCCACGCGGTCTCCACCCTGCTGGACCAGGGCCGGGAGGTCACCATCATCGTGGGCGACAAGACCGCCAACGACTTCTACATTCCGCCCGGGGAGCCCTTCCGGTTCATCGGTCTGGTTCCCTACCTCTACGAGGCCAACCTGCGCCGCTTCGCCCGCAAGCACCGGCGGGCCCTGGAGAGCGGGCGCCTGGCCATCCACCTCTGGCGCCACGACGACCACACCTTCCACGCCAAGGGCCTGGACATCGACGGCCGCATCGCCGTCCTCACCGGCAACAACCTGAATCCCCGGGCCTGGAGCCTGGACCTGGAGAACGGCCTGGTCATCCGGGACCCGCAGGGCCTCCTGGAACCCATGTTCACCCGGGAACGGGAGGCCATCCTGGCCCGCACCACCCGCATCCGCTCCAGCCTGGACCTGGAGCCCGTGGCCAGCTATCCGGCGCCGGTGCGCAAGGCCCTGAAGCGCCTGAACCGCATCCAACTGGACCGGCTCGCGAACCGCCTCCTCTGAACCCCGCGTTCACGCCGAGGGGGGCAGGCTCCAGGTGGCGGTGCGTTCCTCCCCTTCCCCTTCCAGCTCCAGTTCGGCCACCCAGTCCGTGGGCCACGGGCCCGGGCCGCCGGCCCATTCCACCACCAGGTAGTCCGCCGGGGCCACGGTCTCCTCCAGCCCCAGGGTCCAGGCGCCGGCCTCCCCCAGGCGGTACAGATCCAGGTGGTGGATCTTGGCCGCGGGGCACGAATAGCGGTGGAGCACGGCGTAGGTGGGCGAGGCCACCTGGTCGGGGTCGCCCCCCAGGCCCGCCACGAACCCGCGGGTCCAGGTGGTCTTGCCGGCGCCCAGGGGGCCCCGCAGGAGCCAGGTGCCGCCCGGGGGCGTGAGCCGGGCCAGTTCGGCGCCCAGGGCCTCCGTGGCCCCTTCCTCCCGCAGGAGGCGTGTCTCAGGCATGGTCGTCCTCCGAATGGATGGTCCTCAGCAGGCCGGCCAGGGCCGGCCCCAGGTCGCGGATGAGGATGGGTCCCGGCCCCAGCCGGTCCGCGGCGGCGCCGTGGAGCCACACCGCGTCCGCCGCGGCCTCCCGC
>DBMS01000018.1 GCA_002297665.1 Holophagaceae bacterium UBA692 | reverse complement strand
CGGGTGCCGGGGGCGCCGCGGGGGCCGCCTCGACGGGGCGGGGGCGATGGACCCGCGCCGCCAGGGCGGTGCGTTCCTCCCGGGGTTCGTTTTCGCGCTCCGCCTGGGCCAGGGCCTGGTCGGCGGCGTCCCACCGGCCCAGCTCGATGCAGCACCGGGCGATGCGCGTGTAGGGATAGAAGCCCTGGAGAACGTTGTTGCCGTAGATGATCACCTGCCGGGCGGACCGGGGGTGCAGGTGGGCCGCCCGCTGAAAAGCTGCCAGGGCCTCCTCGAAGCGCCGGGCGGCCTCGGCGTCCCGGCCGTCCTCCCAGGCCTCGTAGAAGGTGGGCTGGGTCTGGAGGAGGACCAGGGCGGGCAGGACGAGGCCGGGATGCACTCAACCTCCCACGAACAGGTGGCGCAGGAAATCCTGCACGGGGCGCCGCTCGAACTGGACGATGAAGCTGAAGTCCAGCCGGTGCTCGGTGATGTCCTCCGTGCCCAGCGACTTGGAGTGGATGTTGCTGAGGAGCTGGTCGGCGTCCAGGAACTGGGAGGCCCGGCGCCTGCCCCACGCGTACCTATAGGCCGCGTCAAAGGTGTAGCGCCCCCGCTTGAGGCCGGACCCGGCGCTCAGGCCCTGCATGACCCGCTGCTGGCCCGTGACGCGGTCCGTGACCGGCTGGGGCTCCCGGGAATAGCCGAAGCGAAGGGGGATGACGTTGCCCGAGGGCGCCAGGAGGATGCGCTCCACGCCCAGGTGGAACTGCGTGGCGTCCGGCGTCCGGTTCCCCTTGGACATGTCGAAGAAGTTGAGGCCGTTGAGGTTTTCCCGGCCGCTCATGTAGCGGGCCTCGGACCAGGGGGTCCGCACCAGGTCCAGGGCCAGGAGCCAGCCCTCCGCGGGACGGTAGGCCAGGCCCACCCCCGTGGTGGAAGGCCAGTGGAGGCCCGTGGTGTAGGGCGGCGCGGTGATCCGGGGCGTGGCGCTGGAGAGGTAGGAGGCGCTGTAGGTGTAGTCTCCGTGGAAGGCGGTGCTGCGGTTCAACCCCAGGCTCCAGGTCTCCCATCGCCACAGGAGGCCCAGGGTGAAGTTCGATCCCTCCAGGTGGTTGCTCTGGGAGTAGCGCACGAAGCTGGTGCCGCCGGCCGATTCGCTGGTGCTGCTGGAGCCCAGGTTCCAGTCGCCCCGCCATTGGTTCACGGTAAACCCCAGGAGGATCCGCTGGGACATCTCGTAGGCCACGGCAAACGAGTACAGGTCGATCTGCCCCGTCTGGTCGATGCTCTGGTGAAGTTGCACCGGGGCCGATCCGTCCTGAGGCCGCTCCTGCATGCCTCGGGAATTCCCTTCCCGCAGGGGGATCAGGCGCTGGACGGAGAGCTGGATGGCCAGGGTCCTCCCGTCCACCCGAAGCGGAATGGTGCCGGAGAGCAGAAGGGGATTGAACCGGGTGCTCGATACGAGGGAGTCGTCCACCAGCAGGGTGCGCCTTCCGGAGATGGTCTGGGCGTCCTGGAACGCCCCGCGCCGGTTCAATCCCTGGCCCACGAAGCTCATCTCGGGCTTCACCATCTGGGCCAGTCCGGCGGGGTTGAAGGTCACCGCCGTGGCGTCGTCGGCCACCCCGATGAAGGCCCCGCCAAGCCCCATGGCCCGGGCCCCCGCCCCCTGCACGCTGAAGGCGGTGCGGGACTGTTCGGAGAGGATGATCCCGATGGGCGCCAGGACCCCCTGCGCTCCCAGGGCGCACCCCGCCAGTCCGGAAAGGACGGCCGCGCGGATGGGGGTCGAGGATTTCGGAGTCACCAGGTTCCTTGAGAACCTACCATGATGCCCTGTCCGGCGCATTTGCGGAGCGGGGATCTTCAGGCTCCGAAGGGGGCCAGCTGGATCTTGATCTGGCGGCTCAGCTCGTCCATCAGGGCATAGCGCTTCTGGTACATCCCGCGCTTGTTGGATGGGAAGTCCTCCTCCGCCCGCCGTGGCGTGCGAAGGGGAAGCTGGAACCATCCATCTTCGGTCGCTTCACCTTCCGCTTCCTTCCAGAGGGCATCGTAGTCGAAGCGGATGTCTTTGGAAGCGTGGATGATCCGGAACGGGTTGGCGCGGTACACCTGGATCCGGTTGCCCACCCCCAGCAGCCGGCCCACCCTGAGCGCCCGGGCCATCTCCTGGGCCAGGAACACCATGAGGAACTTGGGCCTGAGGCCGTGCATGGCCTTGGTGGCCACCTTCACCACGTCCTCCCCGCCGCCCAGGCGCCCCTGGATGGCGCCCACGTAGGCCACCCACCTGCTGCCCGCAACGTGTTCCAGGGAGAGGGCCATGCCCATCACCGGCCCTTCATAAGCCGACAGCTCCAGGAACAGGCACAATTCGCCCTCCTTGCGGAACTTGGGATCGAAACCCAGGCGGAACCTCGCCTCCAGCCCCTTGCCCAGGTCCACGGCCGCCAGGATCCGCCCCTCCTGCCGGAGCATGGCGTCCCGCAGGATGCCCTTCATGGCGTTGATGAATTCGTAGGTCTCCAGGACAACCTTGGTGCGGCGCTCCCAGGACCAACCTTTGCACATGTAGGTGTTCATGGGCCGGAAGGCCAGGCGGGGGTTGGCGTGCACGAAAGGTGCCATGCCGTTGGTCGCCAGGAATTCGAACCAGGGTCGGGTGACGGCCTGGCGCACTGCCGCCGTCACCGCCCACCGCAGGTTCCGCTTGAACTTTCGCCGGTTGGTCTTGTACATCGCGTGGCTGAGGGACCAGGCCCTGCGGCTGACCTTCCAGGTGCTCGTGAGTTGCGGTTCCATGGGGACCCAGGATACACCGGAGGGTCCGGCCGGAAGGCGGTGCGAAAGGAGGTTCTGAGGAAACGGTTGACGGGGGGAGGGGCGTGTCGGAAACTACTCCTTGTGAGGTGTTAGTTTGAATTCGTCCCTGTACGGCGCCGGCGCCGAGTATGCCCTGCACGCGCTGCTCATCCTGGCCAGCCGGCCCGAACCGGCGTCGGTGAAGGATCTGGCCACCTTCCAGAAGGTCCCGGAGCGCTTCCTGGCCAAGCTCTTCACCCGGCTCCGGAAGGCCGGGCTGGTGGCGGGCCGCGAAGGCGTCACCGGCGGGTTCGCCCTGGCCCGGCCCGCGGACCGGATCACCGTCATGGAGGTGCTCGCCGCCGTGGATCCGGACCGCAGGCTCTTCGCCTGCGCCGAGATCCGCGCCAACTGCGCCCTGTTTGGCGCCCAGGCGCCCGAATGGGCCACGGCCGGCACCTGCCGCATCCACGCGGTGATGCTGGAGGCCGAGCAGGTTCTCCAGGATTTCCTGGGTTCCAGGACCCTGGCGGACCTGGGGTGCGAATTCGAACGGAAGGCCCCGGGAGCCTTCCTGGCCGACACCCGCGCCTGGTTCGTGTCCCGCAAGCGGGCCCGCACCCACGCCACCTAGCCAGCCGCAAGGACTGGACGCTTTTTCCCCCCTCAAGGAGGCCGCCATGGTCATGCCCCAGAAACTGTTGGAAGTGCTCACGAAGGACGGCGTGGTCGCCGTCGCCACCCTGGGGCCGGACGGCCCCCACATGGTCAACACCTGGAACAGCTATATCCGCGTCACGGAGGACGGCCGGCTGCTGGTCCCCGCCGGCTTCATGAAGCGCACCGAAGCCAACGTAGCCTTCAACGACCAGGTGCTCGTTACGCTGGGCAGCTCCAAGGTGCCCGGCCAGCACGGCCCGGGAACCGGTTTTCTCATCAAGGGCAGGGCGGCCTTCCTGGCCGCGGGTCCCGAATTCGACGTGATGAAAGCGAAATTCGCCTGGGCCCGGGCCGCGCTCGCCATCACGCCTGAGAGCGTGACCCAGACGCTCTAGCCGATTCCCGGCCGGCGCTCCCTATCCTGGGCGGCCTCATTTCAGGATGCCGGCCGCCACCGCCGCCAGGCTCGCCGAGCCGATGATCACCCAGAGCAGCAGGCCGTGCAGGAAGGGCCGCACGCCCACCTTGCGCAGCGTGGCGGGGGTGAGTCCGGCCCCGATGAGGAAGAGCGTGAGGACCAGGCCCTGCCGGGCGCCCCGGGCCACCCACTGGGCGGGCGCGTGGAGGAAGGGCACGTAGGTGGCCAGGGCGGCCGCCACGAGGAAGCCCAGGATGAACCAGGGGCGCTTGCCCTTGGCGGCGCCCTGGTCCTTCTTCATGGCCAGGCCGATGCCGAAGGCCACGGGGACGATCCACAGGGCCCGGGCCAGCTTCACGGTGACCGCGATCTGCAGGGCCTGGCGCCCGTAGGACAGGGCCGCGCCCACCACCGAGCTGGTGTCGTGGATGGCCAGGGCCGCCCAGAGGCCGAAGCCCTCCTGGGACAGGTGGAACAGGTGGCCGGCCATGGGAAAGACCACCAGGGCCGCGGCGTTGAGCAGGAAGACCGTGCCCAGGGCCACGGAGGTCTCGTGCTCCTCGGCGTTGATGACCGGGGCCACGGCCGCGATGGCGCTGCCTCCGCAGATGGCGGTGCCCACGCTCACCAGGAGGCCGGTGTTGCCGGCCACCCCCATGCGCCGGGCCAGCCAGATGCCCAGGGCCAGGGTGAGGCCGATGCTCACCACCGTGTAGCCCAGGCCGTGGAGGCCGGCCTGGAGGACGACGCGCAGGTCCATGCCGGCCCCCAGGCCGATGACGGACCACGGCAGGAGCCGCCCCGTCCAGCGCTTGAAGAGGGCCTGGTAGGGGTTGCCCAGGGTCACCGCCAGGAGGACGCCGCCCAGCAGGGCCGTGGCGGCCCCGCACCAGGGCAGGAGGGTCAGGGCGGCCGCCAGGGGCCAGGCGATTCGCGGGAGAAGCCGGGCGTCCTCCACGGTCAGGCCTGGCCCGCGAACATCCGGTAGCGCCGGTACCCGCCCGAAAGGTTGCGCACCTTGTAGCCCAGCTGCGCCAGGATCCTGCCGGCCAGGTAGCCCCGCAGGCCCACCTGGCAGAAGACCAGGTACTCCTTGGCCGTGTCCAGCTCGTCCAGGCGGTCCCGCAGTTCGTCCACGGGGGCCAGGGCGGCGCCGGGGATGGTGCCGGCCTTGAACTCCTCCAGGGTGCGCACGTCCAGCAGCACCTGGTCCTCCCGCAGCGACGCCAGCTCCTCGGGCTCCCAGAGGGCGGTGTCGCCGCGCAGCACGTTGGCGGCCACGAACCCGGCCATGTTCACCGGGTCCTTGGCGCTGCCGTAGGGGGGCGCGTAGCAGAGTTCCGAATCCTCCAGGTCGTAGACGGTCAGTCCCCCGCGCATGGCGGTGGCGATGACGTCGATGCGCTTGTCCACGCCGGCGGCGCCCACGGCCTGGGCGCCCAGGATGCGGCCCTCGTCGTCGAAGAGCAGCTTGAGCGACATGCTGGAGGCGCCGGGGTAGTAGGTGGCGTGGTCCGCGGGGTGGATGTAGATCTTGCGGTGGGCCACGCCCTTGCGCTTGAGGACCTTCTCGGACTGGCCCGTGACCGCCAGGGCCAGGCCGAAGACCTTGCAGATGGCCGTGCCCTGGGTGCCCTTGTAGACGCTCGCGCGGCCCAGGATGGCGTCGGCGGCGATGCGGCCCTGGCGGTTGGCGGGGCCGGCCAGGGGGATGAGGGCGGGCCCGTCCAGGACCGTGTCCTTCACCTCCACGGCGTCGCCCACCGCCCAGATGGCGGGATCGCTGGTGCGCATGTACTCGTCCACCAGGATCCCCCCCGTGGAGCCCAGGGCCAGGCCCGCGGTGCGGGCCAGGGCGGTTTCCGGGCGCACGCCGATGGCCAGCACGGCCAGGCCGCAGGCCACCCGCGTCCCGTCGGAAAGGGTCGCCAGCAGGCCGTCCGGGCCCGGCTCGAAGCCTTCCACCGAAACCCCCAGGCGCAGGTCCACGCCGTTGCGCCGCAATTCGCCGTGCAGGAGCGTGGCCATGTCCGCGTCCGCCGCGGCCATGACCTGGTCGAGCTTCTCCACCAGGACCACCTCCAGCCCCCGCGCCCGGAAGGCCTCGGCCATTTCCAGCCCGATGTAGCCCGCGCCCACCACCAGGGCCCGGGTGGCGCCCTCCATGGCCGCCAGGATGCGGTCCATGTCCTCCAGGTTGCGCAGGGCGAGGATCCGCGGGTCGCCGATGCCCGGCATGGCGGGCCGGATGGGCTCGGCGCCGGGGCTGAGGATCAGGGCGTCGTAGGGCTGCACCCGCTCCTGGCCCGTCTTCAGGTTGCGCACGGTCACCGTGCGGGCCGCGGCGTCGATGGACAGGACCTCGGTGTTGACCCGCACGTCCAGGTTGAACCGGGCCATGAGGCTCCGGGGGGTCTGCACCAGGAGCCTGCCCCGGTCGGGGATGGCCCCGCCGATGTGGTAGGGCAGGCCGCAGTTGGCGAAGGAGACGTGGGGCCCCCGCTCGAACAGGACGATGTCGGCCCCTTCGGAAAGGCGGCGGGCCCGGACGGCGGCCGAGGCCCCCCCCGCGACTCCACCTACGATGACGATGCGCTTGGGCTGATCCATGGTCTCCTCGCCTCCAACGTGCCGGGCCTTGGCATCTTCCCATGAACCCACTGAATGCCCAAATAGGAATATTGTTCGGGGCGTTCCGTGGATTGGTGCTGCTTTTCCCAACAAATCCATCACAATTGATGCATGCGCAAGGTGCTTCCCCCCTCCATCGGCTTCCGGATCGTTCCCGGCAACTTCTCTCCCATGAAGGGAGCCGACCTGCACGGCCGGGCCCAGGAAGGCGGGTGCGGACACGCCCTGGACCTGTGGCTCAAGGTGGAGGACGGCCGCGTGGCCGCGGGCAGCTACACCACCGACGGGTGCGAGTCCTTCGTCATCTGCGGGAGCCTCGTGGCGCACCTGGTGCAGGGGCGCACCCTCCAGGAGGCCGCCGCCCTGGAGGTGGAGGATGTGCTGGAGGCCCTGGGCGACGGCGACGACGCGTCGTACCATTCCGCGGAGCTGGCGCTGGGGGCGCTCAAGGCGGCCCTGGGATAGGGCAGCCAGGGCCCGGCGCCCGGGGGTAGCATGGGGGCATGAATCCCTGCCTTCTGCCCTTGTTGCTCGTCCTGGCCGTCACCGGCTGCACCCATGGCACCCTGGCCCGGCAGCTGGTGAGGGCCCCGAATCGCCAGTCGGCGCCCCCCTTCAAGGCCGGCGCCATGACCGCCGGGTTCACGGCCGTGCCGGTGCCCGGCCGTGAACCCGGAGTCGTGCTGGACGCGCAGGTCATCGAGCCCGGAGACTGGCGCCTGGCCTACGCCTGTACCGTGGAGAGGACGAAGCGGGCGCTGACGGCCACCATCCAGATGTCCTACGACAAACCCGGCGCCTTCACGGCCGCGCCCAAGGGTACCGTGATCCTGCTGCACGGATACCGGCAGCAGAAGGAGCAGATGCTCCCCTGGGCCCTCTCCCTGGCCCAGCGGGGCTATCGATGCGTGCTGGTGGATCTCCGGGGGCACGGAGCGTCCACGGGGGAATGGATCGGTTTCGGCGCCTTCGAGGTGGAGGACATGCGGTCCGTCCTGGACGCCTTGACCGCGCGCCGGCTGGTGGCGGGGAAGGTGGGCGTGATGGGGGTGTCGCTTGGGGCCAGCGTGGGGATCCAGTGGGCCGGAGCCGATCCCCGGGTCGTCACGGTCGTCGCCCTGGAGCCCTTCGCGGACCCCCGATCCGCGATCGACACCATGATCCACGCCTTCGACCCGTTCCGGCGGCGGCTCTGGTGGGCCTCCGAGGGCACCATCCGGAAGGCCATCGCGGAGGCCCCCGGGAAGGCAGGGTTCACATGGGCCGACGTGGACGTGCCCAAGGCCGCAGCGGCCGTCAGCGGTCCGATCCTGTTCATCCACGGGGCGGACGACGCGATGGTCCCTCCCGAGCACAGCCGGCGCCTGAGCGCGAGGGCCCCGGCCGGGAGCCGGCTGCTCCTTCTGCCGGGGGAGGACCACATCACCTTGCCCCTCCGGCTTCAGCCCACCGACGGGATCGTTCAGGAATGGTTCGACCGGAACTTGGCGGAAAACCCGCCGGCCCAGGCCACCTGGGATCAGGAGGCCGTCCGCTCCATGGGCCGCTCTACGGCGCCACTCCCGGATGGGGCCCCTTCCGGGCAATGAGCGTGTCCCGGCTCAGTTTTCGGCGTCCGGCTCCACGGAGAAGGCCGCCCGCACCGCGTCGCTCACGTGGGTGGGCCTCCCGGTGCGCGGGTCCATGGGGCACCAGAGGGTGCGGGCCCGGGCCAGGAGGGTGCGGTCACCGGCCCGGAGGATCTCCGTGTTGCGCTCGAAGGTGCGCTGGCTGGCCGGGCCCACCCAGGTGCGGGCGATGATGCCGTCGCCCGGCAGGGCCGGGCGCTTGTAGTCGATCTCGTGGCGCACCACCACCCAGAAGAGGGACTCCTGGGCCTCCCGGGAGGCCTTGGCGGTCCAGTGGGCGATGGCGGCCTCCTGCACCCAGCGCAGGTACACGACGTTGTTCACGTGGTTGAGCTGGTCGATGTCCTCCGGCAGGACGTCCAGGGATAGTTCATAGGGGGCGTGGGCGTTTTCCATGCCCCATGGTAGCCCGTACCGGCACAAGCGCTGAAATGCTAATTGTTGCATCGGTATTTGCTAAACCGTCCGTATGGGTGGAGATGTTGCTATGGGTTTCGTAACAGAAATTGCGAAATTAAGGTTGCGTAGTGCCATTTTCGGAGGATACATTGAATGGGTAGATGGGCGATGTTCCAACCACTGGGTGGAGGTCGTTAGCAAGAAAGGTTGCCGCCGGCGGGGATCGCTGGCGCGAAAGGTCACTCGAATGAAAACGACGCTGAGCCTCGACGCCAGGAAGCGTGTCACCCTCCCCTCTGAAGTTGGCGTGAAGCCCGGGGACCTCATGGATATGGAGGTCCTGGACGATGGGCGCATCATGCTGACCCCCATCGTGAAGATCCCGCGCCACCAGATGTGGGCTTGGAATGAGCGGTTCGAGCGGAAGCTCGCAGAGGTCGCCGCGGATAAGGCCCACCGGGTCAGTGTAACTACCCCCGGTTTGATGGAGTCGCTTGCCAAGTCTTTGAAGATTCGCAAATAGCCATTTCTCGGCTCAATACCCATTTGCCCACTTTCGAGCCTTTCGGGTGATGAATATACTAAGCATCTGGAAGGATTTTTTATGGGTAAGTCAGAATTTATAGACATCAATCTTGACGTAGCCAGCATCCTGAAGGACCTGGACGGAAGTGATCAAGAAGTGCAAACAGCGTTCTACGAATCTTTGGAAAAGATTCATGCCATGGAGAGCATGGAAGATCTGTCCAGGGGTGGGCTTCGTTGGGAAAAGTTGGAAGGCCGGTTCTATCCCGGAACCAAGAAGCCGCTCTATAGCTACCGCCTCAACCTAAATTGGAGGGCGGTATGCCTACTCCATTCCGGTCCAGTAATAGAAATTCTATGGGTAGCTGATCACGATCAGGCCTACTAAGGTCGGCCCGGGGTTATGCGTGGGGAGCAGGCCCGTCACACCACCTCCAGCACCACCAGCCCGTCCTGCCGCACGCTCTTGCCCGCCACCGGCAGGATGTCCCCCACGCGGAAGGGCCTTCGCCGCTTGCGGTAGGCGTCCGGGAAGGCCACGGCCTCGCACAGGGCCGTCTCGTCCTCGAAGGTGACGAACTGCATGAGGTCGCCCTTCTCGGTGCGCACGGTCTTCTCGGCCACCACCAGGGCCCAGAAGCGCAGCTGGCGGCCGGGGCGGGCCACGTCGGCGGCGCGGTGGGGGGCGC
>DBMS01000101.1:21293-21924 GCA_002297665.1 Holophagaceae bacterium UBA692 | reverse complement strand
GCCTGCTCGGTCAGGTCCACGCCCATGGTCTTGATGACCTTCTTGCCGGCGTCCGTCTGGGTCGCCAGGAGGTACCCGAAGGTGCCGAAGATCGCGTAGGACACGATGGTCATGGGGATGGTGACCAGGGGACTCGCGCCGTGGACGGCGGCGTTCCCCGAAGACAGGCTGGACCTGTAGACGAGGTCCTCCAGGGTCTCCTTGGACGCGCCGTTGGGAGGAGGGTTGGTCTTGGGGTCTTTGCTCATGCGACTCCCGAAAAAAGCTGAAATGAGAAAAAAATGGAGCCGGATCTGTTTTTGAGGACAGAAACGGCTCTTAACCAAACGTCGAATGATCCGGGGCAGGCCCAGCGGTTAAGATTACAAGCTGCCTGATCGGCGTCAAGTGCTGAAATCCGCATTGGCAGGGGATTTAGGACGTTCGCCACACTTTTTCCAACATCGTGACACGGACCCCCATCCTGGGGCATTTCCGTGATATTCACGTGACAGTTCACAGGGGTTTGTCACAAACATGTCACACGCCATTGCGAAGTTCATCCAGGATTCATCTTCCGGCGCCGCCCGAAGCGGACGCTTCGAAACGACCCGGGGCGCCGTGCTCACGCCGGCCTTCATGCCCGTGGGCA
>DBMS01000101.1:1028-21255 GCA_002297665.1 Holophagaceae bacterium UBA692 | reverse complement strand
CCTACCACCTGGGCCTGCGCCCCGGCGACGCCCTGGTGCGCGACCTGGGCGGCCTGCACCGGTTCATGGCCTGGCCCGGCCCCATCCTCACGGACTCCGGAGGCTTCCAGGTCTTCTCCCTTTCTTCCCTGCGCAAGATCAAGGAGGAAGGCGTCACCTTCCAGAGCCACATCGACGGCTCCACCCACTTCCTCTCGCCCGAGCGGAGCATGGAGATCCAGCGCAACCTCGGCTCGGACATCGTCATGGCCCTGGATGAATGTCCGCCCGGGCGCCTTGACCGGCCCGGCCTGGAGCTGTCCATGGCCCGCACCACCCGCTGGCTGAAGCGCTGCCGGGACTTTCCGCTGGGGGAGCGCCAGGGGCTCTTCGCCATCAACCAGGGGGGCGTCCACCTGGACCTGCGTTCCCGCCACCTGGAGGAAATCCTCGAGATCGACGCGGCCACGCCCTTCCAGGGCTTCGCCGTGGGCGGGCTCAGCGTGGGCGAGCCCAAGGAGGAGATGAACGCCCTCCTCGCCGACTTCGTGCGCCTCCTGCCCGCCGACCGCCCCCGCTACCTCATGGGCGTGGGCACCCCCGAGGACCTGCTCTTCGGCATCGAGCACGGCGTCGACCTCTTCGACTGCGTCCTGCCCACCCGGGAGGCCCGCCACGGGACCCTCCTCACCTCGCGGGGACGTGTGAAGATCAAGAACGCCCGGCACAAGGACAGCGACCGCCCCCTGGATCCCGATTGCAACTGCTACACATGCAGGACTTTTTCCCGGGCCTACCTGCACCACCTGTTCCGGGCCGGCGAGATGCTGGCATCCACCCTCAACAGCATCCATAACCTGAGCTACACTGTTGGGCTGACTCGAGCCGCGCGGCGGGCCATCCAGGAGGAACGGTTCCCGGAATTCGCCAGCCGCACCAGGGAACATTGGAACCAAGAGGAGCCTTGAATGAATTTAGCCCTTCTCCAGCAAGCCCAGCAGGGATCCCCCTTCGGTCCCATCATCCTCTTCGGCGGCATGGCCCTGCTGTTCTATTTCCTCCTGATCCGCCCCCAGAGCAAGGCCCGCAAGCAGATGGAGGAACGCCTCTCCAAGCTCAAGGCCGGCGACGAGGTGCTGCTCACCTCGGGCTTCTACGCCGTCATCGACCGGGTCGAGGACAAGAACATCTACCTCAAGCTGGGCAGCTCCATCGTCAAGGCCCGCCGCACCGCGGTGGCGGCCCTGGCCGCGGAACCCGCCCCCGAGCAGAACTGACCCCTGATCTTTGTCTTGCCGAGGGCGGGGATTCACGTTCCCGCTCTCCTTTCGTCGGAGCCCATTCGTGACCAAGCGGAGCCTCTGGCGCCTGATCTTCACCACCCTGATCTGCGGCGCCTGCGCGTACTTCTTCGTCCCCCTCTCCAAGGTCCGGCTGGGCCTTGACCTCAAGGGCGGCGTGCACTTCGAACTCGAGGTCCAGGGGCACGAGGCCCTCGAGGCCGACCTGCGCGACACCCGGGACCGGCTCGTGGACCGCCTCCGCGAGAAGGGCTTCGCCGAAGCCGTGGTCCGGCTGGAAGGCATGAACCTCAAGGCCCAGGGCGTCCCCGCCGACCGCCAGGCCGAGGTCCAGAAGATCCTCGCCGGGTTCGGCGGCTACGACGCCGCCTTCTCCGGCGACACGGTCGTCCTGACCCAGAAGACCGGGTACCAGAAGAGCCTCAAGGACGACGCCAACAAGCGCGCCCAGCAGATCATCGAGAACCGCATCAACCAGTTCGGCGTGGCCGAGCCCGAGATCACCCCCACCGGCGCCGAGGGCAACCGCATCGTCGTCGAGCTCCCCGGCGTGGGCGATGCCGAGCGCGAACGCATCAAGGGCCTGCTCACCACCCCGGGCCGCCTCGAGCAGCGCCTCGTGGCCAAGCAGGACACCACCAACGGCATCGGCTGGCGCACCCGCGAGGAGGCCCTGGCCCACTTCGCCGGCAACCTCCCCGCCGGCACCGAGCTCCTGCCCCTGCCCCTCTCGGAGCGCGAGGCCCGCCGCGAAGGCAAGGCCTTCCAGGCTCCCGCCGCCGGCCAGTCCGAGCCCATCCGCTCCTGGGTCCTGGTGGAGGAGAAGGTCTACGTGGACGGCGCCGACATCACCAAGGCCGACCCCACCGTCAACCCCCAGACCGACCAGTACGAGATCAGCTACGTCCTGAACAAGAAGGGCGCCGACGACTTCTACAACCTCTCGGGCATCGCCTCGGAGGAGAACCGCCGCATCGCCGTGGTGCTGGACCGCAAGGTCGTGAGCGTGCTCTGGTGCAAGGAGAAGATCCCCGGCGGCGCCGTGCGCATCACCGGGCAGTTCTCCAAGGAGGAGGCCGACGACTTCGCCCTCAAGCTCAAGAGCGGCGCCATGCGCGCCAGCATGAAGTTCCTGGAGGAGCGGGCCATGGGTCCGAGCCTGGGCGCCGACGCCATCGCCTCGGGCGTCCGGGGCGCCCTCATCGGCTTCATCGCGGTCATCGGGTTCATGGTCTTCTACTACCGGTGGTCGGGGGTGAACGCCGTGGTGGCCCTCACGGTGAACATCATCGTGATGCTGGGCCTCATGGGTTCCTTCCACGCGGTCATCACCCTGCCCGGCATCGCCGGCTTCGCCCTGACCGTGGGCATGGCGGTGGACGCCAACATCCTCATCTTCGAGCGCATACGGGAGGAGCTCGGCAACGGGAAATCCGTGGCCGGCGCCATCCAGGCCGGCTTCGACCGGGTGTTCTGGACCATCGTGGACAGCCACGTCACCCAGCTCGTTTCCGCCATTCTCCTCTTCATCTTCGGCACGGGGCCGGTCAAGGGATTCGCCGTGACCCTCACGGTGGGCGTCGCAGCCTCCCTGTTCACCAGCATCTACATCAGCCGGTTCATCTACGACTGGATCCTGGAACGCCACCCCGGCACCAAGACCCTCTCCATCTAACAGGCCCGCCCAGATGAAAATTTTCGAGAATCTCCCCCACATTCCCTTCATGAAGTACTCGAAGGTCGCCCTGGTCCTCTCCTGGGGCGTGATCATCGCCTGCCTCCTGTGGATCCACCCCTGGAAGGGCGCGGACGCCCACGTGAAGCTGGGCATGCAGTTCACCGGCGGCATCGACATGATGGTCGCCTTCAAGGGCAACGTCCACCAGGAGGACGTGCGCAACGCCCTCTACGCGGGGGGCATCCAGCAGGCCGGCGTCGTGGCCTACCAGGACAAGCCCGGCGTGGCCATGTTCTCCATCAAGGTCAAGGCCCGGAAGGGCCAGGACGAGAAGGACGCCAGCTCCCAGATCAAGCAGATCACCGCCGCCCTGCGGAGCCTGGACGCCAAGGCCGCCAGCGACCACCGCATGGACCTCAACACGGAAAGCGTCGGCGCGATCGTGGAAACCTGGATCAAGTCCAACCCCCTGGGCATCCAGGGCGACGAGACCGCGGTGCGCCTGGCCTACGAGCCCTACGTGGACAAGGTCATCAAGGCCCGCGAGAAGGCCAGCCCCATGTCCGACTACAACCAGCTCCCCTCCGACCTCCCCGGCGCCCTGCGGGCCAGCCTGGAGAAGGACTACCGCCTGGGCAACCTGACCATCCTGAAGAACGAGAGCTTCTCCCCCTCGATCTCGGGCGAATGGACCTGGAAGACCCTCTCCGCGGTGGGCTGGGCCCTGGTGGCCATCCTCGTCTACGTCCTCTTCCGTTTCACCCTGAGCTTCTCCATCGGCGGCATCGTGGCGCTGGTGCACGACATCCTCATGGCCCTGGGCCTGTTCGTGCTCTTCGGGTTCGAATTCTCGGTGCCTGTGGTGGCCAGCTTCCTGATCCTCATCGGCTACTCCATGGCCGATACGATCGTGGTCTTCGACCGCATCCGCGAGAACAGCCACAGGCCCGAATACCGCCGGGTGGACATCGTCAAGCTGGTGGACGACTCCATCAACCAGACCCTGAGCCGCACCATCCTCACCTCCATGTCCGTGCTGTTCGTGGCCCTGTGCCTGTTCTTCTGGGGCGGCCACGCCCTGCGCGACCTGGCGTTCCCCCTGGTGGCGGGCGTGCTCACCGGCACCTACTCGTCCATCTTCATCGCCTCGCCGGTGGTGGTCTTCCTGGACCACAAGTTCGGCGGGAAGGAAAAGCTCAAGCAGCACGCCTGACGGGCGCGGCGCAGGTAGCCGTTCCCCCGATCCCGGCGCACCGGCGACTCGGCCCTTCGGGGCGGGCCGGAGCGCCGGGATCCTCGCATGCGGGCGGCCCCGCGGCCTTCAGCGGGCCTTGGGGATGACGCTGATATGCCCGTTGGTCTCCAGGATGGCCACGTGGACCTCCTCCACCCCGCCCACGCCCGCGGCGCGCAGGGCGGCCATCAGCTCGTGCTGGGTGACCTCCTCGGAGGCCAGGACCGACGGCATCACCTTCCCGTTGTGCACCAGCACAAGCGGAATGCCTTCCACGAACTTCTGCACCTTCTTGCTCCGGAACGCGGCCCAGCTCACCAGGGCGTTGAGGCCCACCAGGGTCCCCGCCAGGATGAACCCGGCCGTGACGGTGTTGTCGCCCGCGTTCATGCTGTTCTGCACGGCGTTGGACAGGATCAGGAGCAGGACCAGGTCGAAGGGCGAAAGCTGGCCCACCTGGCGCTTTCCGGTGAGGCGCAGGATCAGGAGCAGGAACCCGTAGACCAGGGCCCCCCGCAGGGCGAACTCCCACCACGGCTGGCCCAGCTTCCAGAGGCTCACACCCACCGGCAGGGCCCCCACGGGTCAGTTCCCCGTGGGCTCGTCATCGCCCCGCTTCACGAGGCGGGGGGCACCGTGGGCGGGCTGGCTGGAGATGCCCTTCCAGACATAGCGGGTGCCGCGCTTCTGCCCCTGCTTGAGGATGACCCCCTCATCCTCGAGCTCGGAAAAAAACCGCCGGAGCGTGGCCGGCGCCCAGTCGCAGGTCTTGAGTCCCAGTTCCTCCTGGGCCTGGAAGCTGCTCAGGGCCCCCTGGTGCTGCAGGGTCTGGACCAGCTGGGCCTTCAAGGCCAGCAGCTCGCCCTTGGACCGCCGAAGCTTGTTCTTGTAATCAGGAATTATATCCTTCTCGAAGGCCGCCACCGCCGGCGCCGGGGGCGGGGGGGCCGGCTTGGGGGCCGGGGCCTCCGCCTTCACCCCGTCCACTTCGAAGAGCAGGCCCCCATCCAGCAGGATGTCGGCGTCCTCCCGGCCGAAAAGGACCACCACCGACCCGGCCGGGATGCCTTCGCCATGGAAGGCCTCGATGATCCGGTCGCCGATCCGGGTTTTCTGCTCTTTTGAAAGGGGGTTGGATTTGATGTGTATCAAAGGCATACACACTCCTTTAAAACGGGGGTGATTTCAATTTAATCTGTATTATGAATGAGGGGAATTCTTTTTGATCCCTTAAACGACTTTTCCACACTGGGAGTATCCATGTCCCCTGATCCGACGCTGCCTTCCCGAGCTCCTTCCACCGAAGCGCACCGATTCGAGGCCTATCTCCGGAGCAAGAAGCTCAAACTAACGGGCGAGCGTATGGAGATTCTCGCGACCATCTTCCGCAAGGACAGCCACTTCGATGCCGAGGAACTGCATGCGGAACTCAAGACGCTGGGACGCGATATCAGCCGCGCCACCGTCTACCGCACCCTGGACCTCCTGGTGCAATGCGGTCTCGTGCGCAAGAGCAGCCTGGGTTCGAGCCACGCGAACTACGAGGCGGCCCATGAGAATGAGCATCATGATCACCTGATCTGCCTGGCCTGCAACAAGGTCTTCGAGTTCTACCGCGCCGACCTGGAGACGCTCCAGGACGCCATCTGCCAGGAACGCACCTTCAAGCCCCTGCACCACAGCCTGCAGATCTTCGGCCTGTGCGCCGACTGCGTGGACAAGACGGACGAGAACGCCATCCGCACGAAAGTCGCCCAGATCCACACCTAGGGCGCGCACGGAAAAACCCGGGACGGCTCCGGCCGGCCTTGGCGTGGAGGAAGGATGAACCTGCTCAAGCTCCTCAAGATCCGTACCCGGCTGCTGGTCATCGTCCTCGGATGCAGCTTCGCCCTGGTTTGCCTGGGCGTGGCCGGCGTGCATTACCTCCGGGCCATGGAGGCCACCCACGGCAACGTGGAGGCCAACCGCGTCGTGGCCGCCGAGGCCATGCGCACGACCCTGGCCCTGCTGGCCTTTTTCATCGTGTGCGGCGCGGGCGCGGGCGTGCTCATCAGCATGAGCATCCACTCCTCCATCACCCAGATCACCCGGCGCATGCACGACCTCGCCGAGGGCGAGGGCGACCTCACCCAGCGCATCACCCTGGCGGGCGCCGACGAGCTCAGCCAGCTGGCCGGCTACATCAACACGTTCATCCACAAGGCCCATGCCACCGTGGCCCGCTCCGTGGCCGCCGCCAACGAGACCGCGGCTTCGAGCAACGAGCTATCGGCCATTTCCCGGGACCTGGCCGGCAACGTCACCAGCCAGTGCGAGCTGGCGGAGAACAGTTCCAGCCTCATGACCGACGTGGCCCGCAACCTGGACGTCACCGAGGAGATGTCCATCACCACCACCGGGACGCTGGAGTCCACGGAAAAGGTCCTGGGGGCCTTCGTGGCCACCCTGGCCGAGGTGGGCGGCGTGGTCATCGCCGAGGGGGAGAAGCAGTCCCGCATGGCCGCGCGCATGCGCGAGCTGAGCGAGGACGCGCAGGGCATCAACAACGTGCTGGGGATCATCGCCGACATCGCGAACCAGACCAACCTCCTGGCCCTGAACGCCTCCATCGAGGCGGCCCACGCGCGGGAGGCCGGCAAGGGCTTCGCGGTGGTGGCCGAGGAGATCCGCAAGCTGGCCGCCAAGACCCAGGGGTCCCTGGTGGAGATCAACATCAACGTCAAGGAGGTGGTGGACGGCATCGAGGCCATGTGCGCGGAGACGGACCGGGCCTCGCGGCAGATGATGGGCGTGTCCGACCGCACCCGCGGCCTGCTGGACGACGCGGGAACCACCGGCACCAAGATCAAGGACTCGGTGGCCACCTCCTCGGACCTGGTGCGCAAGACGACCCACATCGCCGCCCTCACCAAGGACCTCATCGAGACCATGAACAGCCTGGTGGACCTCTCCAACCGGAACAAGAACGCCGCCCAGGGCGTGGAGACGGTCTCCACCAACCTCGCCGCGAAATCCGAGGACCTGCGCAGTTCCCTGAGCCACTTCAGGGTGGAATAGCATAGTAGAAACCGGGTCCGCCCGGTAAACTGAGGGATGCGAAAACTCACTCTCGAAGACATCCAGCGCCTCCCCAAGACCGACCTGCACGTCCATCTGGACGGCAGCCTGCGCCTCGCCACCATCCTCGAGCTGGCCCAGGAGCAGGGGGTCGCCCTTCCGGGCACCACCATCGAGACCCTGCGCCCCTTCGTGGAGGTGGGCGAGGAGTGCACGTCCCTGGTGGACTACCTCAAGGCCTTCGACGTCACCCTGTCGGTGATGCAGACCTACGATTCCCTGGTGCGCACGGCGTACGAACTGGCCGAGGACGCCGCCGCGGAGAACGTCCGGTACCTGGAGGTGCGCTACAGCCCCATCCTGCACCAGCAGAAGGGCCTGACCCTGCACCACATCGTGCAGGCCGTGGTGGAGGGCCTCGCCAAGGCGGAGAAGGACTTCAACATCAAGACCGGCGTCATCCTCTGCGGCATCCGGCACATCAGCCCGGAGCTCTCCAATCGCCTGGCCGATCTGACGGTCGCATTCAAGAACAAGGGCGTGGTGGGCTTCGACCTGGCCGGCGCGGAGGAGGACTTCCCCGCCAAGAAGCACCGGGAGGCCTTCAGCCGGGTGCTGGCCAACAACATCAACTGCACCCTGCACGCCGGCGAGGCGTACGGGCCCGAGAGCATCCACCAGGCCATCCACCTCTGCGGCGCCCACCGCATCGGCCACGGCGTCCGTCTCATCGAGAACGGGGATCTGCTCAACTACGTGAACGACCACCGCATCCCCCTGGAATGCTGCCCCTCCTCCAACGTGCAGACCCGGGCCGTGCGCACCATGGCCGAGCACCCCATCCGCCTCTTCTACGACCTGGGCCTGCGGGTGACCGTCAACACGGACAACCGCATGGTCACCCGCACCACCGTCAGCGAGGAGTACCTCCACCTGCACGAGAGCCTGGGCTTCACCCTGGACGAGATCAAAGAGCTCATCATCATGGGCTTCAAGAGCGCCTTCCTGCCCTACGCGGTGAAGCGGGCCCTGCTCTCGGACGTGGTGAACGAGCTGAAGTCCTTCCAGCCCCACAGCCTGGAGAGCAAGAAGGAACAGCTATGACCCGCTTGTGCTACAGTTGACCAAAGAGGTCGGAATTGCTGAACCGCTTCAACGCCTTTCTTGAAAACCAGGACCGGATCCTGCTGACCACCCATGAGAATCCGGACGGCGACGGCATGGGCGCCATGGTGGGCCTGGCCCACTACCTGAAGGCCCGGGGCAAGGCGGTGCGCATCGTCGTCCATCCCCACCTTCCGGAATTCCTGGGCTTCATGGATCCCGAAGGCTGGGTGGAGGCCCTGGACCTGGAAGGCCGGCACCGGGACCTGGCCGCCTGGCCCAGCGCCTGGATCATCGTGGACGCCTCGGAACCCCACCGCCTGGGCCCGCTGCTCCCGGCCTTCCAGGCCACCCCCGCCGTCACCGCCTGCCTGGACCACCACCTGAAGGACGCCCCCGCGGGGTTCGACCAGGAGTTCACGGATCCCGCGGCCTCCGCCAGCGCCGAGCTGGTGTACGACCTGGCGGTGGCCCACCTGCCCCTGCCCCTGCCCGCGTCCATGGCCGACGCCCTGTACGCCGGCGTCGTGGAGGACACGGGCAATTTCCGCTTTTCCAACGCCACCCCCAAGGTGCACCGCATGGCGGCCCAGCTCATCGAGCAGGGCGTGGCGCCGGCCCGCATCTACCAGAACCTCTACCACCAGGGACGCCTGCAGAAGCTCCGCCTGACCGGCAGGGCCTTCGACAAGCTGGTCCTGCTGGGCGAGGGCCGCTACGCACGCATCAGCCTCACCCAGGACGACCTGGACGCCTGCGGGGCGGACCACGACGACATGGAGACCCTCGTGAACCGCCCCCTGGAACTGAGGGGCGTGGAGGTGTCCTGCCTCCTCTACCAGCTGGCCGACGGGCGCATCAAGGCGAGCCTCCGGTCGCGAGAACGGGCGAACGTGAACCAGGTCTGCCGCCGCTTCGGCGGGGGCGGCCACCGGCTGGCGTCGGGCGCCAAACTGGACGGCCCCCTGTCCAGGGCCCAGAATGAGATGGACGCGGCCGTGCTCGCCCAGCTGGAGGCCGACCTGACCTGATCACCCCCGGGATCGCGCGCGCCCCGCCCCGGTCCCACGTGCATGCCTATTCCACACCCCCTTTCACGAATCGCAGACCGCGGAATGAAACGCATGGCCCCCAAAGACAGCAGCAGCGCCCCCCACCTGGAACTCGCCCCGGATTCCCCCCTGGAAGTGGTGACGCGCTTCGAGACCGAATCGGTCCCCTTCGTGGCCAAGGCCAACGTTCCCTCCATCTTCGGGAAATACGTCGTCTACGGCTTCCTGGAGAAGATGACCGGCAAGGAGCACCTGGCCATCGTCTCCGGCGACATCGACGCCCGCAAGCGGGTGAACGTGCGCATCCACAGCGAGTGCTGGACGGGCGACGTGCTGGGCAGCCTCAAGTGCGATTGCCGCGCCCAGCTGGAATCCGCCCTGCGCTACGTGGGCGAGCACGGCGGCATCGTGCTCTACCTGCGCCAGGAGGGCCGGGGCATCGGCCTCCTGAACAAGCTCAAGGCCTACGCGCTCCAGGAGCAGGGCTTCGACACGGTGGAGGCCAACCACGAACTGGGCTTCGCCGACGACCTGCGCACCTACGAATCGGCCGTGGAGATGCTGAAGTTCTTCGGGATCCGCAAGGTCCGCCTCCTCACGAACAATCCCAGGAAGATCAACGCCCTCGAAGGGGCCGGGATCCACGTGCAGCGGGAGGCCCACCAGCTGGCGTCCAACCCCTACAACCTGAAATACCTGAAGACCAAGGCCAGCAAGTCCGGACACATGCTGGACTTCAAGGAAGACCCCAAGCTGTAGCCGGTTGGAGCCCGCATTGCACGCACCCGACGCCTTCCCACGCGGTTTCGCCAGCGACAACTTCGCGGGGGTCCATCCCCGGATCATGGAGGCCATCCAGGCCTGCAACCACGGCCACGCCATGGCCTACGGCGAGGACGCCGTGACGGGCCGGGCCCGGGCCGCCTTCGACGCGCTCTTCGGGCGGGAGGTGGCCACCCACTTCGTCTTCAACGGCACGGGCGCCAACGTGACGGCGCTCATGGCGTTCGCCAGGCCCTACGGGGCCGTCCTCTGCTCGGACGTGGCGCACCTCTGCAACGACGAGAGCACCGCACCGGAGCGGTTCCTGGGCATGCGGCTGCTCCCGCTGCGCTCCGTGGACGGGAAGATCGATCCCGGCGCCCTTGCGGACGCCCTGGGCCGCGCCCACGGGGTGCACGGCGCGGTGCCGGTGGCCCTCACCCTCACCCAGCCCACGGAGCTGGGGACGGTGTACACCGTGGCCGAGCTCGCCGCCCTCGCGGACCTGGCCCATGCCCACGGCCTGGGCGTGCACGTGGACGGCGCGCGCCTGGGCTGCGCCGTGGCCTCCACGGGGGTGTCCGCCCGCGCGATGCTGGCGGGCGTGGACGCCCTCAGCTTCGGCGGCACCAAGCAGGGCATGCTGGGCGGGGAGGCCGTCGTCTTCCTCAAGCCCGGCCTGGGCCCGGACTATCCCTTCCACCAGAAGCACGCCATGCAGCTGGCCTCCAAGATGCGCTTCACCGCCGCGCAGTTCGAGGCCCTCCTGGAGGACGGCCTGTGGATCGAGAACGGCCGCAGGGCCAATGCCGCGGCCAAGGCCCTGGAGGCCGCGGTCAAGGACCTCCCCGGCGTCCAGGTGGCCTTCCCGGTGGAATCCAACGCCGTCTTCGCGAGGATCCCCGTGCCCATGCTGGCGCCCCTGCAGGCCGAGACCTTTTTCTGGCCCTGGGACGAACGCGCGGGGCTGGTGCGCTGGATGTGCGCGTGGGACTCGCTGCCGGAGGACGCGGCATCGTTCGTGGCGGCGATCGGGAGACTGGCGGCTACTCGTCCCGCCTCGGCAGGATGAGGCTCCTCTGGACCCGCTCCAGGTTCCCGTGGAGGCGCACCAGCTTCCACGCCAGGATCATCGCGTAGCCCAGCCACACCCACAGCAGCCGCGGGTCGCAGGGGGTGCGCTTGAGCGGCTCCAGGCCCAGGTCGATGCGCAGGCCGTACAGGAACCACACCACCACCCCGAACGCGATGAGCAGGTGGCCCCAGCGGATCCAGTAGGGGCGCAGGCACTCCTGGGTCTTCCACTTGAGCAGGAGCCAGCGCTCCATGACGGGGGTCTTGGCCTCGGCGAAGTTCAGGGCCACGAGCTGGTCCACCAGGGGGGCGTAGTTGTGGACCTTGAGCTCGGCCAGCTCCTCCTCGCCGTTGATCCTGCGCAGGAAGGCGGAGCGGATCTTGCCGACGCATTCCTCCCAGGGGGCCTCCTCCCGGTGCAGGGCCAGGTGCAGGCGCACCAGCCCCACCCACAGGAGGGCCTGCCACAGGAGGACGCCCCACAGTGACAGGCCCTGCCAGCCGTGGTTGCGCGCCAGTTCCAGAAAGCGGCT
The DNA here is from genome assembly GCA_002297665.1 of Holophagaceae bacterium UBA692. Classification (GTDB taxonomy): domain Bacteria; phylum Acidobacteriota; class Holophagae; order Holophagales; family Holophagaceae; genus Mesoterricola. The sequence goes on along the minus strand of DBMS01000101.1, from coordinate 9,478 downwards.
CAGATCCATTCCCTAGTCCCTCTGCAGTTTTTCCAGCCACTGGACCAGCTCGGGGTCCCCTTCGGGACTCAGCCGGATGGCCTCCTGAAGGTCGAGCATGCCCTGGGAGGTTTCGCCCCGCTTGAACCGCACGAAGGCGCGGTCCCGGTACGACGCGCTTTCCCGGGGGTTGAGCAGCACCAGGTGCGTGGCGGTCCAGATGGCCTCGTCCCAGTTGCCGGTGCGCGCGAAGCGCACGTGAAGGTTGCGCACCAGGCGCCCCAGGATGGCGCGGTTGGCCACGGGGGCCAGCATGGAGGGGTGGAAGACCGCGCGTCCCCCGGTGGACTGCTCCACGAGCCAGGCCGCATCCTCCTCGCCCACGGGCCGGCCCCCGTTGAAGGCGTCGAAGTAGAGGGTGCCCATGTCCAGCTGGATCCCGGAGATGAAGTGCCCCGGCAGGCCCACGCCGATGGCCCGGAAGCCCAGGCGCCGCGCCACCTCCATCCAGAGGATGGAGAGGGTGATGGGCATGCCCCGCTTGCGCTCCAGCACCTTGGGGAGCAGGGCGTTGGCGGGGTCGTCGTAGGTCTCCCGGTCGCCCTGCAGGCCCACCTGCTGGAACAGGTACGTGTTGAGGGCGTCGATGCCCCCATGGATCGTCCAGGGCAGCGGCATGTGCCCGGCCAGGGCGTCGGCCCAGGCCTCGACCGTCCTCACCACCGGGGCGGCGTCCTCCTCCCCCAGCATGGGTCCCACGGCCAGGACGGCGCCCTCCAGGAGCCGGACGCACTCCGGATCGGCCTGGAGGAATTCATGCAGGGACATGGCTACCGGTTCCTCATCCAGGCGCGCAGCACCAGGGCCAGCAGCGCCACCACCGCGCCTCCCCACAGGAGGGGCCGCCACCGGTTCCCCTCGGCCTCGAGGCGCTTCTTCTCCTCGGCCTTGCGGTAGTTCTCGGCGATGGAGAGCTTGCTCTGCGCCTCCCGGGCCTTCTCCACGGCCTCGCGCTCGCTCTTGCGCTGATCGGCCATCTCCTTGCGCACGCCCTGGTCCCCTTCCTGCTCCTGGAGACGCACCCGCTGGAGACCGCGCCGGGGGTGGATCCGGCGGGAGGAGGGCCGCAGCATGCCTTCGTCGGCGCCCGGGTCGAAATTCCCCTGGAAGCTGTCCAGGCTTTCGGTGAGGTCCTGCATGTCCTGGCGCAGGCCCATGAGGGTGCCGTACTGGCGTTCCAGCATGCTGCCCTGCATCCAGAGGAGGCCCACCTGGAGGAGCAGGAGCGAGGCGATGGCGCCGAGGAGCCAGGACGGCCGGGGCTTGGGCTGGAGCTGGGGCTTGGGATCGGGTTCGGTGGTCATGCGGGTTCCCTGGATAGGATGAAGAGGGTCCGGTCATCCCGGTTCTGGGATTCGAAGGCCGTGACGTCGTGGAAGACCGCTTCGCAGGCCGCCCGGACCGATCCGGTCCCCCAGATGCGCTGCACCTGCTCCTTGAACCGGCCCAGGCCGTAGAGCTCGCCGCGCTTGTTCATGGCCTCGGTGAGGCCGTCGCTGTACATCACCAGCCACTGCCGCTGGGACAGCTGCCCCTCGATCACGCTCCAGTTGCCCGGGACGAAGGGCCGCAGGCCCAGGCCCCGGCCGCAGGACTCGATCTCCCGCGCCTCGGCCGGGGATGACCCCTCGATGAGGAGCACCGGCGGATGCCCGGCCCGGGCGATGCGGTAGCGGCCGTCGGCGTCCCATTCCAGGATCGACAGGGTGAGGAAGTCGCGCGGGCCCATGAGGCTGCGCATGGTGCGGTCCAGGGCGGGAAGGATGGCCTCGAAGCTCATGCCTTCCTGCTGGGCGGCCATCTTCAGGAGCGCCGTGGCCTGGCTCATGTAGAGGGCCGCGGCCAGCCCCTTGCCGCTGACGTCGCCCACCGCCGCCATCCAGCAGCCCGAGGGCCGCCGGCCCACCCACAGCAGGTCCCCGCCGGTCTCCAGGGCCGGGGAAAGGCGCAAGGCGGCCTGGAACCCCGGCATGGGCGGAGCCTCCGAGGTGATCAGGCTCTCCTGGATGAGGCGCGCGGTGTTGAGCTCCTGCTCGATGCGGCCCTGGTCCAGCATGCGGCGGTGCAGCACGGCGGTCTCCAGCAGCGCGCCCGCGGCCAGCGCCACCTCCCGCAGCAGCTCCCGGTCCTCGCGGCCGTAGTTCAGCTCGGCGTATTTCCCGCCCAGCAGCAGCGCAGCATGCGGCTCGTCGTTGACCAGGATGAGGGTGAGAACCTGCACTTCCAGGGCGTCCACGTGGGCCCTCAGCGCGTCGCCCTGCTCCCGGATCCAGTCCGCCTCGTCCGAGCCCAGGCCCAGGACCAGCTCCCGGTTCTCCCGGGCGTGGCGCACCAGGCCCAGGGGCAGTTCCAGGCGCCGCGGCCTGGCCAGCTCCTCCGCGAAGGGCTCGTCGGGGTCCGGATCATCCAGGGCGGGCAGCAGGATCCGCCTCTTGTCCACGGGCAGCAGCAGCAGGACGTGGGGCTGGTAGGCCTCGCGCATGGATTCCACCAGGCCCGCCAGGAGCGCCTCCTCGGAAAACCGCTTCTTGGTCTCGCGCAGGTTGCCCAGGATCACTTCCCGGGTCGTGTGCAGGTCGCGCCGGAACCGGCGGCGCAGGGTGAGCAGGAGCCACCGCAGGAGCCATCCGATGGGCAGCGCCGAGATGCCCACCAGCACGCCCACCCAGGCCGAGGGGATCACCTGGATGCCCTGGGCGAACACCCAGGCCAGGCCCCCCAGGTAGACGGCGAGCGTCAGGCCCAGGACCGTGAAGTAGGTCACCCACCGCAGGATCGCCCGGCGCACGTCGAAGAACCCGTGGCGGAAGATGGCGTAGGCGAAGGACAGCGGCAGGAGCGGCAGGGGCAGGAAGAACACCCAGCTCTCGCGGATGAAGACCAGGCTCTGCGCCTCGGTCCGCCGCAGCAGGGAGTACGCCAGGAGGTCGGCGATGATGGCGGTGGTGAAGATCAGGGCCGGGAGCAGGGCACGGCGCTTGCGCCCCGGCATCCGGAAGGTGCCGATCCAGAAGATCACCAGGCCCGACACGGCCACCGTGGGCGGAATCCAGCTCACGGTCCTGCCCAGGGCGCTGCCGTCGATGAAGCGGAAGGCCTCCTGGAACAGCTCGGACTTGTCGAAGGTCCGCAGGAGGACCCGCACCGCGAACAGGGCCCCGCCGCCCAGGGAGAACCCGTACAGCGCCGCCAGGAAGTGGCGGTTGGTGCGCAGGGGGAACGGGTGGGGGAAGCGCAGGAAGAAGTGGAGCCAGAGCGGCGGCGCCAGGCCGATGCCCAGGGCCGCCGCGAAGATCAGGGGCACCAGGTACCCCGTGGCCACGCTGTCCACCCCCAGGCCCACGGAGACCGTCAACAGCAGCGACACCACGCCCATGTAGTAGAAATGCCGCGCGATCTTCCGGGACGGGGAGGAGACCGCCACCAGGAGCCCCACGCCCCAGGCCGCCAGGCCCGACACGAGGACGATGAGCCCGGTGCGGTCGAATCCCTTCACGAGACGCACCGGAAGGCGCAGGATCTTGCCTTCCCGCAGGATCGTGTAGATGAGGATCCGGCCTTCGGGCTGGTCGTTGATGTAGCGCTGGGCCGTGGTCAGGTGCCGGGCGTCCACCTTGCGGCCATGGATGCTGAGCAGCTCGTCCCCGTCCAGGAGCCCGGCCTCCTCGGCCACGCCGTTGGGGAGGATCTCGGCGATGACCACGCGCTTGCCCATGGCCTTCCAGGTGCACTGGTCATCGGAGGAGGCGTAGACCCAGTTGCTGAGGTAGAAGGAGCCCAGGGCCGCCAGCAGGGCGAAGATGCTGGTGAGGATCAGTTTCCATCGGATGGCTCGGAGGCTGTCGGACAAGGTAACCTTAGGACATGGACAAAAGCGCGTGGGAGGACCGGACCTGGTGGCTGCTCGTGGGCGGCCGGAGGAGGCTGGGCCGCGAGCTCGCGCAGGCGCTGGCAATGGGACACAACCTGATTCTGACCTCCTCCCGTTCCTGGGACCAGGAGGGGGCCTGGATCGCTGAACTTTCCAAACAGACTCAAGTAAGGTGCTTGCTTTGGGATGCCGCAAGTCCTGATCTTGTCCCCACGATGATGGCAGATCTGGCGGCTCTGGGGGCGGAAGGCGTGAAGGTAAATTCATGCGTCGTGGTGGCGGGGACGTTCCCCGAGAGCCCCCTGGGCTCCTGGACCGCGGCCAGCCTGGAGGACACCTGGCGCATGAACCTCAGCTTCCCCCTCCTGGCGGCCCAGCAGGTGGCGCCCCACATGGCCGACGGGGGGTGCATCCAGTTCCTGCTGGACACGGCCATCCACCGGCCCTTCTCCCGGCGCCTGCCCTACACCGCCGCCAAGTGCGGCGTGGCGGCCCTGGTGCCCGGCCTGGCCCGGGTGCTGGCCCCCCGCGTGCGGGTGGTGGGCCATGCCCTGGGCACCGTGCTGCCCGACGCCGCCGAGGACGCCGCGGCCCTGGCGTCCCGAAGCCTCCTGCGCGCCGTGGGCGCGCCGGAGGACCTCCTGAGGGCCCTTCGCTACGCCGCCTCGAGCCCCTACCTCACCGGCGAGATCCTCACCCTGGACGGGGGCACCCGCTGGGTATGATGGAGGCAGGAGTCCCGGTGCGCTTCAAGGTTAATGAAATATTTAATTCGATTCAGGGCGAAGGCTCCAGGGCCGGCCGGCCCTGCCTCTTCATCCGGCTCACGGGCTGCCCCCTGCGGTGCGTGTACTGCGACACCACCTACGCCTTCTTCGAGGGCGAATTCATGGAGATGGAGGCGATCCTCGCCCGGGTGCGGGAGTCCCTCGGTCCCCCCCTGAAGGGCCCCAACGCCCCCTTCGTGGAACTCACCGGCGGCGAGCCCCTGGCCCATCCGGGCGCCCCCGCCCTGCTGGAGGCCCTCCTGGACCTGGGCTACGAGGTGGCCCTCGAGACCGCCGGCAGCCACGACATCCGCATCGTCGACGAGCGGGTGGTGAAGATCGTGGACCGCAAGACCCCCGGCAGCGGCGAGGTGGACCGCTGGCTGGATTCCAACCTGGACCACCTGGTGCCCGGCCAGGATGAGCTGAAGTTCGTGCTGGCCGGGGAGGGGGACTACGCCTGGGCCAGCGCCTGGTGCCGGGAGAAGGGCGTGCTGGACCGCTTCGACGTGCTCTTCAGCCCTGTGTGGGGAAAGCTTGACCCGGCCTGGCTGGCCGAGCGCATCGTGGCGGACGGCCTCCCGGTGCGCTTCCAGCTCCAGTTGCACAAGCTCGTGTGGGGGGCTGAGAAGCGGGGAGTCTAGTCCCTCCCCCTCCCCCCGGTCTGCGTCGCCGCCACCCAGAAGACCGCCGCGGCGGCCACGGAGAGCCCGAACACCGTGAAGGCGAGGTTCGTCCCCTGCCACAGGGCCGCGAATCCGTTGCGCACCTGGCTGGCCAGCAGGTTGGCCTTGCCGCCCACCATCTCCAGTTGGCGCAGGTAGACTTTCGAGTTCTCGTCCTCCAGGGCGAAGGGCGACGCGGCGTTCACCGCGGACCGGTGGATGGCCAGGGCGGCCAGGGCGCCCGCGGCCAGGATCGACCCGGCGACGGCGCGGATCCGGTCCATGCGCGGCCCCCGGGCATCCCGGAAAAGACCGGGCCGGGGCGGCTCCTCCGCGAGCGCCTCCTCCAGGAAGCCCTCGGGCACCTCGCGGCCGCGGGCCCGGAGCTCGGCCACGGCGGCCTCCAGGGCCCGGCGCTTGTACTTCCGGTGGTGTTCGAGCAGATCCTGGAGCTGGGCGTCGGAAAGCGCGGGGATCCGGGAGAGGAACGAGTCGGACATGGGTTCCATGGTATTTGCCCGGGCGCGCCTCCGGGGAGTATATTCAGGCGTTTCCCATGCATGAGGTGCCGGAATGCTCGCCTTCGCCCTGGCTGCAACCCTGTTCCCGGCGGGCGCCGGGGAACCGGCCAATCCCATCGCCCCGGTCCCCGCCCAGGCGCTGCGGTCCACCTCGGCCATCAAAGGCAGGCTCACCACGTCCGCCGATTTCAGGGCCCGCGGCAAGAGCGTCACCCTGGGCCAGAACATCTACGGCGTCAAGCTTCGCCCCCAGCAGAGCCTCATGGCCGAGGTCCGCGGCGAACGCGCCAGCCTGTTCCTGATCACCTTCACCGACAAGGTGCAGAAGCCCATCGACCGGCAGGTCACCCGGGTCGGCGGCAAGGTCATCCTTTTCAACCGCAAGAAGGAGAACCTCGATTTCGTGGTGGTGGTCTCCGGCACCGAGTCCATGACCGACGAGCCCTACGAACTCGTCCTGTACGAACTGGACACCGAGGCCGCCCTGGGGAAACCCTGAACGGGACCGGAGGAGACCGGGCGGTCCCCTCCGTCCCCCTTCCCCGCTACCGGGACCACTCGGCCTTGGTCTTGGCCAGGCCGTCCAGGTCAGCCTGGGGCGTCTTGGCGGCGGTGGCCAGGTCGATGGCCTTCTGCAGGGCGGCCAGGGCCTCGGCCTTCCGGCCGGTCTTCTCCAGGAGCCGGGCCTTGGTCTCCAGGTTGCCGTAGACCTCCTTGGCCTTCAGGGACCGGTCGATCCACTCCATCCCCTTGTCCAGGTGCACGTTGTTGTTGAGGCAGTAGCGGGCGCCCTGCAGGAAGGGCAGGTGCTCCCCGGCGCCGGCGCCGGCCAGGGTCTTCTCCAGGTAGGCCCAGTAGAGGCCCGGGGTGTCCAGGGTCACGTCGAAGCCCACGGACACCTTCTCCCAGGCCAGCTCCACCCGGAGCGACTCCAGGGACTTCAGGTGGATCGAGTAGTTCAGGTATTCCTCGGGCTGGGCCAGGGCCACGGGCGTGGCCTCCACCCGCAGGGCGTCCTCGGAGGCCTTGTGGTCGTAAGCGCCCCACTGCTTGGCGTTCTTGTTGAAGATGAGGGTCCAGGTCTTGGGGCCGGGGATGGCGAAGAAGGCGTAGGACCCTGCCGCCAGGTCCTTGCCGCCGACCTTCACGGGGTCGCTGAACGTGATGACGGTGGCGTTGTTGGCGCCGGTGCGCCACACCTCGCCGAAGGGCACCAGGTCGCCCCAGATGGCGCGCCCCTTGACGCCGGGACGGGAGTAGTCGATCTTCACCGTGCTGTTCCCCACGGTCTGGGTGACGCTGGCGCCGGGGCTGGGCTGGTAGGGTTTCACCATCGTCTGCTGGGCCGCGAGGCCCAGCGAGGCCGCGAGGGCGGCGGAAAGGATGACGGTTCGCATGAGGGCTCCCGAGGAAAAGGCTCCGTCATCATACGCCCAGGACCCCGGTCTGGCGCGCCTGGCGATGGTAAAAAACCAGATCGAGGCCCGGGGCGTGGACGATCCCCGGGTGCTGGAGGCCATGGCCGCCGTGCCCCGCCACCTGTTCCTGGAGGCCGCACAGGCTCCTGCCGCCTACGAGGACCATCCCCTGCCCATCGGCCGCGGCCAGACCATCTCCCAGCCCTACATCGTGGCCTTCATGGCCCAGGCCCTGGCCCTGTCGGGCACGGAGAAGGTCCTGGAGGTGGGCAGCGGCTGCGGCTACATGGCCGCGGTGCTGGCCAGGCTCTGCCGCCGGGTGCTGGGCATCGAGCTGGAGGCGGACCTGGTGCGCCGGGCCCAGGCGGCCCTGGAGGACGCGGGCGTCGCCAACGCCACCCTGCGCTGCGGCGACGGGAAGCTGGGGTGGAGGTCGGAGGCGCCCTTCGACGCCATCCTCCTCAGCTGCGCCGCGGACTTCATTCCGCCCGACCTGTGGGAGCAGTTGGCGGAAGGGGGCCGCATGGTGCTGCCCCTGGCGGTTCACCCTACGCACCAGGACCTGGTGATCGTGTACAAGACCCCCGCCGGCTCCGTGACGCGCAACCTGCTGCCGGTGGTTTTCGTGCCGCTGAGGTGATTCAGTAGCCCCGGGCCCGGTCCACGGCCCCCTGGATCTCCAGCCCTTCCGCGAACCGCCTGAGGTTCGGCAGCAGGTCCGGCACCATGGCCCGGGGGGTGGAGGGCCCGGAGTGGTGGGGGGTGACGGTCACCTTCGGGTGGGACCACAGGGGGGAATCCGCCTCCAGGGGCTCGGGGGAGAACACGTCCAGCACGGCCCGGCCCATGCGCCCGGCGTCCAGGGCCGCGATCAGGTCCGGAACGACCACCTGCTCGCCCCGGCCCACGTTCACCAGGGTGAGCCCGGGGTGGCCGTGGGCCAGCAGACGGGCGTCCACCAGGCCCCGGGTCTCGGGGGTCAGGGGGGCGCAGAGGACCAGCAGGCGTGCCTCGGGAAGCCAGGCGGGCAGGTCCCCGGCGCCGAGGAGGGGAAATTCCGCGTCCTCCCGCGGGGTCCGCACGAAGCCCCGGACCTCCAGGCCCAGTTCGCGGAGCGACCGGCCGATCTGGCGCCCGATGCGGCCGAAGCCCACCACCAGGGCCGCCCG
>DBMS01000101.1:416-1001 GCA_002297665.1 Holophagaceae bacterium UBA692 | reverse complement strand
CCGGCCAGGAGGTGGAAGGCCACGTAGCGGGCCATCCAGAGCCCGAACTGGCCGTCGGCGCGGGTGATGGGGACGCCGGGGGGGATGGAGGGGTCGGCGACCAGGTGATCCACCCCGGCCCCGCTGTTCTGCACCCAGGCCAGGCGCGGCATTCGCGCGGCCAGGCCCTCGGGAAGCTTCCACACGAAAAGGCCCTCCGCCTCCGCCAGCCAGGCGGCGTCCCCCGCCTCCCGGGGGTGCCAGCCGCGGATGTCCAGGCGGGGCTCGGCCTCGCGGAGGGCGGGGACCCAGTCCATGTGCCGGTGGTGGATGACGGCCAGTCGTCGCATGCTCATCCCTGGTAGCTGTCCTGCGCGTGGTAGCTGCTGCGCACCAGGGGGCCGCTCTCGACCCGCTGGAAGCCCATCTCGAGGCCCTTGCGCCGGTACATCTCGAACTCGGCGGGTTCCACGTACCGCTCCAGGGGCAGGTGCAGGGGGGAGGGGGGCAGGTACTGGCCCAGGGTGGCGATGTCCACGGAGGCCTCCCGCCAGTGGCCCATGAGGTCCAGCACCTCCTCCGGGGTCTCGCCCAGGCCCACCATGA
>DBMS01000101.1:238-411 GCA_002297665.1 Holophagaceae bacterium UBA692 | reverse complement strand
GGCCGCGCCGGCCAGGACGCGCAGGCTCCGGGCGTAGTCAGCGTCGGGGCGCACCCGCCGGTACAGGCGCTCCACGGTCTCCACGTTGTGGTTCAGCACCTGGGGCCCGGCCTCCAGCACCGTGGCCAGGCAGGCCTCGCTTCCGCCGAAATCGGGGATCAGCACCTCCACCC
>DBMS01000101.1:0-134 GCA_002297665.1 Holophagaceae bacterium UBA692 | reverse complement strand
TCCACCTCGCCGGGACGGCCCTTGCCGACGTTGCAGAAGCCGCAGTGCCGGGTGCACACGTCCCCCAGGAGCATGAAGGTGGCGGTGCGGTGGACCCCCCAGCATTCGTGGAGGTTGGGGCACCGGGCCTCCTC
>DBMS01000289.1 GCA_002297665.1 Holophagaceae bacterium UBA692 | reverse complement strand
GCGGGCGGGGGGGGCTGGGCGGCGGGGTACCGCTGCCGCAGGAGCTCCTCCAGTTCGCCCCGGGACCCCTTCAGGACCCTGTTCACGTACTCGGCCAGGTCGTGCTCCGTGGGCTCGCTGCTGGTCTTCACCAGGAGGTTCTTGAGGTCCCGCTCCAGGAACCGGGCCGAGACGTAGCGGTGGTCCACGTCGCGGTTCAGGGCCTTGTTCACGATGGCGGCCATCTCGGGCGAGACCGCCGGGTTCACCGCGCGCACCTCCAGGACCTTGCCCATGCGGACCTTCTCCAGGACCCCCAGCTCGCTGTCGGCCTGGAAGCACCGTTCCCCGGTCAGGAGTTCGAAAAGGACCAGGCCCAAGGAATAGATATCGGACCTGCCGTCCAGCGCCCCGCCGAGGGCCTGTTCGGGACTCATGTAGAGGAGCTTGCCCTTGAGGGCGCCGGCCATGGTCTGGGTGCTCTTGGTGGCGNNGGCCTTGGCGATGCCGAAGTCCACCAGCTTCACCGCCCCCTCGTAGGAGATGAGGATGTTCTGGGGGCTGATGTCCCGGTGGACGAGCTTGAGTTCCTTGTCGTTGATGCCGCGCTTGCGGTGGGCGTAGTCCAGGGCGCTGGCCACCTTCATGGTGATGGCGGCGGCGAGGGGCTCGGGCACCGGCAGCCGGTACTCCCGCACCTTGCGAAGCAGGCTGCGAAGGTCCCGCCCGTCCACGAACTCCATGGCGATGTAGTAGAACCCCATGGCCTTGCCCAGGTCGAAGATCTGGCAGATGTTGGGGTGCGTGAGCTGCGCGGCGAGCTTGGCCTCGTCGATGAACATCCGCACGAACTCGTCGTTGTCCGAGAGGTGGGGGAGGATGCGCTTGATGGCCACGATCTTCTCGAAGTCGTGGACGCCGCGCTGGCGGGCCTTGAAGAGTTCGGCCATGCCGCCCACGGCGACCTTCTCCAGGAGGTAGTAGTTGCCGAACTCCTCCATGCTCTCGTCCGGGGGCGCCGGGCTCACGGGGGGGGCCGGCGGGGGCCAGTCGTCGGGTATCCGGGGCAGCGGGCCCGTGGCCTTGACGTCGACCTCGGAGCCCTGGAAGAAGCCGGAGATGCTCGGAACGCCGCCGAGGGTGAAGTCCCTGGGCAGCGGGGGGGTCACGGCCCGGGGCGGCTCCGGCGGCAGTTCGTCCAGGTCCGTCAGGATGTCGGCGAAGAGGTCCTCGGTGGTGAATTTCTGGGCGCCCGGTCCGAAGCCGCCCAGGCAGGAGCGCAGGGTGGCCGGCCAGGCCTGGATGGAGGTGTCCCGGCCCATGCGGTGCAGGGAGGAGGGGTCCAGGCCCGCCTTCCGCGCCCATTCCGCATCGGCTTCCGTGCCCCCCAGCGCCACCAGGGCGATGCCGGGCTTGCGGAGCTGGAGGTCCCGGAGGAGCGCCAGCCCCTCTTCCCCGATGGCCCGGGGATCGAACAGGACCACGTCCGGCGGGGTGGCGGCGGCGGCCTGGAAACCCCGGGCGGCCCCCTGCGCCCAGACGACCTCCCAGCCTTCGCTTCCCATGACCGCCGACAGGTCGGGGGTCCGGAAGGATTCGCCGTCCACGATGAGCAGATGAGCCTGGGCCATAAATTCTCGAGAAAATGGAATTATAGACCGCGGGACCGGGAGCGGCCAACTCTTCATCTTCAACAACGAATGCTGGCAATACCTGCATTCCGCTGGTAACCTGATGGACGGCCCTGGATCCGGCATTGCCGTTTCAGGGCGAAATCAAGGCGGAAGGAGGTGTCCCCACATGCCACTGGTCAAAATCAAGGAAGATGAAACTTTCGAGAACGCGCTTCGCCGCTTCAAGCGCAAGTGCGAGAAGTCTGGAATTCTCAGCGAGCTGAAGAAGCGTCAGCACTACGAGAAGCCCAGCGCCAAGCGCAAGCGGAAGATGCTCGCCGCCCGCAAGAAGACGCTGAAGCGCCTCGCCCAGGAGCGGAGGCTGATGGGCTGAAGCCCACGTTTCCGATAGGATGGAAAGGCCCGCCCACGGCGGGCCTTTTTCGTGCGCCCCTGATCCCCGTGACCCCATGACCTCCATGACCCGAACCCCCTACGCCTCCGAACTCCTCGCCGTCGAATTCCCCACCCTGGCCGCCCTGGTGGCGGGCGGGGCGCGCACGCGCCTGGGCCGCGCGGCCCTCCAGGAGCTCCAGCCCTGGGATGGCCGCTGCGGCCTGCGGCGGCTGAGGCAGATGGAACTGGGGCCCACCTGGTCCCTGGACCCAGGGGCCCTGCCCATCGTGGCCTTCGACGAGGCCCTGGACGAGGTGCTCAACCCCGCCGGGTGGCCCCTGCCCGAGCACTGGCGCCAGCTGCGGGAAGGCCTGCGCGCCCTGGCCACCCTCCTCCGCACGGTCCGGGGCCTGGAATGGCCCGGGGACCGGCCCGGACCCGAGGGCACGGAGCTGGGCATCGACCGGCTGCAGGTCACCGCCGACCTCCTGCCCGACCCCGGACCCGTGGCCGACCAGCTGGGGCGCTGCTTCACGGAGGACGGCCAGCTCGATCCCATGCGGGTGCCGGGCCTGGCCGACCTGCACCGGACCCGGTCCAGGTGCTTCCAGTCGGTGAACAACCGCCTCCAGCGCATGCTCCGGGACTTCCCCGACGCCTTCCAGGAATTCAACGTCGTCGAGCGCAACGGGCGCTTCTGCCTGCCGGTGCGCACCGAGCGCCGGGGCATGGTGCCCGGGCTGGTGCTGGACCGCTCCAGCAGCGGCGCCACCGTGTTCGTGGAGCCCTTCGAGGCCGTGAGCCTCAACAACGACCACGTGGAGGCCGACCGGGAATACATGCAGGCCGTGCAGGCCTTCCTGCGGGACCTGCTGGAGGGCCTCCGGGCCCGGCGCTTCGATTTCGAGCGCTGGCACGGCTTCCAGGCCGACGCGGACGAGGGCCTGGCCCTGCTGCGCTGGAGCGCCCTGTGCGACGGCGCCCTGCCGGACCTGGGCCGGGACCGGCTCTGCCTCCTGGAGGCCCGGCACCCCCTGCTCCTGCCCAACGTGCGCGCCGCCCTGGACCTGGACCCCCTGGACCACGACGCCGTGCCCCTGACCCTGGAGCTGGACCGGGAGCGCCCCGGGGTGATCANNATCTCGGGCTCCAACACCGGCGGCAAGACCGTCGTCCTCAAGACGGTGGGCCTGCTCACGGCCCTGGCCCGGTCCGGCTGCGCCATTCCCGCCAAAGCCGGCACCGAGGTGCCGGAGATGGCCACCCTCCACGCGGACATCGGCGACCACCAGACCCTCATCGGCAGCCTCTCCACCTTCTCCAGCCACATCCT
>DBMS01000046.1 GCA_002297665.1 Holophagaceae bacterium UBA692 | reverse complement strand
CCGGACCCTGGCCGCGCTGCCCCTCGCCGCCGGGTGCCCTTTCGCGGGCCGGCCCCTGGGCGACCTGGAACTGGCCCTGGAACGGGCCCACAGCCCCGCCCTGGTCGCCATCGAGCGCGCCGGCCAGTGGCTGCCGGCCTCGCCAGACATCAAGCTCCAGGCCGGGGACCGGATCGCCCTGAACGGCACGCCCGCGGCCCTGGCGGCGGCCGAGGGCCTGCTGCGGGGGGCCTAGGCCCCCCGCTGCTCCATCAGGGCCTCGGACTTGCGCATCGCCCGCTGCGTGCTCCAGAAACCCCACAGGGCGCCCAGGGCGCCGGTGGCGGTCCCGATCAGCCCCATCAGGGCGACGTTGCCGGGGGAGAAGAACCCGAGCCTGGCCAGCTCCACCAGCAGCGGCGACAGGCGGCCCACGCCGTGGGCCACGGGCCACCAGAGGCCCAGCAGGCCCAGGACGGCCACCATGCTGGCCAGGAGGCCCAGCACGCCGCCCTCCACCAGGAGGGGCGTGCGGATGAACCCTTCGGTGGCGCCCACGAGGCGCATGATGGTGATCTCCTCCTCGCGGGTCATGACGCACATGCGGATGACGTTGCCGGTGGCGAACCCCGCGGCCACCAGCAGGAGGACGCCGAAGGAACTCAGGGCGGAGCGAACGAGGCGGGCCGTCTTCTGGAGGCCCTCCAGTCGCTCCTGGTCCACCACCACGTCGCCCACCCCGGGCAGGGCGCGCAGGCTCTCGCCCACCTCGATGGCCCTCCGGGCCGCCAGCAGGTCCTGGCGCAGGCTCAGCTCCAGGGTCTCGGGAATGGGCTCGCCCAGGCTCTTGAGCATCAGGCCGGCGTCGCGGGTGGTTTCCAGGAAGCGCCGGGTGGTCTCCTGGGAGGAGATGCGCCGCACGGAGGCGAAGCGTGGGTCAAGCCGGAGCTGGCTTTCGGCCTGGTCCAGGCCGCCGCCCTCGTTGGCGAAGACGGTGATGCGGGCCAGGCCCTCCATGCGCGAGACCCAGCGGTCCAGGCCCTGCACCACCAGGAGGCCGCCGCCGGCCAGGAGGAGGCCCGAGGCCAGGGTGAGCACGGCCAGGAAGTGCTGGCCCCGGTGGCGGAACAGGTCGTTGACCACGTCGCGCGCCAGCAGGCCCAGGAGCCGGAGAAAGACCATCCTACTTGCTCCCGTCCAGGGCCATGCCCCGGATTTCCATGCCGGAGGGCAGGCGGTAGCTCACCGAGGCCGCCTTGGACGACGGGCCCTTCCACACCCGCAGGACATTGGTGCCGGTGCCCGAGGTGGTCGTGGAGGAGGTGAAGTCGGCCCCCACCATCCAGTCCTTGATGCGGGCGTGGGCGATGACGCGGAGGGCGGCCAGGGCCGAGGCGGTGTCGGGCAGCGCGCCGTAGGGGGCCTGGTTCATGTTGCCGACCGTGAACTGGCCCTGGTTGACGGCCAGCACCGCGTTGCCGGAGGCGATGGGACGGGCCACGTAGAGCCGGTTGAAGGTGGCGTCGTAGGCCAGGGAGGCGTAGGCGGGGGTGGTGGAGCCGTCCCACAGGAGGGTGTTGCCGCCCACGAGCACCTGGGTGTTGAACTGGAAGGCGCTGCCCGAGGAAAGCCGGAGGCGGGGCCCGGTGTTCTGCACGCCCAGGGTGTCGGGCACCACCGACCCGCTGCGGAAAAAGCCCACCAGGTTGCCCGAACCCGCCGCCGCGATGGCGGCGCCGCCGGTGTCCTGGGTGATGGTGCTGTCCATGTAGCTGCCCGGAGGGGCCACCCCGCCCGGAAGGATGGAGCCGGGGTTGGCGACCGTCCAGATGCGCCAGGCGTTGCTCGAGCCCGTCTCCAGCACGTAGAGGGAACCGGTGGAGGTGTCCATGGCGGCCTGGGAGAACACGGACGACGCGAGGCGGTCGCTGCTGCTGTTGCCCAGGGTGAAGGTGGCCACGTCCAGGGTCGAGGTGAGGGTGCCGTTCTGGGTGCTGGCGTTGTTCACCCGCACGACGTTGCCGTTCTCGTCCACGAGGTAGAGGGTGTTGGCGCTGGGGTTCAGGACCATCCCCCCCCAGGCCAGGGTGCCCAGGTTCGTGATGACGTCGGCCTTGATGACCCGCGCCGCGGACGGGACGGCGCTGTCGGCCGCGAGGTTGGCGATGGTGTTGATGTCGTCCCAGGCCAGGATCTGGTGGCCCGCGTTGTCGTAGACGTAGAGCGGCGTGGTGCCGGTGTCGCCCGGCTTGGGATCCACGCACGCCAGGGTGCCCAGGAGCGCGAGGATGGCGAGGAGGGCCGAGGTGGTGCGGGATCGTGTCATGCGGGCTTCCGGGGTTGCTACTTGGCGAACAGGGCCTTGAGGTGGGCGTTGAGGTTCTTGACGGTTTCACCGTCGCACCCGGCGTCCACGGCTCCCCGCGAGACGGCCAGGGCCAGGTTCTTCACGGCTTCCGGGCCTTCGCCGGCGACGAGCTGCTGGTTGGCCTTCGCCTGGAGGCGGTGCACCATCTCGTGGTGTTCGGGCGGCAGGGCGCCCTTGGCCGTCTGGACGATGCGCTGGGTGAAGTTGGTGAGCTTGGCCAGGCGCACGGGGTCCTGGGCGGGCACCATGGGCCTGGGCGCGGCGGCGGGGGGCCGCAGCTCCACGCGCACGGGCATCTCGGGTTCGGCGGGCAGCGCCGCGGCTTCCGGGGCAAGGCCCATGGGAACCGTGACCGGCGGAGGCTCCGGAACCGGCAGCGGCTCATGGACCGGCGCGGCTTCCGGCGCGGGCTGGACCGGGGGCGGCAGGGGCTTTTCCGCCGCGGGCGCGGGCTTGCCGGGAATGTCCGGACGCTTGCCGCTGCGCACGCCCTTGAGCACCACGTGACCGCCCATGACGAGGCCGTACAGGTCCTTGGCGATGTTCAGGACCGGCTTTTCCAGCACCTCGGCCAGCTCGGCGACGGTGTAGTACCCGGTGGCCAGGGCCAGGAGGCGGGCCTCCCGGGGGTTCACGCCCGAGGGGGTCTCGCCGGGAAGCAGCGTGGTGTGGGGGTGCAGGTCCAGGGAGGGGATCTTCTGGCTGATGACCCGCCACTCGTCCATGCGGCGGTGCATTTCCATGAGGATGGACGGGTTCGGCTTGGTGATGGTGACCTCGACGCCGCCGTCGCTCTCCTCGAAGTGGTAGTGCCCGTCCAGCCACAGGGCCACCTCGTAGATGGCGTCCAGGCCCTCGCAGTCGTTGGAGACGGCATGGACGATGCGGCCGTCCTTCAGGTAGATGCGCGCCTTGTGCAGCTCCTCCGCGATGTGGAAGCAGCCCGTCTTCCCGCCCTGGCTCACGAGCTGGATGATATCCGGCAGGGGCGCCTCGCGCATGGAACCTTGGATAAGACCCTGGGACATGGAGATCCCCTCTCTCATAAGTGTATGCTTGGACAAAATCCTAGCACGATCCCACGCCGGGCGCTCCCGGACCTTTGATGCCGCCAGCGTTCCGCAGGTTCCCCGGGGCCGGGGTTCACTTCTGAAATACAATCAAGTTTTCGGGATCCGCCGTGACCACACCCTTCTCATCCATCGAAACGGCCATCGAGGCCATTCGCCAGGGCCGGATGGTCGTCGTGGTGGACGACGAGGACCGGGAGAACGAGGGGGACCTCACCCTCGCCGCCGAGCACGTCACCCCCGAAATCATCGCCTTCATGGCCACCCACGGCCGCGGGCTCATCTGCGCGACGCTGGAGGGCCCCCTCCTGGACCACCTGCACATTCCCCAGATGGTCCAGGACAACACCAGCCCCTTCGAGACGGCCTTCTGCGTGAGCGTGGAGGCCCGGGAGGGCACCTCCACGGGCATCTCCGCCCACGACCGCGCGCGCACCATCAAGGCCCTGGTGGCCCCGGGCGCCAAGCCGTCGGACTTCGTCAAGCCCGGGCACGTGTTCCCCCTGCGGGCCAAACCCGGAGGCGTCCTGGCCCGCACCGGCCAGACCGAGGCGTCCGTGGACCTGGCCCGCCTGGCGGGCCTGCACCCGTCGGGGGTCATCTGCGAGATCATGAAGGACGACGGCACCATGGCCCGGGTGCCGGACCTGGTGCCCTTCTGCGAGAAGTTCGACCTTCCCCTGGTGACCGTGGCCGCCCTGGTGGCCCACCGGCTGCGGGTGGACCCCATCATCCGACGGGTGGGCACCACGGTGCGAGAGACGGTCTGGGGCTCCCTCAAGGTGCACCGGTTCGAGAGCCTCCTGGACGGCAGCCAGCACTTCGCCTACGTCCTGGGCGAGGTGGAGGGCGGCCCCGCGCCCCTGGTGCGGGTGCACCAGGAAACCCTCCCGGACGACCTGGACGGCTTCGGCAAGCTCATGCCCACGCCCTTCCACGAAGCCATGGACGCCATCCGTTCCGAGGGCCGGGGCGTGCTGGTGTACCTGCGCCGGCCCGGAACCGATCCCGAGATCCCGCCCCAGGCCCCCCTGAGCGACCGGGATGTGGGCGTTGGAGCCCATATCCTTGTATCCCTTGGAGTTAAAGAAATGCGGCTCCTGAGCAGGGCGGAAAAGAAGTATATTGGTCTCCGTGGCTTCGGCCTCGACATCGTCGGCCACGTACACCTGGACGCCCATTGACCCGAACCCAATTCCTCCGAGATTCTCCGTTGTTCAGGGACCTGGACGGGACGGAGCGCGCCCAGGTCCTCGACATCGGCCAGGTGCGAAGCTACCGGGCGGAGGAGGTCATCTTCCGGGAAGGGGACGCGGGGGATGGACTGTACATCGTCATCGACGGCTCGGTGCGCATTTCCAAGCACACGGCCA
Organism: Holophagaceae bacterium UBA692; assembly: GCA_002297665.1. Classification (GTDB taxonomy): domain Bacteria; phylum Acidobacteriota; class Holophagae; order Holophagales; family Holophagaceae; genus Mesoterricola. Next base: position 2,157 of record DBMS01000046.1, on the reverse strand, counting down.
CCGGCGAGGAGGCCCTGGCCATCCTCGAACCCAACGCGTTTTTCGGCGAAATGGCCCTGGTGGACTTCTCCACCCGCGCCGCCGACGCCGTGGCCAACGTCCCCAGCGAAGCCTTCTTCATCCCGCTCCGGGAATTGCGGACCCTCATCGAGGCCAACCACGGCATCGCCCTGAAGGTCCTCTACGCCCTCTGCGAAGTCCTCACCCAGCGCCTGCGCGACACCAACGAACGGTACATGACCGTGTTCACGCTTGCCCAATGGGGGGGAGGCATGACCCAGGACAACCTGTTCCCCATTCCCTGAGCCGGACTCGGCCGGCCGCTTCTCGAACCATGAAGGAGATCCATGTCAGACCTCGTAAAGCACATCACCGACGCAGACTTCCAGCAGACGGTCGCCACGGGCGTCACCCTCGTGGACTTCTGGGCCCCCTGGTGCGGCCCCTGCCGCATGATCGCCCCCATCCTTGACGAGCTGGCGGGAGAGCTCCAGTCCCAGGCCCGCATCGTCAAGATCAACGTCGACGAGAACCCCGTGGTGGCCGGCCAGTTCGGCGTCATGTCCATCCCCACCCTCCTGCTCTTCAAGGACGGCAAGAAGGTCGACCAGAAGGTCGGCGGGCAGGCCAAGCCCCAGCTCAAGGCCTTCATCCAGCAGGCGCTTTAAGGACTCGCCGCGCTGGCGGGGAAACCCGTCAGCGCGGTTCCTTCTTGTTCAGGACCAGGCGGATCTCGTTGCCCTTGGGGTTGTGCACCACCTGGTCCATGACCAGGAGGATCAGCGGGAGGCCCCGGCCGCACTGCCTGTTCAGGTCCACGTCGGAAAGGGTGGAGACGGTGGTCACGTCGAATCCCGGACCGGCGTCCCGCACGGTCACCGTGAAGCTCTCGGGCGTGAGGACGCTCTCCACCTCGATGAGCCGGTTGGCGTAGTGCGGATCGGCCAGCCGCTTCTGGAGCTGGGAGGCGTAGGCGTCGGTCTCCGCGAAGATGTCGCCCTTCAGGCCGGAATCCAGTTCCAGGCACCCGTGCTCCAGGGCGTTGACCAGCGCCTCGTGGAAGGCCATGGCGATGACGTCCACGTTCGCGGCCTTGGCGAAGCCCATGGGCACGAGGCGGTCCGTGAGGTGGGAGACCAGGCTGGGGATGTCCAGCTCCCCGGCGCGGCTCCGGAAGGCGCGCCGCTCCTCGGTCATGCCCCGCAGGCCCGATTCCGCCAGGCGGATCTCCCGGTGGAGGTCCACCAGGTGGAAGACGCTGTTGACCAGCTCGCGGATGGTCAGGGGCTTCTGGAACAGGTTGGAGGCGCCCATGCGCATGGCCCGGATGGCGTAGTCCAGGCTGGCCTGGCCCGTCATGAGCACCACCGGCAGGCCGGGGCGGGTGGCCTTCACCCGGTTGATGACGTCGAAGCCGTCCATGCCCTCCATGTTGATGTCGGAGATGACCAGGTCGAACAGCGGCGAGGCCGGGTCCTCCAGCAGGTGCAGCGCACGGTCCCCTTCCGAGAAGGCGTGCACCTTCATCCCGAAGTGGGTCAGGGCGTCGCCCACCATCCCAAGCACGGCCACGTCGTCGTCGATCAGGAGGACATTGGGGGGAAGCGTGGTCATGGGCGGTGCTCCGGTAACGCCGACGATACCCTATCGGGGTGGGGGTAGGCAATTCCTGAGAATCGCAACGGTTTTTTCTAAAGAGCCCGCAAGCTCCTCCGGATAAGGCACCGGCTTGCCGGATTCCGCGGGACGCAGGCACGCGCCCTCCAGCAGCTCGGTTGTTCGTTCATTCAGTCGCTCCAGGGGGACCACCTCCACGAGGCCCGCCTCCCGCAGAGGCTCCACCAGGTCCTCGAAATTGGTGAAGCCCGGCCCCACCAGGGTGGGCAGGCCCATGCGGACCGGCTCGAGGGGGTTGTGGCCGCCGTGCCAGGCCCAGCCCCCGGCCACCAGGGCCAGCGTGCCCTCCCGGTAGGCCGAGGCCAGGTCCCCCAGGGTGTCCAGGAGGAGGATGTCGCAGGCTTCCCAGGCCTCGGCCGACGGGGGCCAGACTTCCGAAGCCCTGCGGAAGGCCCGGCCCGCGAGCAGCGCCGCGGCCTCCGGGAAGCGCCGGGGCTGGCGCGGGGCCAGGATGAGGCGCAGGCCGGGATGGCGCGCCCG
>DBMS01000054.1:4347-4830 GCA_002297665.1 Holophagaceae bacterium UBA692 | reverse complement strand
GACCTGGCCACCGAAGCCCTCAAGGGCGCCAACGCAAGGAGCAGCCGCCCCCTGGTGCGGGAGCTGCAGGCCCTGAACGGGGCCGCGGCCCAGATGGCCAACTACCTCATGGCCCTCAACCCCAGCATCGAGCGCCTCATGGAGCCGCCTGGGCCCGGGGCCCTGGCGGCCTCCTTCCGGTCCTTCCTGGCCAGCACCGTGAACTCGACCCGGTCCCTGGCCCTGACGGTGGTGTCCCACCAGGCGGGGCACCTCTCGAGGTTCGAGGTGCGGCTCAGGCGCATGGGGCGCCTGCTGCGGGTGCTCCAGTCCCGGGTGGCCGCCAAGGTGAAGGACACCCCGGAGCGGGCCCACCTGGCGGACGTCCTCGACAAGCTCCAGGAGCACCTGCCCACCCTGAGCGGGACCCTGAGGGCCTCCCTGGAGCGCGTGCGGGAGCGGGGCCCCATCTCCTTCGAGCTGTTCGACCTTCGCGCCTGGAGC
>DBMS01000054.1:0-4242 GCA_002297665.1 Holophagaceae bacterium UBA692 | reverse complement strand
TGCGTCATGGTGGTGCTCCAGCCGGACTACGGGGCCACCCGGATCAGGGCCACCCAGCGCGCGGTGGGGACCTTTGCGGGCGGACTGGTGGGCAGCGTGCTGCTCTGGCTGCACCTTCCCCTGGGGCTGCTCCTGGCGGCCACCGCGGCGGTGTGCTGGACCTTCACTTTCTACGTGAAGCGCAACTACGCGGTGGCCGTGTTCTACATCACCCTGCTGGTGGTGCTGCAGTTCGAAGCCTCGGGTCCGGTGACCCTGGCCCTGACCCTCCAGCGGCTGGCCTTCACCATGGCGGGCTGCCTGCTGGCGCTGCTGGCCGCGCTGAGCTTCTGGCCGGTGTGGGAGCGGGACCGCTTCCCCCCGCTCCTGGCCGGCGCCCTGCGGGCCAACGCCCTCTTCCTGGACCGCCTCTGCCAGGGGCTGGGCGGCGACCCGGAGATGACGCCCGCCCTGGTGCTCAAGGCCAAACGCAAGGCCCAGCGGGCCAACAGCCTCGTGTTCTCCTCCCTGAACCGCATGGCCGGCGATCCGGACGTCATGCGGGAGGGCATCGAGCGCAACGCGGCCCTGGCGAATCACAACCTTCGCGTCACCCGGTGGCTCAGCGTGGCGGCGGTGCATTTCCGGGCCGGCGACCCGCCGGTTCCCGGCCTCGAGGCGCTGGCCCGCGCGGCGGGAGGGGCCCTGGAGGCCATGGCCGCGGTGGCCGAAGGGGCGGACCCGTCGACCCTGGCCCTTCCCCGGGAAGCCCTGGAGGCGGTGGAGTTGTCCGGGCTGTCGGAGCCCCGCACGGCCTACGTCGCGTCCCAGCTGGACCTGGCGGGGACCGAGCTGAGCGCCATGCTTATCGAGTTCTAGGAATATTAGATATAGTGCTCAGTGCCTGATGCCAGGCTCAGGTGGATTTCCGGTGGAGGGCAGGGTTTGAGGGTGTCGCAGGGGGAGAAATCGGAACGCAGCCAGGCGGCCATCCTGGAGGCGGCGCTGGGCCTGTTCTCAAAGCAGGGCTACCGCGGCACCAGCATCCGCGAGATCGCGGCCGAGGCCGGTCTGTCCACGGGCAACGTCTACCACCACTTCCCGGACAAGGAGACGCTGTTCACCACCCTGCTGGACCAGTACTGGGAGGCCATCGAGCGCCCCGAGTTCCCCTTCAACAGGGCCCTGGCGGCGGGAGCCTTCCCCTTCGACCTGGAGGCCCTGGCCCGGGCCGCGGAGGAGAGCGTGCGGGTGTGGCGGCGCCATGTGGTGCTCATCTATGTGGATGTCGTGGAGTTCGAGGGGAACCACATCCGCAAGTTCTACACGGACATGGCGGGCCGGTTCGGGAGCTTCCTGAACCAGCGGTTTCCGGACGGCTCCCTGAAGGACGAGCTGGCCGAGGGCTTCCAGCCCACCACCGCCTCCATGCTGGCCAGCCGGGTGTTCCTGCAGTATTTCGCCGTGGAGATCCTCTTCGGCATTCCGAACCAGTTCGGCCTGGACACCGCCACGGCCATGAAAGAAATATCCACCATCCTGCGCCACGGCATGCTCCATGCGCCGGGGGCAAGGAATCTGGAGGCGAAGGCGCGCTGATCGGGCACTATGGTTGCTGACACCACCAACCATGCCGAGGGGGACTGCAATGTTCCTTTTCAAGCTCCTCTACCGGTTCCTGGAGAGGACCGTCTTCCATACCCTGCTGCGGAAGATCGTGGGAATCCTGGCCCCGCTCTTCCTCCTGATGCTGGTGCTCAGCGTCGAGCTGTGGCGGGTGGCCGGGGCGCTGAAGGCCGGGGCGCCGCCCGAGGCCCTCGGGGCACTGGCCCAGGCGCAGACGCTCGCCGTCGCCGTGCCCCTGGCGGCCCTGGGGGTGGCGGCCGTCGCCTACCTCACCTTCCACCTGTCGGTGGTGGCGCCGCTTCGCACGCTCTCCTCGGTGATCGGGGCGGGGGATTTCTCCGGGGACCTGAAGCTGGAGACGCACGACGAGATCCGCCAGCTGGCCGAGGCCTTCAACGCATTCTCGGGCAAGGTCCGCGACATCCTCAACGCGTCCAAGCGCCTGGGGCTGACGATCGCGGTGGGGTCCACCCGCACCTTCAAGCTCTCCTCGGATGCCGCCAAGGGGGCCCGGCAGCAGGGTGATCTCTCCGAGGTCATCACCCGCACGAGCCGGGACGTGGAGGAGGCCGTGCGCGAAGTGGCCCAGGCCACGTCCCATATCGCCGCCCTGACCCAGGGCAACCTCGAGACGGCCCTGTCGACCCGCCAGGAGCTGCTGGAGGCGGTGCAGGGCATGGCCGTGACCAACGGCCGTCTCGCGGACTTCGCCGTGCTGGTGGAGAGGCTGAAGGAGCGCTCCGAGCGCATCAGCGGCGTGGCCCAGCTCATCGAAGGCATCTCGGACCAGACCAAGCTCCTGGCCCTGAACGCGACCATCGAGGCGGCCCACGCCGGCAACGCCGGCCGGGGTTTCGCCGTGGTGGCCGAGGAGGTGCGCAAGCTCTCGGACCGGGCCCGGGAGGCCGCCATCGAGATCAGCCGGAACCTGGGGGACATGCTCGAGGACACCGGGAGCACGTCGCTGGGGATCGCGGGCATCAGCGGGGACATCCAGGGCACCTCCGCCCTCCTGGGGCGGGCTTCGGAGCACTTCGGCAAGCTCGTGGGGGATTTCGAGGACAGCACCTCCCAGCTGGGCGGCGCGACCACCGCCGTGGAAGGCATCTCGGCCACCAGCGAGACCATCCACGGCCAGTCCCGGGAGATCCTGGCCCTCAGCCGCGAAGGGGCCCAGCGCCTGGAGGAATCCACCCGGTTGTCCAGCGAGATGAACCGGGCCACGGAAACGCTGCTGGAACTGGTCTCGGGCTTCCGCACCGGCGAGAGCGAGCTGGAGGCGGTCATCGCCAAGGCCTACCGGTGGCGGGACGCCATGCAGGCCCGCATCGCCGCCCTGGCGGCGAAGGGGGTGGACGTCTTCGACCGGAACTACCGTCCGGTGCCCGGCACCGACCCCCAGAAGTTCCTCACCGGCTACACGGAAGTCCTGGCCGGGGACCTGCAGCCCCTCTTCGACGAGGCGCGCAGGGACCTGGACTCCATCTACGCGGTGGCGCTGGACGTGAACGGGTACCTCGCCGTGCACCATACCGGCGTCAGCGAGCCCATGACCGGCGATCCCAAGATCGACCTCCTGAAGAGCCGCAACATGAGGCTCTACTTCAACGTGGAGACGGAAAAGCGCCGCTCCCGGAACCTTCAGACCTTCCTGCTGCAGACCTACATGCGCGACACCGGCGAGATCCTCAACGACCTCTCCATGCCCATCCACGTGGAGGGCAAGCACTGGGGCGCGCTCGTGATGGGGTTCAATCCCGAGCGCTTCATCCAGGGCTGAGGGGCCGGGGGCGTCACCGCGACACCCGCACCAGCTCCACCCGGCTGCCGCCGTCCTGCTTTTTCACCCGGACCTGGCAGTCGATGGCCTGCTTCATGGCCTCCACGTGGCTGATGAGGCCCACCATGCGGCCCTGGCCCAGCTTGTCGAGGACGCGCATGGCCTTTTCCAGCGTCTCGTCGTCCAGGGATCCGAAGCCCTCGTCGATGAAGAGGGCGTCCAGCTCGATGCCGCCGCTGCGGCCCTGGATGACCTCCGCCAGGCCCAGGGCCAGGGAAAGGGAGGCCAGGAACTTTTCCCCGCCCGAGAGCGTGCGCACGCTGCGCAAGCCGTTGGCGTAGGCGTCGTGCACGTCGATCTCCAGGCCCGCCGAGCGGCGCTTGTCGTCCACGTCCGTGCGGAGCCGGAACCGGTACCGGCCTCCGGACAGCTGGTCCAGCTGGCGGGAGGCGTGCTCGAGCACCCGCTGCAGCCACCACGCCAGGGCCCAGGAGGAGAACTTCATGCGCCGGCGGTTGGCGCCGTCCAGTTCGGCCGAGAGCTGGAGGAGGTCGGCGGAGGCCTCGGTGGCGGCGGCGAGCTTGTCCTGGAGGTCCTGGACCCGGACCCGGCGGGCGCGGAAGGTCTCCAGGGCGTTCCGGGCGGACTGGGCGGCGCCCCCCGCGAGGGTGAAGGCTTCGGCGGCGTCCCGCCGGGCGCCTTCCAGGGCCTCCAGGTCGGGCCGGGCCGTGCCGTCCAGGGCGGCGTCCAGGGTTTCCAGGCGGGCCAGGCGCACGGTGCGGTCGTCGGCGGCCTTGCGCAGCCGGGCTTCCAGGTCCTGGAGGCGCCCGGGCTCCCGGAGGGCGGCGCGCTGGTCC
>DBMS01000188.1:31361-34731 GCA_002297665.1 Holophagaceae bacterium UBA692 | reverse complement strand
ACTAAAGTTTTTTGAGCCCAATCGCTAACTATTGAAACACGTGCTTAAAAATATTTTTATTTCATTTTTGAGTCGACAGGCGCGCTTGTAGACATGATTATTTATGGCCTTATTGTGACCATCTGTCCATAGGCGACATAGAAATGTCAATGTTTTATAAATAAAGGAATCTTCCCGTGAGCACTCTCCACCCCTTCTTCCGGGAACCCCTCCGCCGGCGATTCGTCATCCCCGCCCTGGCCCTGGGTTCCTGCCTTTTCCTGGCCACCGCCTGCGGCCGAAGCACCCGCTCCTTCCGGGACGACGCCACGACGCCGCCCAAGGTCGCGTCCATTTCGCCCGACAGCGGGTTCCCCGGCGCCGGCGGCATCGTCATCACGGGAACGGGGTTCAGGGGGGCCGGCCAGGTCCTGTTCGGTCCCACCCAGGCCCTCCGTTTCACCGTGGACAGCGATTCGCGGATCACCGCGTCGATTCCCGAAGCCGCCCCTCCCGGCGCCGTGGCCGTCACCGTGCGCAAGGGCTCCATGGCCGGAACGTCACCGTCGCCGTTCACCATCAAGCCGCTGCCGCCCCCGGTGGTGCTGGCCTCCTTCAGCCCCCAGTCCGGAGCCGCGGGCACGGTCGTCACCCTCACCGGGTCGGGGATGACCGGCGCCACCGCCGTGGCGTTCAACGCCAAGGCGGCCCGGTCGTTCCAGGTGCTGGACGACAACCGCATCGAGGCCACCGTCCCCGACGGGGCCGCCACGGGCCTGATCACCGTCACCGGCGCCGCCGGCTCCATGGCGAACACCAGCGGGGATTTCACGATCGACGCATCGGGGGCCCCGGTGCTCCTCGCCCTCGCGCCGGCCTCGGGCGCCCCCGGCACGGCCGTGACGCTCACCGGCACCGGCTTCCTGGGCGCCACCGGGGTCCGTTTCGGGGGCGTGCCTTCGGGTCCCTTCCAGATCGACGCCGCCGGCACCCGCATCACCGCCACGGTGCCCGCGGGGGCGGCGACGGGTCCGGTGGTCGTGCTCGGCCCCGGCGGAAGTTCCCCCGAAACCGCCGCCACCACCTTCACGGTGGATGCCCCGGACGTCCCTTCGGCCCCGGTCATCACCGCCCTGGCCCCCGCCCAGGGCATCCCCGGCACGGAGGTCACCGTGACCGGCACCGGATTCAAGGGGATCGCCGGCGTCACCTACGGCGGCCTGGCCCTGCCGGCGGCACGGTACGACCTGGATTCCCCCACCCGCCTGCGGGTGCGGATTCCCGACGACGCCCAGGCCGGCGGAGCCATCGGCGTGACCACCGCCACGCCCCCCGCGGCCACGTCGCAGGACTTCGTCCTCCTGCCGTCCCGCGGGACGATCATGCCCCAGCCCCTCGTCCTGGGCGCCCATGAGTTCGGCATGCCATTGCTGGACTTCCCGGCCCGGAGGCGCTCGAACCTCTACAAGGGGCTGTCCCTGCCCCTCGCGCCGGTCTTTCATGCCTACAACCCAATCGGCTCGGGGGGACTCCGCCCGGACAAGTTCTTTCCGCTCCACACCCTGAGCATCCTCCTGCCGCCCCCGTTCTACGAGGTGCTGCCCCGGTCGATCAGGGACCGGATCCAGGTCCTCGGCATTCCCCCGGCCAATGTGCAGATCCTCGTCACCAGCCAGGACTACGCGTACGACGGCGTCACGCCCGACGACGGCGTCTACCTGTTCCGGCCGCACTACTGGACGGATCCCGACGCTCCCGACACCGGCGTGTACTACCAGAGCCATGCCCTGTCCGGGGGCATCTTCGAGGCGGACCCGGGCATCACGATCTCGGGCCACGCCCCCGGCGACTGGTTCGATTTCTCCATCACGACCCACGGCCCTTCTCCCACGGACGCCGGCGAGATCGTCGCCTCCGGCAACTCGGAACCCATGGCGGGCTTCGACACGAACACCTCCACCGGGCTCTACAGCCTGGTCAGGGATGGGGACCGGGCCGCGGTGACCCTGCACCTCCTGCTCAACGACGCGCACCAGGCGGCCCTCCTCGCCATCGCCGGCAACCCGACCACGGTGGGCGGCCTCTTCGAAGCCCTGGTGACGTCCAGTTTCGGCGACACCCGGGGCGTCCAGCTTCTGGTGGCCCTGGCCCGGCCCGCCGTCACGACCGTGACCCGGGCCCCCGCGAACGGCGGCGCCAACGTCCAGCTGACCCTCACCGGCTCAGGCTTCGGAAGCGCCACCTCCGTCCTGCTCAACGGAACGCCCCTGGCCGTCCAGGGCACGGGCAACAGCGACGCCATCCTCAGGATCGAAATCCCCGCGGGCACCACCGGGACCCTCCAGGTGGAGGGCCCCCTCGGCACCAGCGACCCCGTGGCCCTTCCGGCCCCCTGAACTCCAGGAGGCGGGGGTTCCTACCGTTCCGGGGCCAGGCCGAGGCTTTCGGGGGAACGCCACAGCGCGCTCAGCAGCAGCTGGCGCATGTGGAAGAACTCCTTGGGGAGCTTGTCGTAGAGCTTCTCGAAGAGTTCCTCGTGCAGCAGGATCTCGTGGCGCCACTCGTCGCGGCGGATGGCCATGGCGGCGCGGAAGCCCTCCTCGCCGAAGTTCTCGAGGCCTTCCAGGTGCAGGTCCTCGAAGCGGGGGACCCAGCCCAGGGGGGACTCGGCGGCGTAGGCGCGGCCGTGGACGCGGTCCACGATCCAGTTCAGGATGCGCATGTTCTCGGAGTACCCGGGCCACACGAACTTTCCGGCCTCGTCCTTGCGGAACCAGTTGACGCAGAAGATGCGGGGCGGGTTCTTGATGTCTCGGCCCATCTGCAGCCAGTGGTTGAAGTAGTCGCCCATGTGGTAGCCGCAGAAGGGGAGCATGGCGAAGGGGTCGCGGCGCACCTCGCCGATGTTGCCGGCGGCGGCGGCGGTCATCTCGCTGCCGATGGTCGCGGCGGTGTAGACGCCGAAGTTCCAGTTCACCGACTGGACCACGAGGGGCACGGTGGTGGCGCGACGGCCGCCGAAGACGAAGGCGCTGATGGGCACGCCGTCGGGGTTCTCCCACTCGGGATCGATGCTGGGGCACTGGCTGGCGGGGGCGGTGAAGCGGCTGTTGGGGTGGGCCGCCTTCCGGCCGCAGCCGGGGGTCCAGGGCTGGCCCTGCCAGTCGGTGAGCTTCTCGGGGACCTCGTCGGTCATGCCTTCCCACCACACGTCGCCGTCGGGGGTGAGGGCCACGTTGGTGAAGATGGTGTTCTCGGTCATGGAGAGCATGGCGTTGGGGTTCGACTTCATGCCGGTGCCGGGGGCCACGCCGAAGAACCCCGCCTCTGGGTTGATGGCGTAGAGCTTGCCGTCGGGCCCGGGCTTGATCCAGGCGATGTCGTCGCCCAC
>DBMS01000188.1:27855-31343 GCA_002297665.1 Holophagaceae bacterium UBA692 | reverse complement strand
GCGGCGGCGACGTAGGTCTTCTCGCCGCCGGGCTTTTCCACGCCCAGGATCAGCATGTGCTCGGCGAGCCAGCCCTCGTCCCGGGCCATGCAGCTGGCGATGCGCAGGGCGAAGCACTTCTTGCCCAGGAGGGCGTTGCCGCCGTAGCCGGAGCCGAAGGACCAGATGGCGCGCTCCTCGGGGAAGTGCACGATGTACTTGTTCTCCTTGTTGCAGGGCCAGCTCACGTCCTTCTGGCCGGGCTGCAGGGGCGCGCCCACGGAGTGCAGGCAGGGCACGAACTCGCCCGTGCCCATGACGTCCCAGACCTTCCGGCCCATGCGGGTCATGATCCGCATGTTCACCGCCACGTAGGCCGAGTCGGTGAGCTCGATGCCGATGTGGGCGATGCGGGAGCCCAGCGGGCCCATGCTGAACGGGATGACGTACAGGGTCCGGCCCTTCATGCAGCCGCTGAACAGGCCCTTGAGCTTCTCCTTCATGACCGCGGGGGCCACCCAGTTGTTGTTGGGGCCGGCGTCCTGCTTGCGCACGGAGCAGATGAAGGTGCGGTCTTCCACGCGGGCCACGTCGCTGGGGTCCGAAAGGGCCAGGTAGCTGTTGGGGCGCTTGGCGGGGTTCAGCTTCTGGAACGTCCCCCCGGCCACGAGCCGCCCGCACAGGGCGTCGTACTCCTCCTGGGACCCGTCGCACCAGTGGATGCTCTCGGGCTGGCAGAGGTCGGCGATCTCCTGGATCCAGGCGATGGCCTTCTTGTTGTGCACGTAATCAGGGACGTTCAGCACGGCGCTCATATGCCAGTCTCCAGTAGCATGTCCCGGGAATTCCGGAAAGGCCCGCCATTCCCTCAAACAGCTGATTGGAACCAGTCTAGACATGGGGTTTTGCTCCCGCAACGCGGAAGAAGGCTCCATGGGGCCGCGGCGCGGGCTTCTTGGTATGCTTGGAACGCACCAACCCCTTGTCCCATGGGCTTCTTGGCCCCGATCCCCGCCAGTGTGACTTAAATCATTCTCCCCCGGGACCCGCCAGGCGGATCATTAGCCCAGTCATCCGGCACCAACCAACCAGGAGAGGCCCGTGTCCATCCATCCCGAAGCCCAGGATCGCAACGAACGCCTCAAGGCCATCAACCCGGCCATCGTCGAGGCCCTCTCCCCCCTTGGGATGCGTTCCTTCTTCCCCAAGGGCATCCCCTACCAGGCCGGCCAGAGCAAGGGCTGCGCCATCAACGCGACCATCGGCCAGATCACCGACGGCGCCGGCAACCCGCTTCCCCTGGCCCCCATGGCCGAGAGGCTCGCGGGCCTGAACCCCAAGGACGCGTTCCTCTATTCGCCCATCCAGGGCCGCGAGCCCGCCCGGAAGGCCTGGCACGACAAGCTGGTCAAGGAGGACGCGCGCATGGAGGCCGTCGGGCTGCCCGTGGTGAGCGCCGGCATCTGCCACGCCCTGACCATGGGGGCCGAGCTCTTCTTCGGCAAGGGCGACACCCTGGTGCTGGCCGACCTCTACTGGGACAACTACGAGCAGATCTTCAACATCCGCCTGGAAGGCGACTTCAGGCGGTTCCCCTTCTACAACGCGGCCATGGGCTTCAACGTGGAGGGCCTGCGGGACTGCATCAAGGGCGTCCAGGGCAAGGTCCAGGTGCTCCTCAACTTCCCCAGCAATCCCAGCGGCTACAGCCCGACCCCCGCCGAGATGAAGGCCATCGCCGACGTGCTCGTGGAAGCCGCCAGGGACCGCACGGTGGTGGTGTTCTGCGACGACGCCTACCATGGCCTGGTCTTCGACGAAAGGGCCACCACCAAGAGCCTCTTCTTCGAACTCATCGGACGCAGCCCCAACCTCATCCCGCTCAAGTGCGACGGCGTGACCAAGGAGCTCAGCTTCTTCGGCGGGCGCGTGGGCTTCCTGTCCTTCGGGGTGGACAAGGAATCCGCCGCCATCCTGGTGGACAAGTGCATGGGCCTGATCCGCTCGGGCATCGGCAGCCCCGTGGGGATCAGCCAGTACCTCATGGAGCTGGAACTGGCCGACGCCCGCCACGAAGGCGAGTTCGAGAGGATGCGCAAGGTCCTGGGGCGGCGCTACGAGATCCTGCGCAAGGCCCTGGACAAGCCCGTGCCGCACTGGACCGTCTACCCCTTCAACGCCGGATGCTTCTGCCTGCTGGAACTTCGGCCCGGGCTCAACGCCGACGCCATCCGCCAGAAGCTCATCGCCGAAGAGAGCGTGGGCGTGGTGAGCCACGGCGACAAGTACATCCGCCTGGCGTTCTGTTCCATGAAGGAGGAAGCCATCCAGCCGCTCGTCGACGCGCTCGAAAGGGTCTGCGCGAGGAGCTAGACAACCCTCCCATCCCGGGGTGACCCTGGTGGGATGAATCCCTGGCGCGGCCTCCAAGGCCTCCCTTCCGGCATGTGGGTGCTGGCCCTGAGCACCCTCGTCAACCGTATGGGCACCATGGTGGTGTTCTTCCTGGCCCTGTACCTGGTGGGGGCCCGGGGCTGGACGGAGGCCCAGGCCGCCACGGCCCTCGCCGTCTACGGCCTGGGGGCCCTGGCGGCGAGCCCTTTCAGCGGGTGGTTCGCGGACCGGTTCGGCCACCGCTTCACCCTCGCCCTCAGCCTGGGCCTGTCCGCGGCCCTCCTGCTGCTGCTCCCGTCCGTTCCCACCCGGCCGCTCCTCCTGGCCGCCATCGCCGTCTGGTCCGCGGCCACCCAGGCCTACTATCCGGCCTCCATGGCCCTCATCACGGACCTGGTGGCGCCCTCCTGCCGCAAGCAGGCCTTCGTTCTCCACCGGCTGGCCTCCAACCTCGGGATCTCCGTGGGGCCCGCCCTGGGCGGGTTCATCGCCCGGCGGTCCTTCGACGCCCTTTTCTGGATCGACGGCCTCACGACGGCCCTGGGGCTGGCCGTGCTCCTGGCCTTCGTGCCCTCCCCGGCGCCCGAGCCCGCCCCCGCCCTGCCCAGCCTCTCGGGCTGGCGGGACCGGCGCCTCCTCTGGCTCCTGGCGGCCCTGCTCCCCGCCACGGCCGTGTTCACCCAGATCCACGGCGCCCTGCCGTTGTGGGTCGTCCAGGGCCTTGGCCGGGGAACCCAGGTTTTCGGCCTGCTATTCACGCTCAACACCGTCCTCATCCTCCTCCTGGAGGTGGCCGTCAACCACCGCCTGGCCCACTGGAGCCACGGGAGCCAGCTGGCCCTTGGGGCCGCCCTGATCGCCCTGGGCTTCGGCTCCCTGGCGGTGATGCGCCCCCTGCCCCTCCTGGTCCTGGCCACGGTCGCCTGGAGCCTGGGGGAGATGATCTTCCTGCCCGCCTCCACCGACGCCGTGGCCGCGCTGGCGCCGGCGGACCGCAGGGGCCAGTACCTGGGCCTCTACAGTCTGGTGTGGACCCTCGCCCTGACCGTGGGGCCCTGGCTGGGCCTGGTGGTCTACGCCCACGGCGGCCCGTGGGCCCTGTGGGGAGGCTGCGC
>DBMS01000188.1:17616-27842 GCA_002297665.1 Holophagaceae bacterium UBA692 | reverse complement strand
CCGGATGTCCACCCCCATGCTCACGCAGGTCGCGGCCCTCAAGCGCGAGGCCGGCGACGCGATCCTCTTCACCCGCATGGGCGACTTCTACGAGCTGCACGGGGAGGACGCGGTCAAGGCGGCGCCGGTCATGGAGATCGCCCTGACCCTGCGCGGACGGGGGACCGAGTTCGAAACCCCCATGTGCGGCGTGCCCCACTTCGCCCTGGAGAGCTACCTGCCCAAGCTGCTGGCCGCGGGCTATTCCGCCGCCATCGCCGATCCCACCGCCCGGCCCGAGGAGGTCAAGGGCCTTCTGCCCCGCGCCATCACCCGCATCATCACCCCCGGCACCTGGCTGGACGACGACGGCCGGTGGCTGGCGGCGGCCCACCGCGTGGGGGAGAGCTGGGGCATCGCCCTGCTGCAGCTGGCCTCGGGCCAGCTCCGGGTCATTCCCGGCGAAGGCCTGCCCTTCCTGGCCTCCACCCTGGAGCGCCTGGGCCCCCAGGAACTGATCCTCGCGGAGAACACCGCCGACCCCTTCGAGCTGGAGGCCGCCCGGGTGCGGCTTCCGGCCTGGCGCTTCGAGACGGCCCGGGCCCGCACCCAGATCCTGGCCTTCTTCGGCTGGACCCACCTGGAAGGCGTCGGCCTGGATCCCTACCCCGCGGCCATCGGCGCCCTGGGAGCCCTTCTGGACCAGGTGGAGGCCACCCAGAAGGGCCGGCCCGCGCACATCCAGGGCGTGAACCTGGAACTGGGCGCCGCCGGGCCCCTCCTGGACGCCACGTCGTCCCGGCACCTGGAAGTCTTCGCCAACACCCTGGACGGGTCCAGGGCCGGCAGCCTCCTGGAGCTCATGGACCAGTGCCGCTCCCGCCTGGGCTCGCGCCTCCTCAGGGCCTGGCTGGACCAGCCCCTGCGCGACCGGGCCGCCCTGGAGCTCCGCTGGCGCCAGGTGGCGTGGTTCACCGAGGACCGGCACCGGGAGCCCATCCAGAAGGTGCTCGGCTCCGTGCCGGACCTGGACCGCATCCTGGGCCGGGTGGCCCTGGGGCTCGCCACCCCGCCTGAGCTGGCCCAGCTCCGGGACGGCCTGGCCCGGGCGGGGAAGCTTCCCGAGCTCATCCGGGAGGGGGGCTGGTTCCAGGAATCCCAGGAGCTCGACGTCTGGCCCGGCGACACGCCCACCTGCGCGGAGCTGGTGGACGAGCTCCGCCGCTGCCTCGCCGAGGCCCCGCCCCTGGAGCTGGAGAAGGGCAACACCATCAACGACGGGGTCGATCCCGAACTGGACGCCGTGCGCCGCCTGGCCCGGGACGCCAAGCAGGTGATGCTCGAGCTGGAGGAGGAGGAGCGCGCGGCCTCCGGCATCAACAGCCTGAAGATCAAGTACAACCGGGTCTTCGGGTACTACTTCGAGATCACGAAGGCCAACCTGGCCGCCGCCCCGGCCCACTTCATCCGCAAGCAGACCCTGGCCAACGCCGAGCGCTTCACCACCGAGAAGCTCATGGCCTTCGAGCAGCGCCTCCTTTCGGCCGAATCCGACCTGCTGCGCCTGGAGGAGGCCCAGTTCAAGCGCCTCCTGGCCCGGGTCCTGGAGGACCGGGCGGCCCTGACGTCCCTGGCCCGGGCCGTGGCCAAGGCGGACGTGCTCTGCGCCTTCGCCGAGCGCGCGCGCCTTTCGGGCTGGACCCGGCCCGAGGTGAGCGACGAGCGCGAACTCATCCTCGCCGGCGCCCGCCACCCCATGCTGGAGGCCCGCCTGGGCCGCGAGTGCATCCCCAACGACCTGCGCCTTCCCGCCAACCGCTCCATGGCGGTGGTCACCGGCCCCAACATGGGCGGCAAGTCCACCTTCCTGCGCACCGCGGCCCTGCTGGCGGTGCTGGCCCAGGTAGGCTCCTTCGTGCCCGCCGAGCTCATGCGCTTCTCCCTGGTGGACCGGATCTTCACGCGCATCGGCGCCTCGGACTTCCTGGCCAAGGGCCAGTCCACGTTCATGGTGGAGATGACCGAGACCGCCCGCATCCTCAACCAGGTCACCCCCGCGAGCCTGGTCATCCTCGACGAGATCGGCCGGGGCACCAGCACCCGCGACGGCCTCGCCCTGGCCGAGGCCATCGCCCTGCACCTGCGCGACCTCAAGGGCGGCGAGCCCCGGACGCTGTTCGCCACCCACTACTTCGAGCTCACGCGCCTCGCCGACGACGCCCGCATCCAGAACCTCCACGTGGAGGTGCAGGAATGGGAGGAGCACCTGCTCTTCCTGCACCGCATCGCCGAGGGCCCCGCGGACCGCAGCTACGGCATCCAGGTGGCGCGCCTTGCGGGCCTGCCCAGGTCCGTCATCTCGGCCGCCCAGCGGATCCTGGCGGAAACGCCGGAGAAACCCCTGGAGGAGAAGCGCTCCCGGCGCCAGGCCCCGGTGCAGCCCCTGCTGCCGCTTTTCGAGCCCGAGCCGGACCCGCTCCGGGAGGAGCTGGCCGCCCTGGACCTGAACCGGATGACTCCGCTGGAGGTCATGGCCTGGGTGGCGGAACGGCAGAAGGCCTAGGCGGGCGCCTTGCCCAGTCCTTCCGGCTTGTTCGTGGCCACCTCGATCGCCCCCTCCCGGTACAGCTCCATGAGCTCCCAGGGCAGGCGCGGGCCGTGGGCGGCACGGGAGAGGCCGTCGCGGGCCTCGGCGCCGGCCCAGGCGTCCCGGCCCGCGCGCTTGGCCAGGTACAGGCAGGCGTCGGCGATCTCCACCACCTTCTCCCAGCCCATCCAGCCGGTGTCCTGCAGGCAGAAGGGGTAGGCCGCGTACCCTACGGAGCACGTCCACCGCACCTCCTCGCCGGATTCCAGCACCAGCTTCTGCTCGGCCATGAGGCTGCGGATGCGCTCGGCCAGGATGGGGGCCTCGGCCCGGGTGGAATTGCGGGCCATGACCAGGAACTCCTCCCCGCCCCACCGGATGACGCCGTCGGTCTCGCGCGCGGCCTTGCGCAGCACCTGGGCCACCCGCGCGAGCACCTGGTCCCCCACGGCGTGCCCGTAGGTGTCGTTGACGCCCTTGAAGTGGTCCAGGTCGACCATGAGGAACACCAGGTCGTTGTTGGGCAGGGCCTGGCCGGGGGTCCAGTCCCGGTAGGATCGCTGCACCTTGGCGGTGTCGTCATCCACCACCACGGAGAGGAAGCGCCGGTTGTGGAGCCCGGTGAGGGGGTCGGAGAGGCTCTGCGCCTTCAGGGCGAGGTTGGCCTTCTCCAGGGCGTGGTTGGCCTTGAGAAGATCGCCCGTGGCCTTTTCCACCAGGGCCGCCAGCCGCTCCTTCTGGATGGCCAGGGTGCGCAAGCGCCAGTTCATCACGAAGCCGGCGAGCCCCATGGCCCCCACCGCCTCCAGGGCCAGGAACCACCAGGTGCGCCACCAGGGCGGCAGCACCTGGAAGGCATACTGGGCCGCGGGGCCGAAGGGCGTCCCCGGATACGCGGCCCGGACCTCGAACGTGTAGGTTCCTCCGGGAAGCGCAGCGTACCGCGCCTGGGGAACGTCCGTGGAACGCCACTCGTCCTCGAGCCCGGCCAGGCGCACCTGGTAGAGCACGGCCTTCTCGTTGACGAAGGTGGGCGAGGCGAACCGGAACTCCACCGTCGCGTCCGCGTGGCCCACGGGTCCCAGGGCCCCGAAGGGGGGCTGGAGTTCCCGCCGGCCGCGGGTGACCTGGGTGATGACCGTGCCCAGGGGCGCGAGGTTCCGGGGCCGTTTCCCGGCGATGACGTGGGCGAGTCCCGTGGTGGTGCCGATCCACACGTCCTGGTTGCGGTCCACCAGGATGGAGTTCTGGCTGCAGTCGTCCCCGGCGAGGCCGTCGCCCCGGCCGAGGTGGGCGGTGGAAGTCCCCAGCACCGATTCCAGGCCCCGGTCCGTTCCCAGCCAGAAGCGGCCCTGGGCATCCACCCCCCCGGCGTAGGCCACGTTGGACCGCAGGCGGTTGGAGGTGTCCAGGTGCTCCAGCACCTGGATGGAACCGTTCGCGTAGGCCACCCGCGACACCCCCCGGGGCTCCCGATACAGGAGCCACGCCGTGCCCTCGTTGGCCAGGGCCAGCCCGTTGAGCGGATCGACCTTGAGGCCGTGGGCGCGGCCGAAGCGGTGCCAGCCCGCGTCGTCGTGGACGACCAGGCCCGCGCTGGTGGCCCCCCAGATGCGGCCCTCCCCGTCCTGGACCAGCTGCCAGGGGATGAATTCCGGCACGCCGGCCTGGGACGCCCCGTAGTCCAGCCGGACCGTCCCCTTCCGGGAATCGATGCGGAAGATGCCGCGGCCGGGATCGGCCACCCAGATGATCCCGTCCCGGCCGCAGGCCACTGACTGCGAACGCTCCGGGTGGCTGAGCCCCTCGGCCCGGAGCCCCCGCAGGAAGCCCTCGGTGGCCGCGCGCGCTCGGGGCTCCAGGGTGCGCAGCGGGGCGTTGGTGGACCCGATGAGGAGCGCGCCCGCCTCCCCCTGGACCAGGCACGTGACGTTGAGGCCCTCGGTGCCCGGCACCCGGGACCAGCCTTTCTCGCCCAGCAGCGCGAGGCCTTCGCTGGTGCCCGCGAAGAGCCGTCCCGACTGGTCGCGGAACACGCTCCACACCAGGTCCGAAGGCAGGCCGTCCGCCACCGTGAAGGTGCGGACGGAGCCCCTTCCCAGCTGCCGGTACAGGGTGGGCCCCACCACCCACAGGTTGCCTTCCCGGTCCAGCAGGGAGGAGGCCGTCCATTTGCACGGGAGCCCCGCGGCCTGGTCGATGACCTCGTGGTCGTCCCCCTTCAGGCGCAGGAGGCCGGAGTTGGTGGGGATGCCCACGCTTCCGTCGGTCTCCCGGTTGATGGTGCAGGACGCGAAGGGCGGCGCCGGCAGCCAGGAGGATGCGTCGCGGAAGGCGGCGTCCAGGGGGTCCTGGTACCGCAGGAGCCGCCGCCCCACCACCCAAAGCCGGCCTTCGCCGTCCACCGCCAGGGTCTCGATGCCGTCGCCGGGCAGGCCGTCCTCGTTGGTGTAGTGGACCCAGGTGGTGTCCCTGCGCCTTTCCCACACCTGCCCGCCCACCACCGCGAAAACCGATCCGGTGGCCGCCCGGCAGGCAAGGCCGCGGCCCTGGCCGGAGGGCACGTCCGCCACCCGTTCCATGGCGTCCCCCGCCGCCCGGTACAGCCCGTCCATCCCCAGCGCCCAAAGGACGCCATCGCCATCCAGGTCCACCGCCGAGCCCCGGATGGGACGGAACGTCTGCCCCTTGTAGGTCACCGGCGTGAAGGCCCCCTTGTGGAACTTCACCAGCCCGCCTTCCGTGACCACCCAGATGCCGCCGCCGCGCCGCCGCAGGACGCGGTTCACCGCGGTGGAGGCCAGCCCGTCCTCGGCGGTCCACCTGCGGAACTGCACTCCGTCGTAGCGCACCAGGCCCGAGTCGCCCCCGATCCAGATGAAGCCTTCGGAATCCTGGGTGATGCAGGTCAGCCCCGGTTCCACGAAACCCTGCTCGGGGCCGTAGGTCCGGAACAGGTAGCGGCCAGCCGGCTCAGCCTGGGCGAAGGCCAGGGCGAGGAAACAGACGACTAGGGCTCGGATCGAAGGCATTCGGGGTTCCGATTTCGGACGCGCATCCGCTTTGGTATCCCTTAAAATACACGGCCCGCACGCCGGCTGTCCTGGGAATTACCAGCAACGTGTCATTCGCGCCCGGCCCGGTCCAGGTAGGCCTGGGACCCCTTCATGACGGCCGCGGGCCCCTGGGCGGCCTTCCAGCCCTTGCCGGCGCCCCACTCCCGGGCCAGCTCCACCGCCTCGGGGTTTCCCGGCGCCAGCGCCAGCACCTCGGCCAGGTCCGCCCGGGCCCGGGCGGCGCGACCCATGCGGTGGAGGAGCAGCGCGCGCTTGAGGAATCCCCAGGGGTTCCCGGGCTCCCGGGCCACCACCTCGTCGTACTCCGCCTCGGCCTCACTGAACCGGCCCTCCTCCTCGGCGGCCTCGCCGCACAGGAGGTTCGTCACGGCGCAGAAGCCCAGCCAGGCCTTCTGCTCCCGGAACTGCGCCGGGGTATAGATGGCCCGGGGCTTGGTGGCCTCGGCCACCTGGGCAAGTCGCCGCAGGGCCTTCTCGGTGTGGGCGTCCACCCGCGCGAAGACTTCGGCGTCTCCGGCGCCCCGGAAGAAGTCCGGGCTGATGCGCCCTTCGGCGCGGTACCGGTCGAAGAGCCTCGTCCCGGGGTACAGGGCCAGGGGCGAGACCTGCACGTCGTGGGGCCGGGCGCTGCGGATGAGGTCGCAGGTGATCTCCACGTCGTCCCAGGTCTCCCCGGGGATTCCGGTGATGAGGTAGATGCCCAGGTTCATCCCCACCTTGCGCACCAGGGTGAGGGCCTTCAGGGCCTGGCGCATGTTGGTGCCCTTGTCCAGGAGCTGGAGCACGCGCTCGCTGCCGTGCTCCACCCCGAACTGCATGAACTCGCAGCCGGCGCGCTTCATGGCCACCAGCCGGTCCTCGTCCACCAGGTTCACGCGGCTCTGGCAGTTCCACAGGGGGTGCATGCCGGAGTCCTGGATGAGGTCCATGAGCTTGAGGATCCGTCCCCGGTTGGCGGTGAAGGTGTCGTCCCGGAAGCTGAAGTAGGTCAGGCCGTGGCGCTCTCGCAGCAGGGCCATCTCCCGCAGCACCGCCTCGGGGCTCCGGAAGCGCACGGAGCTTCCCCAGAATTCGGGCGTGTTGCAGAAGTTGCAGGTGGCGGGGCAGCCGCGGCTGGTGCTCAGGTACGAGAGCTGGCCGGGGTCGTCCAGGAAGTCCGCCTGGAAATGCTCCACGGGGGCGCCCATGACGTCCAGGTCCTCCAGGGGCGGCACGGCGGCGGTCTCGCCGTCCCGCAGGATGAGCCCGGGGGCTTCCCGCCAGGCGGCGCCGCGCGAAAGGACTTCGAGAAGCGGGATCTCCCCCTCGCCCTTCACGATGGCGTCCAGGCTGGGGCAATCCTCGAAGACCTCCTTCGCCAGGTGGGTGGGATGGGGCCCTCCGGCCAGCAGGACCGCCCGCGGGCAGGCCTCCCGGGCCAGGGCCAGCAGGTCGCAGCTGCGCTTGCGGTTGAAGGTGAACATGGAGACGCCGATGACGGCCGGGTCGTGGCGGCGCAGGTAGGCCAGGATCTCCTTGCGCCCCTTGCCGCTGAGGTTGGCCAGGCGGCAGGCGTGGCCCCGGGACTTCAGCATGGCCTGCAGGAAGCCCAGGCCGATGGGGAGGAAGGTCATCCACTCGTCCCCGTATCCGCTCTTCGGAGCGCTGTAGAGCAGGAGGGCACCGCCCCCGCCCCCGGCTTCCACGCCCTCGTGCACCATGATCCCTCCGGTTCCATTTCAACACAGGTGACGGGCCCGCACGAATCGACAACAATGGCACGATACGAACCCTTCGGAGCGGCCCGTGGCTGACGCGATCAAGAAATCCGCCGAGATCCAGGACGTCCTGGCCCAGGCCTGCGCCCGCCGCGAACTGCTGATCCTCGCCACGCCCTACCTGCGCTTCGAGTCCTCCTTCCTGGCGGTGCGCGACGGCGAACTGCACATCCTCGCCACCATGAGCCGCGAGGACGCCACCTTCGGCCTGAGGGCCCCGGACCTGACCATCCGGTTCCCGGACGGGCTGGGCTTTTTCGAGGCCCGCGTGGAGGTGCTGGGGCTCGGAATGCTGGACGGGCGCCGCACGATCCGCCTCTCCATGCCCAGGTCGCTCACGGAGAACGACCTGCGCGACTCCTACCGCGTGGAGCGCGTGGGGCGGGTGCTGGTCACCTACAGCACGCTCAAGGGGGACCTGCTCCAGGGCTCCCTGGTCGACATCAGCGCCACGGGCGCCAAGATCCACGCCCAGCGGGACGTGGACCCCGCGGCCATGGGCCCGGGCACGCCCCTCCTGCTTTCCATCCCCCTGTCCCCCGAGATCCAGATCGAGACCCGGGCCGAGGTCCGCCACCTGGGCGCCAGGACGCTCGGCCTGGCCTTCCGGCCCGCCCTTCCCGAGCGCACGGAACAGCCCCTGTCCAGGTGGATCTTCCTGCGCCGCGAGGAGGAGCGGGAGCGCCTGGCCCAGCGCCTGGAACTGAACGACAGAGCGACCAAGCCGCAAGCCTCGGGTCCCACCGGCATCCTCCTGGTGAGCGCCGACCCGGCCCTGGAAACGGCCCTGCGCGAATTCCTCGCCCCCATCCAGCCCCTGATCCGCCTGCCCTACTCCGCCCAGGCCATCAAGGACGCCCTGGCCGCGGCCCCGCCCCTGGCAATCTTCCACGTGAAGGGCACCTCCCTGGACGAGCGGCGCCTCCTGAAGGCGCTGGTGGAGACGACCCTCCCCAAGGCGCCCGTCCTGCTCCTGGGAACCCAGGTGGACGCCACGGCCCTGTTCGAGCTTTCCGCCGAATGGAAGGCCTCCAGCGCCATCGTGTGGAATCCTTCCCGGGGCCTGTTCCTCCAGCGCCTGGCCCAGGGCATCATCCGGCGGAACACCCACGGGGGGGACAGCCCCATGGCCCCCGCCGAGCCCTGAGGGAATCCGGGTGTAGACTGCTGCGGAACCGGAGCCGCCCATGAGCCTCACCACCCTCGACCGCCGTCGTTTCCTGGGCCTCGCCCTGGCCGCGGGCGCCGCGCTCGCCGCCCGGGCCAAGGGTCCAGGGCCCGGCGGCGCCGCCCTGGACGAAGCCACCCTGGACCAGATGGCCGAGGGCATGAGGACCGGGCGCTGGACCGCCGAGGGTTTGGCGAAGCACTACCTGGCCCGCATCCGCACCCTGGACCGCACGACCCTCCACGCCGTCCTGGAGGTCAACCCCGACGCCCTGGACATCGCCCGGGCCCTGGACCGGGAACGCCGCGAGAAGGGCCCCCGCGGCCCGCTCCACGGCATCCCCGTGCTCCTCAAGGACAACATCGACACCGGCGACCGCATGCAGACCACCGCGGGCTCCCTGGCGCTGCTGGGCGCCAAGCCCCCCGCGGACGCCCCCATCGTGGCGCGCCTGCGCGCCGCCGGGGCCGTGATCCTGGGCAAGACGAACCTCAGCGAGTGGGCCAACCTGCGCTCATCCCATTCCATCAGCGGCTGGAGCGGCCGGGGCGGCCTCACCCGCAACCCCTACGTCCTGGACCGCAACTGCTCGGGCTCCAGCTCCGGCTCCGGCGCCGCCGTGGCCGCGTGCCTTTGCGCGGCGGCGGTGGGCACCGAGACCGACGGCTCCATCGTCAGTCCCGCCACCTCCTGCGGCATCGTCGGCCTCAAGCCCACCGTGGGCCTCCTGAGCCGCACCGGCATCATCCCCCTCTCCCACACCCAGGACACCGCGGGCCCCATGACCCGCAAGGTGCGCGACGCCGCGATCCTCCTGGGCGCCATGGCCGGCCCCGACCCCCGGGACCCCGCCACCGCGGCTTGCAGGGCCCACCCCGACTACACCCGCTTCCTGGACCCCGACGGCCTCAAAGGCGCGCGCCTGGGCGTCGCCCGCGCCTTCTTCTCGGGGAACCGGGGCGTCCTGGAGCTCATGGACGCCACCCTGAAGACCCTGGCCGCCCGCGGCGCCGTGCTGGTGGACCCGGTGGACGTCCCCACCGCCGCCTACGAGAAGGCCGAACTCGAGGCCATGCTCTACGAGTTCAAGGCCGGCCTCGAGGCCTACCTGGCCGGGCGCGGCGTCACCGCCCCCATCCGCGACATGGCCTCCCTCATCGAATTCAACGAGCGCATGAAGGACAAGGAGATGCCCCTGTTCGGCCAGGAGCTGCTGTACGACGCCCAGGCCAAGGGCCCGCTCACCGACCCCGCCTACCTCAAGGCCCTGGACACCTGCCGGACCCTATCCCGCCAGGGCATCGACACCGTCATGGACGCGCACCGCCTGGACGCCATCATCGCCCCCACCGGCACCCCCGCCTGGGTCACCGACCTGGTCAACGGCGACAACTACGGCACCAGCTGCGCCACCCCCGCCGCCGTCGCCGGGTACCCCCACCTCACGGTCCCCGCGGGCTTCGTCATGGACCTTCCGGTGGGCCTGTCCTTTTTCGGAAGGGCCTGGAGCGAGCCCGCGCTGCTGAAGCTGGGCTACGCCTTCGAGCAGGCCACGAAGGCGCGAAGGGCGCCGAGGTTCCTGGCTACGCTCAGTTCTTCTTGAACTGCCGGTCGTAGGCTTCCTGCGCGTACTTGCTGGGCGGCACGCCGAAGCGGCG
>DBMS01000188.1:0-17587 GCA_002297665.1 Holophagaceae bacterium UBA692 | reverse complement strand
AGGAGCTGCACGGCGCGCTGGAGGCGGCGTTCGATGAGGTACTGGTGGGGTGTCGTGCTGGTGGCTTCCCGGAACAGGCGGATGAAGTGGTCAGGCGTGCAGCGCGCCAGCTTGGCCATTTCGGGCACGCTGTTGGGGGCGCCCAGGTGGGCTTCCATGTGGTCCAGGACGAGCTGGAGGGTGGAACGGCTGAGGCGGTAGGGGAACCGCGCCCGGTCCTCCTTCTCGCACAGGCGGTTCAGCTCGGCGCCCAGCAGGATGAGGAAGAGCTCCCGGGTCATGAGCTGGAGGCCGTCGGGGTTGGAGATCTCCTGGCTGAAGATCCCGAAGAGCTGCTTGAGGCTCTGGCTGCGGAGCACCGCGAAGCTCTGCTCCTGCCACTTCCGGGGCGGGTGCTGCAGGATCGAAACCAGGGGCTCGGGGAAGGGACCGTCCATCTGAAGGGCCGTGAACCCGAACGGCGAATCCGGGTGGTGGCGCTTGAAGGTGTGCCCGAACCCCGGCATCAGCAGCGCGAGGCTGCCCCGGGGAATGACCCCCTCCTCGATGTCCTCGCCGGTGCAGACCCGGATGGGGCTGGTCGGGAGCATGAGGGTCCAGCTTTCGTTGGAGGGCATGGCCTTGGCCGGAATGGGATCCCGCTTGAGGATCACGAGACGCAGCGGGCCGCTGGTGTGGGTTTGGACGTTCTTGGTGTCAGGACCGGTCATGGGCTTTTTCTTCAACACATGAAGAGGAAGGGTGGATGGACGGACCCGTTGGGAGCGCTGCGCCCCTTCGGGCCAACCCCCGGGCTGTAGGCTTCGGATTTCAATCTTTTGAAAGCATATCCGCGATGCTTTTTAACAACCACAACATGCTTTTGTCCAATTGCAAAAAAATCGGGTTTTTCCGGAAAGGACCCGGGCACCCCCCCGGGAGGGGGGGTGGGCCCGGGCCGGTCCGCCTTGGGGACTAGTAGCCGATCTGGATGGAGAGCACCAGGCTGTCGCCGCCCTGGGCGCCGGACTGGCCGGCGATGGAGCGGAGGAAGTTCTTGCTGCGCAGGATGTAGTCCAGCTTCAGCTTGCCGTAGGTGTTCTTGGAGGGGTTGAACACGTAGTTGTAGCCGAGGGTGGTCTCGGTGTACTTGGGCGAGAAGTCCCCGCCGGCGTTGAGGCCGGTGGTGGGCTTGTAGGGGTTGACGGCGCCGTAGTAGTCGTCGCCGGAGTTGTAGTTGAACACGTCGTAGCGCGCGCCGACCTGGTGGGCGCCCATCTTGTAGAAGCCGGTGACGGCGAAGGTCTGGAACTTCTGGTCCAGGTGCTCCCGGCTCGGGGCCGCGGCGGCCCCGAAGAGGGTGGGGAACCGGCGGCCCACGAGGCCGGTGGCGAATTCGCCCAGGACGTGCACCTTCTCGGTGTTGAAGGAATAGAACAGGCCGGTGGCGGTGGTCTTGTCGCGGTTGTCCAGCAGGTCGGCCTGGGTGACGCCGGCGGCGACCCAGTTCGCGGGCAGCGTGGCGCTGACGGTGGAGCTGGACTTCAGGTTGGTCTCGCCGGTGCGGTACCAGAGGCCGAACTTGTGGGCGGAGGTGAAGCTGCCGTCGAAGCGGAAGGTGTAGTCCTTCTGCGCGTTCTGGTCCACGGCGGTCTTGCCGGCGGTGCCGTCGTCGGAGGTGCCGTTGGAGATGGCCGCGCTCACGTTGCCCTTGAAGCCTTCGGCCTTGCCGTAGCTGTAGGTGGCGATGACGCCGCGGTCGCGGCGCTCGCCGAGGACGCGGCTGATCTGGGCGCGGTCGAAGAAGTAGATGTCCCGGGCCGACATCAGGGTCGACTCGTAGGTGGTGGGCATCTTCATCTGGCCGCCCTTGACGGTGAGCCCGGTGCCCTTGGGCGTCCAGGTGATCACCCAGTCCTGGAGGGTCGCGCCCGAATTGGTCGTGGCCGCGTTGGCGGCGGAGGACGTGTTGGTCAGGCTGGGGTCGAACATGACGTAGCCGGCCCACTCGTCGTTGATCTTGTAGTTGCAGTAGATCTCGGCGCGCTTGACGTTGAAGGTGTTCTCGGCGAAGCGGGAGTCGAGGCCGTAGTAGTTGGACACCACGTTCTGCGCGCCGTTGTTGCGCAGGTTGGCGTCCATCATCTGGGTGTACCAGAACTCGGTCAGGATGTTGACCTTGACGTCCTGGGCCTGGGCGGCGAACCCGCCGGCGGTGAGAAGGGCGGCGATGCCGAAGATGCGGGAAATCCTCATGGCTTGGCTCCTGTGAGGGGGTTGGGGTGAGGGTGACCAGGAACGCACGGAACGGAAACCGGGGCTCAGGGCCGGGGTCGGGAACCCGTCGTGCGGAAGCGGTGGTGGAGCATCAAGGACAAAGGAAACCACAAATCTTGACCGAAAGATCAAGAATCGCGCATTCTGACCGTAAATTTACGGAAAGCCTGACCGCTTAAGTCGTGTTTACCGTTCAATTGCCATGCGATATACATCGCTCGCGGGTCGCCCGAGGTGCCGGGCGAGGGGCTTGACGGCCTCCCGAAGCGTCATGCCCCCTTCCCGGGCGGCATCCAGGAAACGGCCGGCCCATTCCGGCAGGACGTCCCCCTGTTCGCTTTCCTCCAACACCTCTGAAACCGTGCGCTTGGCATCGGCTCCCGCCATCACCAGGACCATTTCCCCCCGGCCCTCCGAACCCAGGGCCGCCCGCACCTGGGCGGGGGTGCCCCGGTACCAGGTCTCGTGGAGCTTGGTAAGTTCCCGGCCCAGGGCGAGCTCCCGGTCGGGCACGATCTCCTCCAACTCCAGTAACGTCTCATGGATCCGGTGGGGCGTCTCGAAAACCACCACGGTCTCCTCCTTGCCGGCCAAACGGCGGAGCATCGCCTTGCGGGGTTCGCTGCGGGAGGGCAGGTAGCCCCAGAAGCCGAAGGCATGGCTGGGCAGCCCCGAGGCCACCACCGCCAGGGTCACCGCCGAAGGCCCCGGCAGCACGGTGACGCGGGCCCCCCCTTCCCGGGCCAGGCGCGCCAGCTCGAAGCCGGGATCGTTCACCCCGGGCATCCCCGCGTCCGAACAGTAGGCCACGGTGCGCCCCGCGGCCAGGGCCAGCGCCACGCGCTCCCGCGCCTCCAGGGGGGCGTGGTCGTCGAAACGCGCCAGGGGCTTGTCGATGCCCAGGTGGGCCAGGAGCCCGCCGGTGCGCCGCGTGTCCTCGCACGCAACCAGGTCGCAGTCGGAAAGGGCGTCGCGCCCCCGCTCCGTCAGGTCCCCCAGGTTTCCGAGGGGGGTGGGCACGAGGATGAGATGTCCAGCCAAGGGGGCCTCCAGGGGTATTCTGGCAGGATTCAAGCTCCCCAACCGCCCGGACGAGACCCATGGCCCGCAGACCCGAACCCGTAACCCAAACCCAGGCCCGGCGCCTTCTCCTGGCGGCCCAGGCCCTCCTGGGCCCGCCGCCGTCCGGCCTGGAGGCCCTGGTCGGCCAACTGGGCTATGTGCAGCTGGACTCCATCAACGTCGTGGAGCGCGCCCATCACCTCATCCTCGGCAGCCGCCTCGACGGCTACACCCCCGCCGCCTTCGACGCCCTCTTCCAGGGGAACCGCAGGCTCTTCGAGCACTGGACCCACGACGCCTCGGCCATTCCCCTGGCCTCCTACCCCCACTGGAAGGTCCGCTTCCCCCGCAGCCGCGAAAGGATCCTCCGGAACGCCTGGTGGCGGGAGCGCGTCGGCGAAAAGGTCGACGAGCTCCTGGACCTGGTCCTGGAGCGCATCCGCGCCGAGGGCCCCCTGCGCAGCGCGGACTTCGAGCACAAGCGCGACAAGGGCGCCGGCGCCTGGTGGGGCTGGAAGCCCCAGAAGGCCGCCCTGGAGTTCCTCTGGCACGCCGGGGAGCTCGCCGTGGCCAGCCGGGTGAACTTCCACAAGGTCTACGATCTGCCCGAGCGGGTCTTCCCGGAGGCCCACGCCCTGCCGGCCTCCACCCCTGCCGAGCACCGGGAGTGGGCCTGCGCCACCGCCCTGGACCGCCTGGGCGTGGCCACGCCCCGGGAACTCGCCGGCTACTACGACGCCCTGGGCCCCGCCGAGGCCGCCCAATGGTGCGCCGACGCACTCAAGGCCGGCCGCGTCCGCCCCGTCGAGACCGAGGACGGAAGGCAGGCCTTCGCCCCCGAGGACTGGAAGAAGCGCCTGGCGGAACCCACGGACCGCACCGTCCTGCTGTGCCCCTTCGACCCCATCCTCCGCGACCGGGCCCGGGCGCTGCGCCTGTTCGATTTCGATTTCCGGTTCGAGGCCTTCGTGCCCGAAGGGAAACGCCAATACGGGTACTACGTGCTGCCGATCCTGGAAGGGGAGGCCCTGGTGGGAAGGCTGGATCCCAAGTTCCACCGGGAACGGGGCGTCCTGGAGATCAAGGGCCTGTGGCTGGAACGGGGCGTGCGCGCCACCAAGGCCCGCAAGGCCTCCGTGGCCCGGGCCGCGGAGGACCTGGCCGCGCGCATCGGCGCCCGGGACGTGGAGTGGGCCTAATAGCCTTCCCCGTCCCCCGCGGCCCGGACCTTGCCGCGGTGGATGCGGAACAGCATGGCGAAGTAGGCGATGACGACGGGGAACGCCAGGGCCCACCAGACCAGGCCCGAGCGCATCCCGTAGGATCCGGCGTTGGCGTTGAGGGCCGACAGGCTGAAGGCGGGATCGATCGTCGACCGCAGCATCACCGGCCACACGCAGGCCGCCGTGGCGGCCAGGATGCCCACGATGAAGGCCCCCGAGCCGAGGAAAGCCAGCAGCGGCCGCCCCTTCCAAAGGCCCGCCGCCACCGTGCCCAGTCCCGCCAGGAAGAGCGCCATGCCGGCCCAGGCCAGGGGGGCGTGGGGAAGCCTGGCGTAGACGTCGGGGTTCACCCGGGCGGTGGCGAAGGTCGCGAGGAGGGCGATGACCGCAACCACCGCCCACAGGGGCCGGGCCGCGGCCAGGCACCGCCGGTGCACCGCGCCGGTGGTCTTCCAGGCCAGGAAGAGCGCGCCGTGCGCCGTCAGCGTGGCCAGTACCAGGAGGCCCGTGAGCAGGGTGTACCAGTCGAGGATCCCCACCGGGTTGCCCACGCCCCAATGGGTGAACAGCGGGATGTTGAAGAAGCCGGAGCCGTCCAGCGGCACGCCGCGCACCACGTTGCCCAGGGCCGCGCCCAGGAGCACGGGCATGAGGGTGCTCGACAGGGCGAAGCCCCCGTCCCAGAAGGCGCGCCAGAGCCGGTCGGAGACGTGGGAGCGGAATTCGATGGAGATGCCCCGGAGGATCAGGGTCCAGATCACCATGAACATGGCGAGGTAGAACCCGGAAAAGCCCGCCGCCAGAACCCTGGGGAAACCCAGGAAGAGCAGGCCCCCGCCGGCCAGGAGCCACACCTCGTTGCCGTCCCACAGGGGACCGATGGCCCCCAGCACCTCCCGGCGCTCCGTGTCGGTGCGGGCCACGAACAGGTGCAGCGCCCCCGCCCCGAAGTCGAAGCCGTCCATCACGGCGTAAAGAGCCACCACCACCGACACCATCCAGAACCAGAGCATCTCCATGGCCGTCTCCTCAGTGGCCCTTGGGGCCGTGGGCCACTTCCCGGGAAACCAGGAAGAGGTAGAGCAGGCCGAGCACCAGGTAGAGCCCGGCGAAGCCCAGGATCGTGAACACGGTCTGGCCCGGGTGCACCAGGGCCGACGTGCCCGCGGACGTCCTCAGGAGCCCGAACACCGTCCAGGGCTGGCGGCCCAGTTCGGCCACCATCCACCCCGCGGAGTTGGCGATGAAGGGGAACGGGAAGGCCAGCATGATGCACCAGAGGAGGGGCCGCGCGCGCTCCAGGCGCCCCCCGCGGAGAAGGAGCGCGCCCAGGCCCATGAGGCCGATGAAGAGCGTGCCCAGGCCCACCATGATGTGGAAGCCGTAGTAGAGCAGTTCCAGTTCCGTGGGCCAGGTGTCTTTCGGGAAGTCCTCCAGCCCCTTGACGTCGCTGGAGAAGGAGCCGTAGGCGATGAAGCTGAGCACCCCGGGCAGGCGCACCGGGTTGTCCAGGCGCTGGCGGGCCACGTCGGGCTGGCCGATGAGGTTCACTTCGGCGTAGCGTCCGCTCTTCCAGCGCCCCTCCATGGCCGCCAGGGCCACGGGCTGGTGGCGCGCCACCTGCTTGCCGTTGAGGTCCCCCGTGGGAAAGGCCGCCGCGCAGGCGCCCAGGAACCCCGCGATCACGCCCGCCTTCAGGTAGAGCCGGGCCTGGGCGGCGTGGACGCCCTGCAGGGTCCAGAAGGCGCCCACCGCGGCCACCACGAAGGAACCGGTCACCACCGCCCCGGTCATGGTGTGCGCGTACTGCACCAGACCCCACGGATTCATCAGGAAGGCCCAGAAGTCAACCAGCTGGAGGCTCCCGTCCGCCAGCACCCGGTGGCCCACCGGATGCTGCATGAAGGCGTTGGTGGCCACGATGAAGAATCCCGAGAGCCAGCTGCCCAGGAACAGCGCGAGGGCCGTGGCGGCGTGGAGTTTCGGCCCCAGCCTGCGCTCGCCCCACACCAGCAGCCCCAGGAACGTGCTCTCCAGGAAGAAGGCGAACATGCCCTCCATGGCCAGGGTCTGGCCGATGACGCCGCCGGCGTCCCGGGAGAACCGGGCCCAGTTGGTGCCGAACTGGAACTCCAGGGGGATGCCCGTCACCACGCCCACCCCGAAGGTGAGGCCGAAGATGCGGATCCAGAACCGCGCGGCCTCGTTGTAGCGCTCCTCTCCCCTGGCCAGGGCCAGCCCCTTGAAGATCACGATCATGAGCGCCAGGCCCATGGTGAGCTGGGGAAACAGGTAGTGGAAGGTCGCCGTGAACCCGAACTGGAACCGGTGCCAGAAAAGTAGACCATCCATGCCAGGACCCCATTTCGTACGGTGCGACCTGGAAATAGTAGACCGGATCCATGGGTTTGGACAAGCTGGCGGAGATCCATCGTATTATGAGGTCAGGCGCCGGAGCGCCTGCTCCGGAGTCCGCATGGCCTACGCTGGCGAATTGGCTGCCCTCGCAACCTCCCTATGCTGGGCCTTCAATTCCGTGTGCTTCACCGTCGCGGGCCGGCGGGTGGGTTCCCAGGCCGTGAACGCCGCGCGGCTGTACATGGCCCTGGCCATGCTGGCGGCGGTGCACCTGGCGGCTTTCGGCACGGTCTTCCCCTTCCACGCCGGGACCCAGCGCCTGGCGCTCCTGGCGGTCTCGGGGCTCATCGGGTTCGCGCTGGGGGACGCCCTGCTCTTCGAGGCCTTCCTGCTCCTGGGCGCGCGGGTGGCCATGCTCCTCATGACCCTGTCCCCGGTGTTCAGCGCGATCCTCGCGCGCGTCTTCCTGGGCCAGTCCCTGGGGCTCCCCAAGGTGGCGGCCATCCTCGTCACCCTGGCGGGCATCGCGTGGGTGGTGGGCGAAGGGCACGGCGAGCGGGAGCGGCCGAAACACGTGGCCCTGGGCGTGCTCCTGGGCATCGGCGGGGCCCTGGGCCAGTCGGTGGGCCTCATCCTGTCCCAGCTGGGCATGCGGGGCGGGCTCCACCCGGTCTCGGCGAACCTGGTGCGGGTGGTGGCCGGCACCCTGGCCATCAGCGCGTGGTTCATCTTCCGGGGGCGGTTCATGGACTACGCGCGGCGCCTGGGCGACACCCGGGCCTCGCTCTACATCCTCGCGGGGGCCGTCACCGGGCCGGTGGTGGGCGTCGTGCTTTCCCTGTTCGCGATCACGCACACGTCCATGGGCGTCGCCGCGACCCTCATGTCGCTCTCGCCGGTGCTGCTGCTGCCCATCTCCATGGGCGTCTTCAAGGAGCGGATCTCGGGCCGGGCCTGGGCCGGCACGGTCCTCTCCATCGCCGGGGCGGCCGCGCTTTTCTGGGTCTAGGAGGGATAGAACATCCGCAGGGTCTGGTCCAGGGCCTGGATGACCGCGAGGATGCGGAAGGGCTCCACCGGCAGGAAGTCCACGGCCCCCAGGCCCAGGGCGCGGTTCCGCTTGAGGGGGGCGTCCTCCTCGGGACCGGCCACCAGGACGGGGACGGGGCATCCTTCGTCCTTGATGAGCTTTCCCGCCAGCTCCATGCCGCTCATGGAACGCAGCCGCTGGTGCACCACCACGAGCTTCACGCGCCCCCAGTCCGCGCCCTCCACCCCCAGCGGCTTCACCAGGGGCCGCACCTCGCCCCGGGCGAAGTCCAGGCCGGCCACCCCGAATTTCCGGCCCACGGCCTCGGCCATCCGCGCCGAGAAGGGGGGCTCGCCGATGACGAGCACCAGGGGATCGCGGTCCGAGAGCACCTGGAGGGTGGGCCCGGCCTTGACGGCCTCGCCCTTGCCGCGTTCCGCGCGCACGCCCCGGCTCTGGAAGAGCTCGCGGTCCTTGCGGTCCTGGGCGACCCTCGCGTCGTTGAGCCACAGCCGGTAGGCCTTCAGCACCGGGGCGTCGTGCTTTTCCGTGAACCGGATGCCGGCGGCCCCCTCCTCCAGGGTGTCGCACACGGCCTTGAGGACGAACCGGTTGTCCAGGTCCAGGTTCAGTTCCAGGGTCGTGGGCGTGTCCAGCTTGAGCTGGCCGTCCTTGACCGCGCCGGTGCCGTAGAGGGGCAGCAGGAGGCCGTCCTGCCCCAGGGCCCGGATGCGGGCGTCGCAGAAATCCATGGCCGGGCTCGTGAAGACCGCCGTGAGGGGCCTTTCGGGAACGAAGTCCGAGAGCCCGCGGTAGTCCCGGCCCTTGAGCATGCGGGGCTGCTCCAGGTGGACGCAGTCCGATCCCTCGAGCCTGCCGAAGTCCGCCACCTCCACGGTGCCCTGGAATTTCCGGCCCCGGTCGAACACCGTCATGGGGTAGTGGTCGCCGACGTTCATGTTCCATTTGGCACGCTCGGCCGCCGTGATGCCCGCCAGGATCCGCCCCTCCACCTCCTCGAAGATGGGAAACGTCCAGTCGCGGCCTTCCACCTTCAGGGTGATGTCGCCGCCGGCGCGGCACAGCCTCTGGAAGACCATCCGGATGGAGGCCGTGTCGTCGATCTGGAAAAATTCAACGGTCATGCCGAGATTATGTTCAGCGGCCGGGAAAACTCAACAATCAAGAACCTGGTCCACCGCCGCATACGGGTCGAGAGCCCGGCCGGCGATGGCCTCAATGAGTTGCTCAACCTTCTCGGCGCCGGCCCGCGCCCGGGCGCGCCGGGCGGCCTCCTCCGCCAGGAGGCTGTCGAACCGGACCCGGGCCCGCTCCCGGTCCTTGACCCGGAAGCCGCCGTGTTCCTTCAACCATGCGCCGTGTTCGCGGATCTTTTCCAGCAGCTCCGGGATCCCGTCCCCCTGGGAGGCCACGGTGCGCAGCGCGGGGGGGTCCCAGGCCTTCGCCGAACCGAGGGACTTCATGGCCTGGATCTCCATTTCGACCTTATCGACCCCTTCGCGATCCGCCTTGTTCACGATGAAGATGTCGGCCACCTCCATGATGCCGGCCTTGATGGCCTGGATCTCGTCGCCCATGCCGGGCACCAGCACCACGCAACAGGTCTGCACGCAGCTCACGACGTCCACCTCGTCCTGGCCCACGCCCACCGTCTCCACGATCACCACGTCCCACCCCGCGGCGTCCAGGAGGTCGATGGCGTCCTGGGTGGCCCGGGCCAGGCCCCCCAGGGCGCCGCGGGTGGCCATGGAACGGATGAAGATCCCGGGGTCGGACGCTATGCGTCCCATGCGGATGCGGTCGCCCAGGATGGCGCCCCCGCTGAACGGGGAGGTGGGATCCACGGCCAGGATGCCCACGCGCTTGCCTTGGCCGCGGAGGGCCCGGGCCAGCTGGTCCGTGAGCGTCGATTTCCCACTCCCCGGAGACCCCGTGAGCCCCAGGACCACGGCGCGGCCCAGGTGGGGCCAGACGCTGGCCATGAGGGCCCTGGCCTCGGGATGCCCGTTCTCCATCCAGGTGATGGCCCGGGCCAGGGCCCTGGGGCTGCCGTCCAGGAGAGGTCGCAGGAGCCGGGAAGCGTTTTCCATGTCTCCAGGATGCCATTCAAGGGCCCCGGCCGGGGAGGCGTCCGCAGAGATGCTATGATTTCAATGGAACGTAGCCACCTGAAGAGCAGAAATGACCCCACGCCCTCCCGCCCGACCCGAACCGCCGCCCGCCGAGCCCGCCTCCCCCGGCGTGGTGAAGATCCAGAAGCGCGAGGCCAAGCCCACCGTCACCACCCGCGAGAAGGTCTGCGCCACCTGCGGCCGCACCTTCCGGCTGTCCCCCGAGGAGAAGTTTTTCAACTGCCCGCACTGCTACAAGAAGACCCAGCCCGTGCGCAAGGCGGCGCGCAAGAACGAAGCCCAGATCCTCACCCAGATCGTCTGCGTGGAGTGCGGAACCAAGGAATACGTGGACTTCGTCCCCACCGATCCCGCGGCGGCCTTCTGCGCGTCGTGCTTTTCCAGGCGGAAGCGGGAACTTCAAGCCCTGATTCCTCATAAAGAACGGCGATAGCCCTTATTCGGAGATCTGCATGAAACTCGGTATCACTGCCCTGACGGCCACGCTCCTCGTTCTCGGAGGAGCCGCCCCGGTCCACGGCCAGGCCAAGGCCAAGGGCAAGGCTCCCGCCGCCAAGGGCCCCGCCAAGGAGAGCATCGAGGCCACCTTCGCGCGGCAGAACCTGGACCAGGTGCTCGACGCCGTCAACGCCGGCTGGTTCGGCAAGCCCTACCAGGACGTGCGCGCCGTGGACCTGGAAGGAACCCTAGCCATCCATTTCACCGCCGCCGCGGCCAACGCCAAGGTCGACCAGCTCGGCCAGGGCGCCGTCAAGGGCGGCCTCACCAAGGGCGGCACCGTCAACCTGAACCTCAAGGGCACCTACTTCGCCAACGCGGACTTCCGCACCGAGCTCAAGGGCGACTTCGGCACCCTGCTCTACTACCGCTCGGGCATGAAGGGGTTCCTCTACAGCAAGGAGATGAACGCCTACACCACCAAGGTGGATCCGCCCCCGGCGGACGCCCCCGTGTCCTTCCTGGGGTGGTTCAGCCAGTGCGTCAACGACGTGCGCGACGTGTACGTGAAGGGCTCCCTCTTCAAGGCGGCCATGGGCCGCGAGGACGGCGCCGGCGGCCAGACCCTGACCTTCCACTCGCCCACCTCCTCCTACGATCCCAAGAAGCGCGAGCAGAGCATGGCCGAGAGCCTGGGCTTCTGGAAGCGCGGCAAGCTCGACGTGGTCTTCGACAAGTCCACCAAGCTGCCCACGCGGATGAACTACAGCAATGACGCCCAGGGCATCACCACCCGCATGACCTTCCACTACACCGGCACCCGGCCCACCAGCGTGACCATCGAGAACCAGAGCAAGGGCATGGAAGGCCCGGCCTCCCTGACCATCTCCTACAACGGCGAAGGCCGCATCGACCACCTCGCCGGCCAGATGGGCTTCCCCGTCGGCACCATGAAGTTCGACATCCACATGACCTGGACCGGGGATCGCAAGCTCGCCTCCACCATCCCCCCCGTCGGCGCCACCAAGAAGGGCGGCGACGAGCTCGAGACCATGCTCCTGGTGAACCTGGCCGGGAAGGTGCTGGACCTCCAGCGCGGCGGCTTCAACCTCCGGAGCGTGACGCTCACCAACAAGTGAGGGACCATGCCCGACCCCGAGGCGCTCGCCAGCTGTTCCCTCGGGGACGAGGCGTTTGCCGCGGGTGACCTTGCCGGCGCGGCCTCGGCCTACCGCAGGGCCCTGGCCGCCGGCCCCTTTCCGGAAGCCTCCAACAACCTGGGCAACGCCCTGATGCGCCTGGGCGACCTCCCCGGAGCCCTGGCGGCCTACCTGGAGGCGGATTGCCCCGAGGGATGGCTCAACGCCAGCGCCGCCGCGCGGGCCCTGGGCGACCTGGACCGGGCCGCGGACCTGCTCCAGCGAACCCTCCGGGCCGAGCCCGGCAACGCCCTCGCCTTCGGGAGCCTGGGCAGCCTGTTCAAGGACCTGGGCCGCATGGACGTGGCCCTGGCCTGCCTCCGCGAGGCCGTCGCCCTGGACCCCTCGGATCCCGCCGCCATGGGCAGCCTGGCCTACCTGCGCGCCTTCGATCCGGAGGCCTCCGCCGGCGACGTCCTGCGGGAAGCCCGGGCCTTCGACCTCGTCCACGCCCGGGGCCTTCGCGGGGAGGCGCCGGCCCGCAGACCCGGCCCCAGGCTGCGGGTGGGCTACGTGTCGCCGGACTTCCGGTACCACTGCCAGGCCTTCTTCACCGTTCCGCTCTTCGCGCACCACGACCGGCAGGCCTTCGAGATCCATGCCTATTCCGGCGTCCGGCACCCCGACGCCGTGACGGAACAGATCCGGACCTGCTGCGACGCCTGGCGCGACTGCGCGGACATGACCGACGAGGCCCTGGCCGCCCTCGTGCGCGAGGACGGCATCGACATCCTGGTGGACCTGACCATGCACATGGCCGGAGGCCGCCCCCTCCTCTTCGCGCGCAGGCCCGCCCCCGTCCAGGTGGCCTGGCTCGCGTACCCCGGCACCACGGGCCTGTCGGCCATGGATTTCCGCCTCACGGATCCCTACCTGGACCCCCCGGGCGTCACGGACGCCGACTACGCCGAGCGCTCCATCCGGCTGCCCCATACGTTCTGGTGCTACCACCCCCTCGCGGAAGAGCCCGCTCCCGGCCCCCTCCCGGCCCTGGCCGCCGGCCACGTGACCTTCGGCTGCCTGAACAATCCCTGCAAGGTGAACCGGACCGTTCTGGCGCTCTGGGACCGCGTCCTCCAGGCGGTGCCCGGCTCGCGGCTCCGTCTCCTGTCCCATCCCGGCCGCCACCGGCAGCTGATCCTGGACGCCTTCACGGACAAGGACCGCGTCGACTTCACGCCCTTCCTGCCCCGCCGGGACTACCTCGCGCAATACCGGGACATGGACCTCTGCCTGGACACGTTCCCCTACAACGGCCACACCACGAGCCTCGACGCCTTCTGGATGGGCGTGCCCGTCGTCACCCGGGTGGGGGCCACCGTCGTGGGCCGCGCCGGATGGAGCCAGCTCCGGAACCTGGGCCTGGCCGAATTCGCCGCCTGGGATGACGACGGCTTCGTCTCCGCCGCCGCGGCGCTCGCCGCGGACCTGCCGCGACTGGCGCAGCTGCGGCGGGACCTGAGGCCGCGCATGGAGGCGTCCCCGCTCATGGACGCCGCCGGCTTCGCCCGGGATCTCGAAGCGGCGTACCGCCGGATGGCGGGTTAGCCATCCGGCCCTCCGGGACGCCGGTTGCGGAAGGGATCTACTTCTTGGGCTTGATCGTGATCTGCTTGTCCTTGACCACGAACGCCTTGTCCCAGTCCGAAAGGGCAGTCTCACGGGTGAGCTTGCAGGGCCCGGCCAGCGTGAAGGAGCCGAACCCCATCCCGCTCGTGTCCCCCACGACCGAAATGTCCATCGTCCTCCAGGACTCCTTCACCGCGGGCTGGATCGTCAACGTGTAGGTCCTGCCCCCCGTCAGGGTCACCGTGTCCCTGGCATTGACCAGCTTGGCATTGAACCCGCCATCCCCCGTGACATGGACGGTGCCCTGGCCGAGGTTCTGCAGTTTCAGGATGTAGCTGGCCTTCTTGTCCTCCAGGGTCACCTTGGCCTCATCGGCGGCGGAGGCGGCCTGGAGGCCCCCCAGGAGGACCACGGCGGCCAGGAGCCAGGGGTTGGGACGGGATGCGTGCACGGCGGGTCTCCTTGAAAGGGGGACCGGATCGCCGGAAGGGCCCGCGCAATCCTGGTCGTGCTCTAATATAATTTATATATAAATTTGTCAAGAGCTACCGGGGCCGCCCGGACTCCGGCGCCGCCGCCAGGAGGTCCGCGAGCAGGGCGGGCCGGGCCGGAATCAGGGTGATGGCCCCCTTGCCCGCAAGCATCTTCTGCGCTTCCAGCACGTCAAACAAGGCGCGGGCCACCGAGGGGTCCCGGGAGATCTCCTCCAGGGCCGACCCCACGATCTCGGGCCGCACGGCCCCGGCCTTGGCGAACTCCACCGCCGCCTGGCGCTCGGCGGTGCTGGTGATGATGTTCACCTGGTTGGTGCCGTCCTGCTTGATGCTGGAGGTGACCTGCCGCAGCCGGTTCACCACCTTGCTCTCGATCTGGCGGATCATGTCCGCGTCCCGGAAGTGCACCTTGCGGATGTAGATGGAGCCGAGCTTGTAGCCCCAGTCGTGGGAGAGGGGGGAGACCTCGTTGCGCACCGTCTGGCTCATGGCGTGGCGGTTGGCCATCATGTCCGCCAGGGGCATGTTGCTCAGGCAGCGCACGGTGGAATTGCTCACGTTGGCCGCCAGGGAGCCCCGGGGATCGGTGTTCTTGAAGAGGTAGGCCACGGGATCACTTATGAACATCTCGTACCAGATGCCGATACCCATGGGGGCTCCCTCCTCGGAGTTCACGGGGGCGCTGCGCAGGTATTCCTGGTCCAGGCGGTAGTCGATCTCGTAGCAGCGCCCCAGGAGCTTCACGAAGGGCGCGCGCCAGCCCAGGCGCAGCCAGAGGAAGTGCAGGCCGGGCTCGTCGAGGATGCCCACCACCTTCCCGAAGAGCACGTAGACCAGGCACCGGCGCTCCTGCACGATGGCGTAGAAGCCGAAGGCCCGCAGCAGGCCCAGCAGGACGGGCACCGCCAGGAAGCAGCCCATGAAGGTGATGACGGCGACGATGAGGGTTTCCATCACTTCACCTCCAGCACGATGCGGGCGGCATCGGAATAGAGCCCCAGGCGCACGTTGCGCACGTAGGCCTCCAGCGCGCCCTCGCCGCCCTTGGCCTTGAGCAGGGCGATCTGCGAGGCCAGGAGGCGCAGGGGCTCGACCTCCGCCTCGGCCTTGAGGGTCTCGATCTCCACCGCGCGCCGGGACTGGACGATCTTCTGGTCCGCCGAGGCCTGGGCCAGGCTGATGTCCGAGGACACCTGGTTGTGGGCCGTGTTGATGGCCGCCAGGGCCGATTCCACGTCGGGGGGCGGATCGATGGCCGTGATGAGCGAGGCCTCCAGGAGGATGCCGTAGCGCGCCTGGGCCGAGGCGCACTCCTTGTCCATGTGCTCGTTGAGGTCCCTCAGGTTCTTGCGCAGGTCGTTGATGGAGATCCCCGTCTGCACCGCGGGGACGCCGTCCGCGTCCGCCGGCGCCTCGAAGGTCGCGATGCGCTCCCGGAGCACCGAGACGAAGTAGCCCATGACGTGCGCGATGGGGTTCTTCACGCCGAAGAGGAAGGCGTAGAGGTTGCGGTCGCTGATCCGGAACCGGATCTGTCCCGTGAGCCCCGTGTTGAGCTGGTCCTTGGTGACCGCCTCCAGCACCGTCCCGCCGCTGTTGGCCGAAGGCATCGCCGGATCCCACGCCATGCTCACCGTCTCCGTGGCCACCGAGACCTTGTACACCCGCTCCCAGGGCCACTTGAAGTACGGCCCCCCCGGCGGGATGACCCGCACCTGCGGGGAGGCGTAGCGCTCCCGCTCCTCGGGCGTGAGCATCGCCGAGATGGGATCCTCCGCCGTCGTGGCCTCCCCCACCCGCTCCGCCCGCCCGAAGGAGGTCTTCACCGCCCGCTGGTTCTGGTCCACCGTGTAGATCCCCGCCGCAAGACACCTCACCAGGAACCACGCGACGAACCCCAGGGCACAGCCCAGGGGAATCCCTACGGAAAGATCGATCATGGCCGCACTCCAGGAAGACGATTCCCAAGTATGACGGATCCCACCCCGGAAGATGCGAAGTTCAAGCCCACCCGCCGCCTTGGGGCCGGGACCCGGCCTTGCTATACTTGCCCTTCAGTCGGGGCGTGGCGCAGCCTGGTAGCGCATCTGCTTTGGGAGCAGAGGGTCGGAGGTTCGAATCCTCTCGCCCCGACCAACAAGAAGGCCCTGAAGGTATTGAGCTTCATGGCCTTCCCTTTTTATTTTAAACACTTGAGGAGAGGTGGGGTTTTCTGGGCTGGTGCCACAAAGAGATTCAAGTAGGTATTGGCAACGAGCCAGGACGGAAGCAGGAAGGTGGCTCTCAAAACGGCGAAACGAGAGCATCGGGCCATCGGTTACGTTCGGGTCTCAACCGCCGGTCAGGTTGACAACGGAGTCAGCTTGGAGGCCCAGGAGTCAAAGAACCTGGACTGGTGCACAGCCAACGGCTTCGTCTTGTACCGGTAACGGAGCACCCAGGACCGGACGGGCGTACCCGGCTTCCCGTTGACTACAAGGTAGAGCCATCCGCAGCCCTCGACTGGATACGCCTTCCGCTTCCCGGTGAAGTCCAGGGCTTCGATGGCCTCGGCGGTCATTCTCATCGGTCTCCCTCAT
Source organism: Holophagaceae bacterium UBA692 (assembly GCA_002297665.1). Classification (GTDB taxonomy): domain Bacteria; phylum Acidobacteriota; class Holophagae; order Holophagales; family Holophagaceae; genus Mesoterricola. The sequence goes on along the minus strand of DBMS01000188.1, from coordinate 1,226 downwards.
GGGAGCGGATCAGTTTCCTCCGGTCCCCTGGAATCAGACCATCTGTCGAGGGCAATGGGTCCCCTTCCCTAGTAGGGGCCGGACGGACAGAGGTGTACCCCGGGGCCTTTAGGCTCACAACCCCTCAGCCAGGCCAGCCGTGGAGTTCGGGACCCGCTTCGCGGGCCAGAATGGATTTGCCGTGTTGACGATCCGCCCGGAAGACGCGAAACTTTCTCTAACAACACCCGCCACGCTGAGGTCATCGGACATGCGCACCCAGGCGGGTTACTTTTTGAAGGGGGGCGGCCGATGCAATTTGCTAAGCCGCCCCTTCCTTTTGTGGACCAGCTTGACCAGCTTGAATCCCGAGGCTTGACCATTCACGACCGGGCCGGCGCGCTCCGCGCCTTGTCCCATTTGAACTACTACCGCCTTCGTGCCTATTGGCTGGGGATGGAACGACCTAAGGGAAGCGGGGGCGAACACTCCTTCGTGCCTGGGTCAACGTTCGATATGGCCCTGGCCCTGTATGTGTTCGATCGGCGGCTCAGACTCCTGGTCATGGACGCCGTTGAGCAGGTCGAAGTTTCCGTCCGCACCCAGTGGGCTCACCATCTGGCCATCACCTACGGCTCCCACGCCTACCTGGACCGTTCCCTGTTTTGGAATCCGGACGTGTACGCAAGATCCCTGGTGAATCTCGAGGAGGAAATCGACCGAAGCCAGGAGACCTTCATCGAGCACTACAAAGCCAACTACCAGGAACCACGCCTGCCCCCAATCTGGGCGGCATGCGAAGTCATGAGTTTCGGCCAGCTCTCGAAATGGGTTGGGAACCTGAGCAAGCGTCAGGACCGTCAGCGTATCGCCGAAGCGTACGACCTGGACGAGAAGACCTTGAAGTCCTTCCTGCACCACCTGACGGCGATCCGCAACCTCTGCGCTCATCACAGCAGACTCTGGAATCGCCGAGTCACGATCACCATGAAGATCCCCACGGTGCGGCCGGCCTCCGCCCTTTCGTGGTTCAATCCGCCTGCGGACCGGCAGATCTACAACACGCTGGTAATGCTAGGAATGATGCTGCGGGTCATCGACCCATCGACGGATTGGCCGCACAGGGTTCGGGCATTGGTCGATGGTGCTCCTATAGTCGACCCTGCGGTCATGGGGTTTCCCACCGACTGGAGGTCGAGAGGTCTGTGGAAAGCCTAGAACGGCCTCCCCGGAGGCACTAAGGAGTC
>DBMS01000012.1:10989-22688 GCA_002297665.1 Holophagaceae bacterium UBA692 | reverse complement strand
GCCGATGCCGTGCCGCCCGTGCACCTGGCCAAGGGCAGCTACTTCGCCCTCGGCGGGCCCGCGCCCTTCTCCCGCCTCGTGTACCCCGTGCCCGAGGCCGCGGGCCTGGGCGTTCACCTGACCCTGGACCTGGGGGGCCAGGCCCGCTTCGGCCCGGACGTGGAGTGGGTGGACGGGGAGGACTACGCCGTGGACCCCGTCCGCGCCGGGGCCTTCTACGCCGAGATCCGCCGGTACTGGCCGGCCCTTCCCGACGGGGCCCTCCACCCCGCCTACGCCGGCATCCGCCCCAAGCTCCAGGGCCCCGGCGACCCCGAGGCCCGGGACTTCCTCATCCAGCGCGCCGGCGCCCACGGGGTGCCGGGCCTGGTGAACCTCCTGGGGATCGAATCGCCGGGCCTCACCGCCTGCCTCGCCCTGGCCGCGCACGTGGCGGACGGCTGATCCGCCTCAGGGCAGCTCGGGCTCGGCGAAGGTGTCCGGATGCTGGCGCATGATCTCCTGGAACCTCTCCAGGTGGTCGAAGAACACCCGGGTCAGCCCGGGATCGAAGAGCTTGCCGCTGTTGTCCCGGATGTAGGCGAGGACGTCGGGTTCGGTCCAGGGCATCTTGTAGACGCGGCGATGGGTGAGGGCATCGTAGATGTCCACCAGGCAGGTGATGCGCGCCTCGATGGGGATCTGCTCGCCCGCGAGGCCGAGGGGGTAGCCGGAGCCGTCCCACTTCTCGTGGTGGCACGCGGCGATGCGGGCCCCCATCTGGATGAAGGGGACGGTGGAGTCCTTGAGGATGGCGGCGCCCATGGCGGTGTGGGTCTTCATGATGATCCACTCCTCCTCCGTGAGGCGCCCGTCCTTCTGGAGCACCCGGTCGGGGATGCCGATCTTGCCGATGTCGTGCATGGGCGCCGCGGCCTGGATGGTCTCGACGCGCTCCTCGTCCCACCCGAGCAGGCGCCCCATCTCCGCGGCGAAGAGCCCGATGCGCCGCACGTGCGCGCCGGTCTCGTTGTCCCGGTGCTCGGAGGCCGAGATCAGGCGCAGGGCCACCTCGTCCCGGGAGGCCCGGATCTCCAGCGTCTGCTCCTGGACGCGCCGGGCCAGGATGGCTTCCCGGTCCCGGTAGTCCAGCTCCAGCATCCGCCGGCGCAGCGCGGCGGCCACGGCGATGAGGATGTCGTTGGTCTTGAATGGCTTGAGCACGTATCCGTAGGCCCCGTGCCGCAGGCACTCCATGGCCATCTCGGTGTTGTCCATGGAGCTGACCATCACGACCGCGATCTCGGGGATCCTGTGGGCCACCGCCTTGACCAGCGCGAGGCCGTCCATGCCCGGCATCCGGATGTCCGAGAGCACCAGGTCGATCTTCTCCTTCTCGAGCCGGTCGAGGGTCATGAAGGCGTCGGACGCCTCGGAGCAGGTGAAGCCGTGCCTGCGCAGGGTGCGCAGCAGGGCCAGGCGCACGATCTCCTGGTCGTCCACCACCAGGATGTGGATGTCCTTGGGGTCGTGGCCCGGCAGGGGCCAGTCGATGGGAAGGGCTGGGGGGCTGCCTGCGGGTTCCATGACAAGGAAATCCTAGCCCAGACCGGGGCGGTTCAGGAATGTTTCGCCACGCCCGTGAACGCCTGGAGGGCGACGCCCAGGATGATCAGGGACAGCGCGCCCCAGCGCAGGGGCGGGATGCTCTCGCCCAGCACGGCCTGGCTCAGGAGGGCGTTGACCAGGAAGCCCAGGGCCAGGAAGGGGTAGGCGTAGTTCACCTCCACCAGGTTGAGGGCGCCCGCCCAGAGCACCACGCTCAGGGCGTAGCAGCCCAGGCAGGTGAGGGTCCAGGGATTGAGTCCCAGCCTGAACAGGGACGGCAGGTCCCAGGTCATGCCGCCCACGGCCTGGAGGCCCTTCTTCATGGCGATCTGGGCGAAGGCGTTGAGGAGCACGCCGGCGAGGATGAGGGGGAGGGCCTTGACGTAGGGACTCACTGGGTTTCCTTTCCTGTTTTCCGGCGGATGAGGAGTGCCTCCCCGCCGCCGACGGGCACGTTCAGCAGGATCTCGAACCGGTTCCGGTCCAGGCCCCAGTCGTTCATGTCCCACTCCCGGCGCATGGCCACGAGGCGGTCCTCGGGGCCCAGGTCCTCGAGTTCGCGGGCCGTGTGGAGCTCGGGCATGAGGTGGGCGGTGTAGACCATGGCGCCGCTGCGGATCGTCTGCCAGAAGAAGACCCGGCGGCCCTGGATGAGGGGCTGGACCGCCGCGGTCCACGCCCGGTAGCCCTTGCGGGCGTCCAGGAGCCGGAAGCCCCAGGTGCCCACCACCAGGAAGGCCAGGAGGATCGCCGCCGCGGTGTCCCGCACCACGTGGCGGCCCTGCCCGGCCAGCATCCGGCCCAGGAGGCTCAGGGCGCCCAGGAGGAGGATGGCGGCGCACGCGCGCAGGGGTCCCAGGTAGGGGAGGAGCTCGGCCTGGAGCCTGGGACCCCCGGCGTTCAGGAACGCCAGGGACGCCAGGGCCAGGCCCGGCACGGCCAGGGCCCCGGCCAGGATGCCCCCCAGGCGGCGCAGGCGGGTGGGCCCGACGGCCTCCACCGACAGCGGCTGCAGGAGCGCGGCCAGCAGCAGCGCCAGGAAGGGGTAGATCATGAGGAGGTACTTGCCCTGCTTGCTCTGGGAGCAGCTGAGGAGCACGAACGGCACCACCGCCGCCAGGATCAGGAACCGCGCCAGGGGGCTGCGCCGGGCCCCGGTGCCCCGCAGGAAGAGGCCCAGGGCCGGCAGCAGCAGGCTCCAGGGGAAGAAGTCCCCGGCCAGGTACTGCACGTAGCGCCAGAAGGGCTGGATGTGGTCCCAGGCCTTCAGGGCCCGCTCGAAGTTCTGGTGGACGATCATCTGGTAGGCGTAGGCCGGTCCGCCCTTGATCCCCGCCGCCACGTACCAGGGCGCGATGATCGCGGCCATGAGCAGGAGGCCCCAGCCCGGAAGCGTCCGCCGCAGCGCCCCGAAGTCCTTTTCCCAGGCCAGGAAGGCGAGGAGCAGGGCCCCGGAGAGCACCAGCGCCAGGGGCCCCTTGGCCAGGAAGGCCAGGGACATGCAGGCGTAGGCCCCCAGGAACCACACCCGCTCCTCGTAGGGGTAGCGCGGGTTGGCCTGGTCGCGGATGAGCAGGTAGCCCCCGATCCACGCCAGCCAGCTCCACGCCAGGAGGGCGGCGAAGACCATGTCGATCTGGATGAGCTGGGACTGCCAGAGCCAGATGGGCGTCGAGGCCAGGATCAGGGCCGCCAGGTCCCCCATGTCGGCCTGCAGGAAGCGCGCCGTCCACCTGCGGAAGCCGAACATGAAGAGGATCGAGGCCAGCACCGGCGGCAGGCGCAGGGCCCAGGCCGAGACGCCGAACGTGAAGCCCCGTCCGCCGGTGACGGCCTCGCCGGCGATCACGGAGGCCTTCATGAGCCAGTAGAAGAGGATCGGCTTTTCGGAGTAGGGCACCCCGTTGAGGTAGGGCAGCAGCCATGTGCCCCGCTCCCGCATCTCCCGCACGCACTGGGCGAAATCCGGCTCGTCCGGGCTCCACAGGTCCCGCATGGGCAGGACCAGCAGGAGGGCCAGGGCGAACAGCAGCGGCACCCGGTTCCGCGCGAGCCACGCCAGGAACCGGTTCCGGGGCTCGGGGGCGGAATGGATGCTGCAGGCGTCGCCGGGGGTCTCGTGGTCAACCATCCCCTATCGTCCCCTGCCTTGCCGGATCAGGCCAGGGCCATTCGATGCCCCATGGGATAATCTGGAACCGATGAACGGCAACCACGTCCCCCTAGCTGAGCGCATGCGGCCCCACGCCCTCGAGGACGTCGTGGGGCAGGGCCACCTCCTGGGGCCCCGGGGGGCCCTGACCCGACTCACCGCCGGGGGGCGGCTGCCCTCGCTGGTCCTCTGGGGCCCTCCCGGCACCGGGAAGACCACCCTGGCCCGGCTCCTGGCGCAGGCCACGGGCCACCCCTTCCTGGAGTTCTCCGGAGCCTCGGGCTCGGCGGCCGAACTCAAGAAGTTCCTCAACGAGCACCGGGAGCAGCCCCTGTTCCGCACCGTCCCCCCCGTGCTCTTCCTGGACGAGATCCACCGCTACAACCGGGCCCAGCAGGACATCCTCCTGCCCAGCCTGGAGCGGGGCGACGCCATCCTGGTGGGGGCCACCACCGAGAACCCCGCCTTCTACCTGAACCCCGCCCTGCGCAGCCGCTGCCAGCTCCTGCCCCTGAAGCCCATCGAGCCCGCCGACATCCGCCGCGTCCTGGCCCGGGCCTGGGCCCTGGAGCGGGAGGGGGAGGAACCCCCCGCCGAGGTGCTGGAATGGCTTTCAGGCTGGGCCGGCGGCGACCTGCGCTCGGCCCTGGCGGGCCTGGAGACCTGGCTGAACCTGCCCGGAGCCGACCTGGAAGGCCTGCGGGAAGCCCTGGGCGGCCGCCTCATGTACGACCGCGCCGACGGCCACTACGACCTGGCCAGCGCCTTCCAGAAGAGCCTGCGGGGCTCCGACCCCGACGCGGCGCTCTATTACCTGTCCCGCATGATCCGCGGCGGGGAGGACCCCCGCTTCATCTGCCGGCGCCTCCTGGTGTGCGCGGCCGAGGACGTGGGCAACGCCGACCCCATGGCCTTCGTCATCGCCGAAGCGGCAAGCCGAGCAGCCGAACAGATCGGCTGGCCCGAGGCCCGCATCCCCGTGGCCCAGGCCGTCCTCTACGTGGCCAACGCCCCCAAGAGCAACGCCACCGTCCTGGCCATCGACGCCGCCATGGCCGCCCCGGACCTGCCGGTCCCCGACGCCATCGGCGACGCCCACACCGCAACCAGCCGCTCGGCCGGCAAGGGCGAAGGCTACGTCTACTCCCACGACGACTACGACCGCCCCCAGGCCTTCCTGCCCCTGGCCCTGCGCGGCACGGCCTTCTACCGGCCCATCCGTCCCCAGGAGCGCAACTGGCGGGACAAGGCCGAACCCGATCCCGGCGCCCTGGGGAGCCTCTGGACGGAATGGATCCTGGCCAACCCCCAGGGCGGCGACGTGCCGGTGGACGCGTGGGCGCAGGCCCTGGGCTGCAGCCGGGAGGCCCTGGCCCGCGCCGTGGGGCGCCTGGGCGCGGGCGTGTGGAAGCTGGAAAGGGTGCTGAGGATCCGGCCCGGCGACACGGACTGACGGCTGGCCGGGAACCCAGGCGGTGCCCTGACGCATCTGGGAGGGAAGATCTGTATGAATTTTTAATTTTTCCAGATCCCCACCAATGGAATCCCCATGCCCAGACTGCCGATCCCCCCCGCTGCCGTCCTCCGGACCCTGCCCGTGGCCCTGGGACTCCTCCTGGCCCCGGGCTGTCAGGGCGACGGCAGCAAAAGCCAGGCTCCGGAGACGGTGGGGGTCGCCGTCGAACCGCGCAAGGCGGAGATCACGGCCGGGGAGGAGGTGCGCTTCGGGGCCGTGGTTTCCGGCACGGTGGAGCAGGGCGTGTACTGGGCGGTCATGGAACCCGGGGGCGGGGAGGTGTCGCCGGAGGGCCTGTTCCTGGCGCCCCCCCAGGCGGGGGTCTACCATGTGCTGGCCCAGTCGAAGGTGGCCGCCCGGGCCAAGGACGTCGCGGAAATCACGGTCCACCCCAGGGCGGAGGTGGTGGCCTTCAAGGCCGATTCGCCGCGGGTGCGCGCCGGGGACACCGTCACCCTCACCCCGGAGTTCACGGGAGGGCAGGGCCGGATCCTGCCGGGCTCCGTGGCCGTGACCAGCGGAATCCCCGTCGGGTTCACGCCGGACGGCACCACCGCCTACACCCTGGTGGTCACCAACCCCCTGGGCCGGACCGCCACCCGGAAACTGCAGGTGGAGGTGGTCCCCGCCGCCCATGCCTTGCCCGACATCAGCGCCCCCCGGGTGGTTCGCGCCGGCAACCTCCACGTGGCCGTGTTCAACCGCGCCAACGCCAAGGTGGCGTGGCAGTCGGATGACGTCGAGTTCATGGGCAACGGGGACCGGCCGGGAACCCACGTGGTGCTCTTCCGGCCCAAGGACCGGATCTCCACCTACCGCCTTACCGTGAAGGCCCAAGGGGTGGCCGGGGAATCCCCGGACGCCCCCGGCGCGGCCTCCGCCCGGCTCGAACGGAGCTTCACCTTCCAGGGGAAGGTCGAGGCGGGCTCCGGCGCCGATCCGGTCCTCCTCGTCGACCCGCCCTTCGTGACCCGGGGGAAGACCTGCCGGGTGCGGGTCGCCTCGCCCCGCACTGGGGCCGCGTACCGCTGGACCGTCAAGAACGGCGCCGCCTCGGGAAGCGGACCGGAAGTGACCGTCACCGCGGGCGACGCCAGCCACCTGCTGGTCACCTGCGAGGACGGCCCCCACGCCACCACCGCGGGCCTGCTGGTGCTGGATCCGCCGGACCCCCCCGTCATCCGGGCCGGCGAGACCACCGTGGCCGGCGCGCCCCAGGGCGCCTTCGTCACGGAACCCCAGGCGGGAATCACCTACCGCTGGGAACTGGACCCGGCCCAGGGCCGCTTCACGGGGAACCCGGCCGCCGCCGGGCCCATGGTCACCTTCAGCGTGGCCAGGCCCGGCCCCTTCACGCTGCGGTGCCACGCCGTGAACCTGGCCGGTGACGTTTCGGCGCCCACGCTCCTTGTCCTCACCGCCGTGCCCTACGCCCTGGAGCCGCCCAGGCTCCGGGTGCCCGCCCTGGTGCGGGCCGGCTCCGGTCCCCACGCGGCCGAAGTCTTCGACCCCGTCGCGGGCCAGACCTACGTCTGGACCGCCCTGGGCGCCGACCTGGCTTCCCCCGACGGCGCGCGGGTGACGTTCACGCCCACCCAGGACCACGTCCTCCTCACCTGCACCGCACGGAACCCGGTCACCGGGACCGCCAGCGCCTCCGCCGCCGCCTGCGGCATCGTGCAGCCCATCGCCGAACCCGTCATCCTGGCCCCCGCCACCGTGGCGCCCTCCACCAGCCATGTGGCGGGGGTGCTCAACGGAGGCCGCCCGGGGGAGACCTACGCCTGGACCCTGGCGCCCGGGGGAACCCTATCCCAGGCCACCGGGACCGCCGTGGCCTTCACGTCCGGGGCCGCGCAGGGGCCCTTCGTGCTGACCTGCGTGGCCGCCAACGCCCTTGGGGACCGGTCCGCCACCGTCACCTTCACGGGCCAGGTCTCCGTCCCGGCTGGCCCCGCCGGGGGCGGTGCCCCTCCGCAGGTTGGCGGCGTTCCGGCTGGCCCCGGAACGGCACCGGGAGCCGGAACGACCCAGGCCCCTGCGACGACCCCAGCCCCCGGAACGACCCCAGGCGCCGGCGCCCCGATCCGGCTGCGGGTCGCCTACGCCTCCATGACCTTCCGGAAGCACGTTCCGGTCCCCGTCCAGGCTCCCCTCCTGACCAACGCGGTCCTGCCCATCGCGCGGTTCGAGCTGCGGGGCGCCCTTCCCAGCGGGCTCACGTGGGACCCCGCCACCGGCGAGATCTCCGGTGTTCCCGACACGGTGCAGTTCGCGAACTTCTTCGTCGCGGTCGTCGACGGCGCCGGCAACCGGGCCGAATCCGATCCCGTGACCTTCGCCGTCTCCGACGACGCGGTCCTGGGCCTTTCCTACGGCGGTCCCGGGCCCCTCCTCTGCGACACGCGGGTGCGGCTCGCCGACCGGGTCCCCGCGGTCGCCAACGCGGCGCCCCTGTTCGGCCTGGCGTACGCGTTGAACGGCGACCTGCCGCCTGGGCTCCACCTCGATCCGGCCACCGGCGCCATCACCGGCGTTCCCCGGGTCCCGGGCGCCTTCCGCTTCCAGGTCACCGTGCGCAACTGGGACCGCACCGCCTCCGCCGACCTGGCCTACCAGGTGAACCCGGGCCCGGTGATGACCCTGCGCTACGACGATTTCCACTTCGACGACACCCACGCCGTCGAACGGCGCCCGGCGCTCGCGAACCCGGATCCCGAGGCCCATGCGTACCGCTACGGGGCGCTCACGGCCCTGCCGCCCGGCCTGGACCTGGACCCCGCCACCGGCGTGATCACCGGGACGGTCACCGCCCCCGGCGCCTACACCTTCACCGTGGGCGTGGCCTCCCTGCATCCCGACACGGGCGCGGAACTCGACACGGCCGTGTCCAGCCCGGTGACCTACACCGTGGCGCCCTTCGTGCCCCTGGGCGCCCTGGCCCTGTCCGCATCGGTGAACCCGCTGCCCCACGACCAGGACCTCAGCCGTCTTTCCTGGACGTTCGCGGGCCTCCCCAGGGAAGTGACGCTCACGCGCAACCTCCTGGTCAAGCCCGCCGGAGGCGCCAGCTCCCCGGACCTGGACCCCGACATCCCCCTGGCTCCCGGCGCCACCGGCGCGGACGTGACGGTCACCCGCAGGCAGGCCTACACCCTCACCCTGAAGGACCGGGTCGGACGCCCCGACGTCACGGCGACGCTGTCCCTGGCCAAGCGGTCCCTGGAGGTGGTGGCGGGAAATCCCGACATGGCCATCCCCGCCCCGGAGTACCAGGACACGCCCCCCGGTTCCACCCGGGAAGGGCGCTGGCGGAACGTGAAGGGCCTCGTGGCCTTCGGCGGCTCCGTGCTCGTCTCCGAAGGCGAGGACGCCACCCTGCGCCGCATCGACGTCGCGACCGGGCGCGTGGAGCGCATGGCCGGATCGTTCCGGCTGCCGGACCACGGGGCCACGCCCCACCGCCTGTCGGACCCCGGGCCCATGGCCGTTTACGGCACGGACCTGCTGATCTGTGACACCGGGAGCCACACCCTCAAGGTCATGCCCCTGGACGGGACCGCGCCCCCGGCCGTGCTCGCGGGACAGCCCGGCGTGGCCGCCCCGGCTCCCGCCCCCCTTCCGCCTCCGACCCCCACCAACCCCGGCCTCCCGGCCCAGCCCGTCACCCCCTTCGCGAACACCCCGTTCGGAACCCTCACGGCCATCGCCGTCCAGGGCCGATTCGCCTTCCTGGCCGACCTGGAGCACGGCGTCCGGGTGCTGGACCTCGTCGCCCGCCAGGCCAGGCTCCTGGCCCCCGCCAGCGCGCCGTACAACCATCCCGCATGGCAAAACGCGCTCATGCCGCGGCTGAAGCGCCCGGTGGCCGTGGCGGCTGCGCGGATCCTCCTTCCGGCCCCCGTGAACGCCCATCGCTGGTTCCTTTTCGTCACCACCGAGACGGCCCCCCAGTGGGACACGGCTTCGACCGCGGATTCCAGGGAAAGGAACGGCGTCATCCAGGTGCTGGCCTCGGACCGCGACGATCCCATCAACGCGGCGTGGACCCTGGCCCCCTTCGCCGGAAGGCTGAAGGCCGGCCTCGAGGACGGCGACGTCGACCCCGCCGACGTGGTGGGCAGGGGTCCCATGTTCCGGAGTCCCGTCGGCCTTTGGGTGGAAGGAAACCGGCTCCTCCTGGCCGATCGCGACAACCACTGCATCCGCGCCGTCGACCTGGTCCCCGCGGCCGCCTCCGGGCTCGTGGCCGGCGCCGTCCGGACCGTGGCCGGAAACATCGTGAGGGGTACCGTCAACCTGGGCCTGTACGACAACGCGGATCCCATGCTGGCCCGATTCAAGCGGCCCACCCAGCTCGCCGCGGGGCCCACCCCGGGCATCTTCTGGGTGGCGGACCAGGAAGGCCACATGGTCCGCAAGGTAGGCCTGGGCCCCCACGCCGGCGTCTCTTCCCTGGGCGTCCCCTGGACCGCGGCCGCTCCGGACGGCGAGAAGTCCCTCGTCGACGACCCCAAGGGGCATCACGCCCGGTTCCGCGGACCCCGCGGCGTGGCGGTCGAACAGTCCACGGGCGACGCCTTCGTGGTGGACGGCGCCAACCACAGCCTGCGCAGGGTGACCCTGCGGGCGCAGGGCTACACCCCCGCCGGGGCCGTGTCCACCTTCGCCGGGAATCCCTCCGCCAAGGCCGTGCAGCGAAGGCCCATGCCCCTCAAGGAAGCGCGGTTCCAGGCTCCCACCGAGATCGCCATGGACGGATACGCGCGGATGTTCGTCCTGGAGGACGGGGGCACCCGGATCAAGGTGATCGACCGGGGCAACGTCACGAATTTCCTGGACCCCGTCCGCGGGGGGGCCGGGGTCCGCATCGCCGCGCGCAGCGGGGGCTCCCTGCCGGTCCCGGTCGCCGGTCCCCGCCATGGCGCCGACGGCCTCGTGGCCTTTTCCAACAGCCTGGGCGGTCCCCTCCCCGCGCCCAGGCCCGGATCCGAGCCGCCGCCCCGCGCCCACGCCGCCCTCGCCGCCTACGATCACGGCAACACCGATGCCGGGCCCTGGCGGATCACCCTTTGCAGGATCACGGGGGAACTGACGCCGACCGCCCCCATCACCCTGGAGACGGTCGTCGACGGCCTTCCCACCGGCCCCCAGGCCCTGGCCATCGGCCGGGACGGGCGGATCCACGTGGTGGTGCCCCACCGCGACCGCGACATCTGCGCGGTCCATGCCTACCGGGAGGGGGTGCCCGGCGGGGGGAATTGGCAACCGGACGGACCGGTCTTCGAATTCGGGCCCGGCGTCCCCGCCGACGTCCCGGGCGCCGCCCACGCCACCGAAGGGGGATTCCCGGAGATCTCCGGCGCCGCCGTGGATTCCCGCGGCAACCTCTTCCTGGCCGACGCCGCCAACGGCGTCGTATGGGTCCTGCGGGAAGGGTCCCGCGCCTTCGGGTGCGCGGCCGGCGCCCCTGGCGTCAATCGCCTCGTGGGCGCGCCGGCCTCCCAGGCGCTGACCACGCCCCTCCTGGAGCCCCGCGGCTTGGCCGTCACGCCCGAGGACGACCTGGTCGTCACCTGCGGCGACGCGGTCGTCCAGATCACGGCGCCCCTCCTCCCGTACCGCGAGGCGTTGCCCAACGGCGCGTGGCGCACCCAGGCCGCCCACAACCTCCGCGCCGGCTCCGGCGGCGGAGGCGGGAGACCCGCCCCGGCGCCCCGGCCCGAGACCATGCAGGAGTCCCTGGCCAACCGCGCCTACAACCGGGGTCTGGCCCTGCGCACGACGAACCCGGCGTCCGCCCTCAAGGAGCTGGAGAACAGCCTCCGGATCGGCGCCGGTATCCCCGGCTGGGTCCACTACCGGGACGCCATCCAGGCGGCCATGCCCCTGTGGGTCAGCGAAGGCGACCTGGCGGCAGCCGCCGGCAACCCCGACCCGGCCCTGGAGCATTACCGGAAGTTCGTCAAGTTCGCCCGAACACCCCGGGTCACCGCGGACGCCTTGGCCATGGCCCGGATCAGGCCGCTGGTGGGCACGGGCCTCCTGGCCCTGGCCGCCCGGGTCCGGGCCGCCGACCCGGACACCGCCCGGGAGTGCTACCAGGAATACCTGGCGATACCCGGACTTCCCAACCGGGCGGCGGTCCAGGCCGACCTGGCCTCGCTGCCCTGACGCCAGGGACCGCGGCCGCTTACGCCAGGTCGAACACCAGCACCTCGGCCCGCGCCTTCCCCGTGAGGCGCAGGCCGGGCGCTCCGGTCACCCCGGCGCCGTCCCCGGCCTCCAGGTCCACCCCGTCCAGGTCCACGGCGCCCGCGGCCACCTGCACCCAGGCCGCACGCCCAGGGCGCAGCGGCATCTCCAGGACCGCGCCCGGCTCCAGCACCGAGGTGAAGAGGTCCACGTCCTGGTTCCAGTGCAGGGACCCCTCCCGGCCGCCCC
>DBMS01000012.1:0-10979 GCA_002297665.1 Holophagaceae bacterium UBA692 | reverse complement strand
TCCTCGTAGCCGGGCGTCAGGCCGGCCCTTTCGGGCAGCACCCAGATCTGCAGGAAGTGCACCGGCTCGGTGTGCGAGGCGTTGAACTCGCTGTGGCGGATGCCGCTGCCTGCGGTCATGCGCTGGGCGGTGCCGGGCCGCAGCGCGTGGCGGCCCCCGGTGCTGTCCTCGTGGGCCAGGGCGCCCGAAAGCACCCAGGTGAGGATCTCCATGTCCCGGTGGCCGTGGGTGCCGAAGCCCTGGCCGGGCTCCACCCGGTCCTCGTTCAGGACCCGCAGGGCCCGGAACCGCTCGTGGGCGGGGTCCTGGTAGTCGCCGAAGGAAAAGCTGTGGCGGGTGTCGAGCCAGCCGAAATTGAAATGTCCGCGCGCGTCGGCGGGCCTCTTGAGGATCATGGGAGCACCTCCTGGGACCAGTATACATGTTTAAACATCTATTTCAAGGTCCGGCGTCCGCACTTCCCTGGCCGGGGCTTGACGCGGGGACTATGTTGGAGGTGTCCCCTGGAGATGCCACATGATCAATCGGGTGATCGTCGGAGTGGATTTCTCGGATGCCTCCCGGGCCGCCCTGGCCAAGGCGTCCAGGTGGGCCCGGACGTTCGGGGCGCCCCTGGTGGCGGTGCACGTGCTGCAACCGCCCGCGCCCATGCTGCCCGAGGCCCAGATCGCGCTGCCGGATCCGGCCTGGCTGCAGTCCATGGAGGCCCACGCCGCGGACCACCTGGGACAGTGGGTGGCCGAAATTCCGGGTGCGGCCCTGGAAGTGAAGTGGGGCAGCCCCGCCGAGGAACTGGTGGCCCTGGCCGACCCGGATTCGCTCCTGGTGGTGGCCCAGGTGGGCCACTCGGGCATCGAGCGGCTCCTTTTCGGATCCACCGCGGCCCGGGTCGTCAAGCACGCGCCCTGCGACGTGCTGGTGGTCCGCCACGGGAAGGCCCGCTGACCCTGGTCCCGGGCGCCAGCCGCGGCATCCCCCGGAACCGCTTGCCCATCCCCTGGTAGCACCCGCAGGGCAAGTAAGGCACCATTTCAGGATGTCCCTACAGTCCCTTTCCGATCCGACTCCTTCCAGGCGCTGCGACTGGCTCGACCTCATCCGGGGGTGGGCCGTGATCGTCATGATCGAGGTCCACTGCGTGAACGTCTGGCTCCACAAGGGGCTGATCCCTGACTGGCTCAACTACCTCAACGGGCTGGTGGCGCCCAGCTTCATCCTGGCCGCGGGCTACAGCCTGGCCCTGTCCACCTTCCGCCCCGACGGCACGATCCGGCCCTTCGCGCCCACCGCCAGGCGCCTGGGCTTCATCCTCCTGTGCGCCTACCTCCTGCACGCCCCCGGCCTGACCCTGGCCGAGTGGACGGTGCTGGCCACCCCCCAGAAGTACCGCGAACTCTTCAAGATCGACGTGCTGCAGTGCATCGTCTACTCCCTCCTGATCCTCCAGGGGCTGGCGCGGCTGATCCGCCGGCCCATGGCCTACGCGGCCGTGGCCCTGGCCCTGGCCCTGGGCGTCACCCTGGCCGCGCCCCACCTGTGGCGCGCGGGGGTCGCCGACGGGCTCTGGATGCCCATCCGGGGGTTCGTCAACGGCAACACGGACCGGGGCGTGACGGCGCTTTTCCCGCTGTTTCCGTGGTTCGCCTTCGCGGCCTTCGGATCGGTGCTGGGGGCGCTGTACCGCCATTTCCGGGTGCTGCCCGTGGAGGGCCGGGCCCGGTGGACCGAGGGGCGGTGGCTGGTGGCGCTGTCGGCGGCGGGCCTGGTCCTCCTGGTGTGGGGCACCTGGCAGGCCAGGACCTGGCTGTGGAACGGGCCCTGGTCGGAAGCTGACATGGGGCGCCTCCACAACACCACGCTGCCCAGCGTCGCGCAGCGCATGGGGGTGATCTGCCTGGCGGGGGGCCTCCTGGGGTGGTTCGAGGCGGTGAGGGGCCGTTGGCCCGGCGCCAACGTGGTCATGGCGGCCTCCCGGGAATCCCTGCTGCTCTACCTCCTTCACCTGAACCTCATCTTCGGCCTGCTGCTGGCCGATCCCATCCGCCTGCGCACCGGATGGGGCTGGTACCAGCTGGGCTGGACCGGGACCCTCGCCCTCACCGCCGCCATCATCGGCCTGAACCTGGCGGCGGGCGTGGCCTGGCAGAAGGTCCGCAAGGATCCCGCGCGGACCTGGCGGCTCCAGCGCGCGGGCCTGGCCGCCCTGGGGTTCTGGTTCCTGGCGGGGGGCTGGGTCACCTACCACCATTTCCGCAGGAGTCCGGAACTGGCCACGGAGCCCTACGCCTTCCTCAACGCCGCGCGGGTCCGCAAGGGACTGCCTCCCACCCCCGACGGGCTCAGCCGCGACCCCATGGAAGCCATCCGCGAAAAGGCCCGCCTTCACGGGAAGCTCACGCCCGATGAGAAACGCCTGCTAGAATTGCATCGTGACTGAACCCCCGAGTATCGCCCCTGGCCCCTGGCTCGTCGCCCTCATCGTCCTCGTTCTCCTGTACCGGGCCGTCATGGCCGGGCTGCTGGAGGCCTTCCACGCCCTGCCGTCCATCCAGCGCCGGCGCATGCTGGAAGGGGAGGCCATCCGCAACCGCCTTCTGGCCAAGCTCCTGGTGGATCCCCACGTGCTGGGCCTGGGCATCTCCCTGCTCAACCAGGCCCTCCTGGTGGTGCTCCTGGGCCTGGCCTGGCCCCTTCGCGAGTTCCTGCCCGGAGGGGGCTTCACGCTCGGGGCCCTGACCCTCGTCTACATCTGGACCATGGACCTGGCCCTGCCCACCCTGGTGGTGGCCAGCGACCCCGGCGTCTGGATGGAGCGGCTCTTCCCCTTCTACGGCCCCGCCCACCGCATCCTGGCGCCCCTGGTGTCCCCCCTGGCCCGGGTCGTCCAGCGCCAGCGCGCCGACCACGACCGCACCCGCCTGGACGAGGACGAGGATGTGCCCGAGGAGGCCGTCACGGCCCTGCTGGAGGAGGGCGAGGCCGAGGGCATCCTGGAGGTCGAGGACCGGGAGCTCATCCGCAACGTGGTGGAATTCGGCGACACGGTGGTGCGCGAAGTGATGACGCCCCGCACCCTCGTCCAGGGCATCCCCGCGACGGCCACCTTCAAGGAGGCCTGGGCGGCCTTCCGCGACAGCCGCCATTCCCGCATGCCCCTCTACGACGGCACCATCGACACCATCGTGGGAATCCTGATCCTGAAGGACCTCATGCAGGTGGGCCGGGACGCCCCGGAGGACCTGGCCGTATTGGCCAAGCCCCCGTGCTTCGTCCCCGAGAGCAAGAACATCCTCCACCTCCTGCGCGAGATGCAGCGCAACCGCCAGCAGCTCGCGGTGGTGGTGGACGAGTTCGGGAGCGTCTCGGGCATCGTGAGCCTGGAGGATCTCCTGGAGGAGGTCTTCGGGGAGATCCACGACGAGCACGAGTTCCAGCCGGAGATCGTGGAGGTGGTTCCGGGCGAGTTCCTGGTGCCGGGCCAGGTGCACGTGGACGACCTGGAGGAGCGCACCGGGCTCGTGTGCGAACGGGACGGCTTCGACACCCTGGGCGGGCTCATCATGGCGCGCCTGGGCCGCATTCCCGTGCCCCACGAGGTCCTGGAGGTGGAAGGAGCCCGGCTCACGGTGCAGAAGATGGAGGGCCGCAGGATCCTCCAGGTGCTCGTGCAGCGTCAGGACAGGTAGGCCTGGATCTTCCCCAGGAGCCGCGCGAACTCCACGGGCTTGCTCTCGAAGTCGGTGCAGCCCGCGGCCATGGCCTTCTCCCGGTCGCTGGTCATGGCGTGGGCGGTGAGCGCGATGATGGGAATGTCCCGGGTGCCCTCGAAGGCCCGCAGGAGCCGCGTGGCCTCGTAGCCGTCCAGCCTGGGCAGGCTGATGTCCATGAGGACCAGGTCGGGCAGGGCGGCCCGGGTCACCGTCACGGCCTCCTCCCCGTCCTCGGCGAAGATGACCTCGAAGCCCCGACGCGCCAGGAGCCGGGACAGGGAGTCCCTGTTCATCTCGTTGTCTTCCACGAGCAGGATCTTCGGCATCGTCCGCCTCCAGGCCAGTTTAGCCGGGAAATTGTTCCCCATGCGACTTAAGCTGAAAGGGTTGGAGAACGCATGTTCAAGAAGATCCTGGCCGTGCTGGCCCTCGCCGCGGTACCCGCGACCGTCGCCCTGATCCGCTACAAGTCCGCCCGGCGCCTGGTGCCCCAGCCCCGGGGCATGGTGCTGGGGATGTACGCGGGCCTGCCCGACTACGACTACCGGGAGGAGCTCGAGCGCATAGCCGGCACCGGCGCCACCTGCGTGAGCCTCCAGGCCATCTACCGCATGGAGACGGGCCAAAGCGACGAGGTGGTGCGCCACCCCACCAGCAGCCCCACGGAGCGCGCCCTGCGCCGCACCTTCCGCCAGGCCCGGGACCTTCAGCTCCGGGTGATGTTCTTTCCCACCATCAACCTGCGCGACGAGGCGGAGAACGCCACCTGGTGGCGCGGCAACATCCGCCCGGCCCACTGGGACCTGTGGTGGGCCGACTACACGGCCTTCAACGTCCACCTGGCCTCCATCGCCCAGGAGGAGGGCGTGGAGTGGTACAGCGTGGGCACCGAGATGGCCAGCACCCACCCCTTCCCGGACCGGTGGCGGGCCCTGGTCGCCCAGGTGCGCAAGGTATTCAAGGGCAAGATCACCTACAGCGTCAACTTCGACAGCCACGACAGCTTCACTTTCGGGGACTGCCTGGACGTCATCGGCATGAACACCTACGACCCCATCGACAAGGCCCAGGACTACCCGCGGCCCGAGGCCATCCGGGACGCGTGGTGGTGGATCGTGAACAAGGCCCGCACGCTCCACGCGAGGTTCGAGAAGCCCGTCATGATCACCGAGGTGGGCTACCCCAGCGTTGCCGGCGCCCACGTGGGCCCCTGGGACTTCCGCACCGACAAGCCCCGGGACCTGGAGCTCCAGGACCTCCTGGTGGGCGGGGCCCTGAAGGTGCTGCGCAACTGGAGCGACGGCGAGGCGGTCTTCTACTACCTCTACGGCGAAAACATCAACGTCAAGCCCGTGGGCGGGCCCGGGGACCGCACCTACGCCGTGTGGGGCAAGCCCGTGGAGAAGACCCTGCGGGACTATTTCGCCCTGCCCATCTTCGAGGGCCACATCCCCCCCAAGCCAAGCGACCGCCACGACGCCATGATCCAGACCCTGGTGAGCCACCTGCGCAAGGAGCGGGACTACGAGGACGGGGCCCTTCCCGCGTGGTCCGTGGCCTGGATGGCCTCCCACCCCGCCGACGCCGCCCAGGCCCGGGCCCTCATCGCGGACGAGCCCCGGCCCCGGCGAAAAATCCCCAAGGGCCAGGAATCCGAAACCCACTAGACTGGCATCGATGATTCCCGCTCCCGCAAGTCCCCGCCCCGCGAAAACCGCCCTCCTGGTGGAGGACGAGCAGTCCACCCTGCGGTTCTACCTGGCCGGCCTCAAGGGCCTCCAGGAATTCACCCTCGTCTCCGCCGCCAACGGCCGGGAGGCCCTGGAACGGCTCCGGGACCAGCCCGTGGACGTGGTGGTCACCGACCTCAACATGCCGGTGCTGGACGGCTACGGCCTCATCGCGGCCCTGGCCCAGCGGTACCCGAGCCTGCCCATCATCGTCATCACCTCCGTGGCCGACCCCTCCCTGCAGAACCAGGCCCTGGACCTGGGGGCCCTCCAGGTGATCCCCAAGCCCCCCAAGCTCTCCATGCTCATGGAGGCCATCCGCACCGCGGCCAGCCTCACGGCCCCCGGCCTGGTGCGGGGCGTGGGCATCGGCAGCCTCCTGCAGCTCATGAACTGGGAGCGCCGCACCGCCACCTTCACGGTGCGCGGCCCCGACGCCACCGGCTACCTCTACGTCCGGGAAGGCGAACTGATCCACGCCGCCCTGGGCAAGGAGGAAGGCCTCCTGGCCGCCTACCAGATCCTGAGCTGGGACGGGGTCCAGGTGGAATTCGTCTACACCTGCCGCGTGGAGCCGAGCATCGACCTGCCCCTGCCGGAAGTGCTCATGAACCTGGCCCTGTTCCGGGACATGAAGGTGAAGAAGCAGCTGCCCCGCAACCCATTCTACGAAGACAACTGGAACGCCTGACCATGCGCATCATCCTCGCCCGCCACGGCGAAACCCAGTGGAACGTGGAGGGCCGGCACCAGGGCCAGACCTTCGACATCCCCCTTTCGGCCCGGGGCCGCGAGCAGGCCCAGGCCCTGGGCCGGCGCCTGGCGGGCCTGGAGGTGGCCCGGGCGGTGGCCTCGCCCCTCCTGCGGGCCCGGCAGACCGCGGAACTGGCCCTGGGGAACCGCCGCCTGGCCCTGGACAGCCGGCTGGTGGAACTGTCCCACGGCGAATGGGAGGGGCGGCTGACCTCCGAGATCCAGGAATCGCACCCCGACCTGCGCCGGGCCTGGCGGGAGACCCCCCACCTGGTCACCCCTCCCGGCGGCGAGGGGTTCCGGGACGTGGAGGCCCGGGCCTGGCCCGCCCTGTGCGAAGCCTGCCGGGGCCTGGGCCCGGACGAGGTGGCCGTCCTCGTCACCCACGACGGGGTCAACCGCGCGCTGCTGGCCCGCGTCCTGGGACTGGATCTCAGCCGGGTCTGGGCCTTCCGCCAGGCCCCGACCTGCCTTAACCTGCTTGAAGGAACCGATGTGGATCATCTCCAGGTGGTGCGCCTCAACGACGCGGCCCACCTCCATGACATGTTCGGCGAAGGGGTGCACCGGAGGCTCTAGGGGGGCATGGCCAAAAATTTTCACACACTAGAAAATTTCTTTCTTGTGCCCCTCGCCTTTGCCAAAATACCTCATCATCTTCAATAGTCCCTTGGCAACCCACTCTTCCAGGAAGGATCGTATGTCCCAGCTGAAGCCCTTCAAGGCCTACCGTCCCAAACCCGAACTCGCCGGCCAGGTGGCCGCCGTGCCGTACGACGTCGTGAACACCGACGAGGCGCGGGCCCTGGCCGCCGGCAACCCCCACTCGTTCCTCCACGTGGGACGCCCGGAGATCGATCTCCCGGCGTCCACCGACATCCACGCCGACGAGGTGTACGCGCAGGGCGTCAAGGCGCTCCAGCGCCTGATCCGCGAAGGCACGCTCGTGCACGAGGAACAGCCCTGCCTCTACGTCTACCAGCAGCGCATGGGCGACCACGTCCAGGCCGGGCTCGTGGGCCTGTGCTCGGTGAAGGAGTACGAGGACGGCCAGATCAAGCGCCACGAGTACACCCGCAAGGACAAGGAGGACGACCGCACCCGCCACGTCACTGAGCAGGCCGCCAACGCCGAGCCGGTGTTCCTGGCCTACCGCGCCGTGCCCTACATCGACTCCCTCGTCGACAAGATCCGCGCCACCGAGCCCCTGTACGACGTCGTCACCCCCGACGGCATCGGGCACACCGTGTGGCGCATCGACCACGAGACCCACATCTACACCCTCAACCACCTCTTCGACGCCATCCCCGCGCTCTACATCGCCGACGGCCACCACCGCACCGCCGCGGCCATCCGCTACGGCCAGGCCCGCCGCGCCGCCGCCCAGGACCCCACGGGCGACGAGAGCTTCGAGAGCTTCATGGCCGTCGTCTTCCCCCACGACCAGCTGAAGATCATGGACTACAACCGCGTGGTCAAGGACCTGAACGGGCTGACCCCCGAGGCGTTCCTGGCCAAGGTCGGCGAGCGGTTCGCCGTGGCCCCCTCCGCCGAGCGCAGCCCCAAGGCCCCCACCTCCTTCGGCATGTTCCTGGGCGGGAAGTGGTATTCCCTCACCGCCAAGCCCGGCTCGTTCCCCGCGGACGATCCCGTGCGCAGCCTGGACGTGAGCATCCTGCAGGAGAACCTCCTCGCGCCCGTCCTGGGCATCCAGGATCCCCGCACCGACACGCGCATCGACTTCGTCGGCGGCATCCGCGGCATGGACGAGCTCGAGCGGCGCGTGGCCAACGGCTGGGCCGTGGCCTTCTCCATGTTCCCCACGTCCCTGGAACAGCTGATGGACGTGGCCGACGCCGGCCAGATCATGCCGCCCAAGTCCACCTGGTTCGAGCCCAAGCTGCGCTCCGGCCTGCTGGTGCGCCTCTACGAAGACTAGCGAAACGTCGGGAGCCGCCCGGGGCGGCCCCCCATCGATGCCCATTCCCATTGGAGGTACCCCATGAAGATCCTCATCGCGGACGCGTTCGACGCGACGCTGCCCAAGCGCCTGGAAGCCCTCGGAGAGGTTTCCAGCGACATGGCGGACCTGGGCGGCGCCCACGTCCTCCTGATCCGTTCCAAGACCACCGTCAACCCCGAACTGCTCGCCAAGGCCCCCAACCTCAAGCTGGTCATCCGCGGCGGCGTCGGCCTGGACAACGTCGACAAGGAGGCCTGCAAAGCCAAGGGCATCAAGGTCATGAACACCGCTGCCGCCTCCAGCGTGTCCGTGGCGGAAATGGCCATGGCCTTCATGGTCGCCATCCCGGCCCGCCTCATCGAGGCCCACATGGCCATGAAGGAGGGCAAGTTCCCCAAGAGCGAGCTCAAGCGCACCGAGCTGTTCAAGAAGACCCTGGGCCTCATCGGCGCCGGCGCCATCGCCACGGAAGTGGCCAAGCGCGCCGCGGGCTTCGGCATGAAGGTCATCGCCTACGATCCCTTCCTTTCCTCCCACGCCCACGCCGAGCTCAAGACCCTGGACGAGGTGCTCGCCCAGTCCGACTTCCTCAGCTTCCACACGCCCCTCACCGACGAGACCCGCGGCATGTTCAACGCCGCGACCATCGCGAAGATGAAGGACGGCGTGATCATCATCAACACCGGCCGCGGCAAGGTCGTGGTCGAGAAGGACCTCGCCGAGGCCCTGGAGTCCGGGAAGGTGCGCGCCTACGGCACCGACGTGTGGCCCAGCGATCCCCCGCCCGCGGACTGCCCCCTGCTCACGGCCAAGAACGTCTTCATGGCCCCGCACATCGGCGGCAGCAGCAAGGAGAACCTGGGCCGCATCGGGGACATCGTCGTCGAGACCCTTTCCACGTTCAAGATCTAGGAGATCGAAATGACCAACCGCGCGATCAACTTCTACGCCGGCCCCGCCGGCCTGCCCCTGCCGGCCCTGGAACGGGCCAAGGAAGAGCTCCTGGACTTCGCCGGCACCGGCATGTCGGTCATGGAGGTCAGCCACCGCTCCAAGGAATACGACGCCGTCCACGAGGAGGCCCTGGCGCTCACCCGTGAGCTCATGGGCATCCCCGCCAACTACAAGGTGATCCTGCTCCAGGGCGGCGCCCACCTCTCCTTCGGCATGATCCCCCTCAACTACCTGCGCGGGAGCCACAAGGCCGACTACATCAACACCGGCAACTGGGCCGAGAAGGCCTACAAGGAGGCCAAGCTCGTGGGCGGCGAGGAGCGGGTGCGCCTCGCCGGCTCCACCAAGGCCGAGAACTACGCCCGCCTCCCCAAGGCGTCCGAGCTGAACATCCACCCGGATTCCCTGTACGTGCACTTCACCTCGAACAACACCGTCGAGGGCACCCAGTGGCAGGAATTCCCCGAGACCGGCGGGATCCCCTACGTCTGCGACATGTCCTCGGACATCATGTGGCGCCCCTTCGACGTGTCGAAGTTCGGCATGATCTACGCCGGCGCCCAGAAGAACCTCGGACCCTCGGGCGTCACCCTCCACATCGTCTCCGACGAGTTCCTCGCCAAGGCCGAGGCCCAGGACCTGCCCAGCTACCTGCGCTACAAGCTCCACGCCGAGAAGAACAGCCTCTACAACACCCCGCCCACCTTCGGCATCTACATCCTGCGCAACGTGCTGGCCTACAACAAGTCCATCGGCGGCCTCAAGGCCATCGAGGCCAACAACCGCAAGAAGGGCGAGCTGCTCTACGGCTGCATCGACCGGCATGCGGGCTTCTTCAAGCCCTTCGTCACCGAGAAGGCCGACCGCTCCCTGATGAACGTCGACTTCTTCCTCCCCAGCGAGGAACTCACCGACGCCTTCGTGAAGGAGGCCAAGAAGAACAACATGATCGGCCTCAAGGGCTATCGTGACGTGGGCGGCATCCGCGTCTCCACCTACAACGCGGTCACCGTGGAGAACGTCCAGACCCTCGTCCAGTTCATGGACGCGTTCGTCCAGAAGAACGGCTAGGCCGATTGCGCCTTAAACAAGGACGCCCCCGCGGGGGCGTCCTTCGTTTTGAGGTCAGAGCCGGGGCTGCCCAATGACGATGTTGGAGCCTTTGTCCAGGGTGGCCTTGGCGCCGGCGGGCAGAACCACCTTCGGGGCTTCCCCGGTCTTGCCGGCGGTGACCTGCACCTCGATCCGCTTGTGGGCTTCATCCCTGATGAAGAACGTATGCTTGAGTTTCCCCGCCCGGTCGCGCTCCAGGAAGATGTTGGCCACCTTCTGGGCGGGCAGCGGCAGGGCGTCCCCCCAGGCCACCAGAGCGAAATTCTTGCCATCGATGGACAGGTTGAACTTCCCACCCGTGTTGCCGGGGTCGGCATCCAGCAGGAGGTAGTACTTGGCCGAGGTGTTGTTGGTCACCTGGATCAGTTCCTCAGCCGCGGGGAGGGTGGTGGTCGCGGCGAAGGCGGCTCCAAGGAGGAGCAGGTGGAGGGGGCGCAGGGCTGGCATGGAGTCTCCGGAAGGGACGTGGGTGAGGCCCGAAGGTCGGGCAGGGAAATATGAATAGAAAATAGTTCATTTCCCTGGCGCCGCAAGGATTCGGGATCCGGAGCAATAAAATATTTAATTGCAATCCAGCCCCTCCGCTCGTCCAGCACCGGAAGTCCAAGTTCATGGGTTCCATGCCTTATCATCGTAGGGAACCCACCTCGGACCCCGGAAGCGGCATGCACCACGAGAAACACGACCCCCTGGGACGCTGGCTCATCGGCCTCGCGGTGGCGGCGGCGTGCGTCCCGGCGGGGCTGGCCCTGGCCG
>DBMS01000307.1 GCA_002297665.1 Holophagaceae bacterium UBA692 | reverse complement strand
GCCCCGGCCGCGAGGGCGGCCGGCATCACGGCCACGGCATGGAGGTAGAACCAGGACCCGCCCAGGGCCGGGCCCAGGGCCCCGATCCCGTCGCCGCAGGCCAGGGCGGCCCCGCCCGCGAGGGCCCCCGCCAGGGCGCCCGCGATCAGCTCCCGCCCGTAGCGCGCCAGGAACCGCCGGCGGAACACCGGGTCGCACAGGGCGGAAAACCAGGGCAGGGCCTGGGGTTGGCCGCAGCAGGAACCCTTGGGGTCGGAACAGCAGGACATGGCGGGCTCCTCGGTTCCAGTGTCGCCCGGGAGCGGGGGGCGGGGCCAGTCCGGCCCGGGGAGTTGTGACGGCCATCCGGCTCCCGGATTTTCGCGCGGGCCGCTTTTTTCCCCAGGTTCCTGTGGACAGGCCTGCCGATGGTCCCACAATGGGCGCAACCTTCATCCATGCGCCAGGACCCAAGATGCCATTCCGCTCCCTCCGGGCCCTCTTCCGGCAATCCCTCCAGGTTCCCGCCATGGGCGGGGGCGACGTGGCGTTCTGGCGCCTGCGGGTGCTCGACCTGATGTTGGCCGCGGGGGCGATGCTGGGCCCCCTGGTGCTGGTGCCGAGCTTCCTCCTTTCCATCCGGGTGCGCTTCTGGAGCGTGGCGGTCATCGATCTCCTGGCCTACGGGTGGATCCTCGCTGCGGCGCTGGCGCCGCGATGGAGCTACCGGACCCGGGCCTGGGGCCTCCTGGCCCTGCTGTACGTCCTGGCCCTGGTGCTCCTCACCCGGCTTGGCTCGGCGGGCGCGGGAATGCTCTGGCTCGGCGCCTTTCCGGTGATGGCGGCCATCCTCCTCAGCCCCCGGGCCGCGCTGGTCTGCTGGGGGC
The DNA here is from genome assembly GCA_002297665.1 of Holophagaceae bacterium UBA692. Taxonomy (GTDB): domain Bacteria; phylum Acidobacteriota; class Holophagae; order Holophagales; family Holophagaceae; genus Mesoterricola. Next base: position 7,434 of record DBMS01000307.1, on the reverse strand, counting down.
TGGCGGCGGCCACCCTGGCCGCGGGGGCGGCGGGGGTGAGCCGGGGGCTCATCGACGCCGGGCCCATGACCGCCAACCCCGCCAACGCCCTCGCCGCCTGGGGAGTGGTGTCGGTGAACGCCATGTTCCTGAGCGCGTTCATCGCTCTGCCCATCGCCCTGCTCCTGCGGGGCCTGGAACACACGCACCGGGCCCTTTCCCGGGAGGAGGAGCGCTTCACCAAGGTCTTCCAGCTTTCCCACGAGCCCATCGCCATCAGCCGGTTCGCGGACGACCGCTTCCTGGACGTGAACGAGGCATGGTGCCGCGTCTACGGATGGACCCGGACCGAGGTGCTGGGCCGGAGCACCACGGAGCTTGGGCTCTGGATGCCCGGTGCGGACCGCGCCCGGCTCAGGGCCGAGGTGGAGGCCACCGGAGGCCTGGCCCCCGTGGCCATGGAGGTGCGCCGCAGGGACGGATCGCCGGTGCCGGTGCTCCTTTCGGCCAGGGTGCTCGATCTGGGGGGCGAGGTCTGCCTGCTGGCGCTGAGCCAGGATCTCACCGCGACGCGGGCCGCCGAGTCCGAGCGGCGCCGCCTGGAGGGGGAACTGCAGCACATCCAGAAGCTCGAGAGCCTGGGGAGCCTGGCCGGGGGCGTGGCCCACGACATGAACAACATCCTGGCGGCCATCATCGCCCTGGGCTCGACCCTCCAGCAGCAGTACGCCGGAGACCCTCCCCTGGCCAAGGCGCTGGGGACCATCCTGCTCGCCGGGGAGCGCGGCAGCCGGCTGGTGAAGGGGCTCACGGACTTCGCCCGCAAGGGGCTGGACGATCCACGGCCCGTGGACCTCAACGACCTCGTCCGCGCGCAGATCGACCTGCTCCAGGGCACCACCCTGGCCCGGGTCCGCCTTTCCACCGAGCTGGACCCGCACCTCCCGCCGGTGCTGGGCGAGCCCTCCTCCCTGGGCAACGCCCTGATGAACCTGTGCGTCAACGCCGTGGATGCCATGCCCCAGGGCGGCGCGCTGACGTTCCGCACCGGGGTGGACGCCTACGGAAGGGTGGAGCTGGTGGTGGCCGACACGGGCCACGGGATGCCCGCCGAGGTGGCGGCCCGGGCCGTGGAGCCGTTCTTCACCACCAAGGCCGTGGGCAAGGGCACGGGGCTGGGGCTGGCCGGAGTGTACGGCACCTTGAAGGCCCACGGCGGCACCCTGGAGATCGACAGCCGCGTGGGGCAGGGCACCCGGGTGATCCTGCGCTTTCCCGCGATGGAGCCGGGCCCGGCCCGGGCCGCCGAGGCCGAGGAGGGCGATGGGCTCCCGGGCCCGCCCATGAGGATCCTGCTCGTGGACGACGACCCGATCATCCAGGGCACCCTGCCCGAGGTGCTGGGCTTCCTGGGCCACAGCGTCTTCCTCGCCTCCCGGGGGCAGGAGGCCCTGGACCAGGTGGCCGGGGGCCTCGAGGTGGACCTGGTCCTGCTGGACCACAACATGCCCGGCCTGAACGGGGCGGAGACCCTCGTGCGTCTCAAGGCCCTGCGGGGCGACCTCCCGGTGATCCTCTCCACCGGGTTCCTGGAGGAAGGCGTGGAGGACCTGGCCCGGAACCTTCCCGGCGTCTGGCTCCTCCACAAGCCCTTCGCGCTTCCGGCGCTCCGCCAGAAGCTCCGGGCCGTGCAGGAGTTGCGCTAGACTGGGGCCAACCATCGAAAGCCGGGAGCACCGGATGAGCAAGCTGCTGGAACTTCTTCGGATTCTGGACGCGCAGGTCGCGCGGACCCAGGGCCAGGTGTTCAACTACACCGTCCCCGACCTGTGGAACTGCTTCGACTACCAGGGCGAGGAGCTGCGCAAGACGCCCTGGGGCGAACTGGTGGTGAACCCCTACCGCTTCTACCGGGACGCCATCCGGCAGTTCGTGGAGCCCCGCATGGGGCGCGTGCGCACCTGGGGCCGGCCCCTCAGCCGCCACCAGGGCGTGGAGCCGGGGCTGGAGGGGGGGGATTGGATCCGCCGCGCCTCCGTGTACTCCATGATGGTGCGCACCTCCACCGCCTGGGACCACGACCGTTCCGGCGCGCTGGAGGACCACGACCTCTACGGCCTCCGGGAGACCGGCACCTTCGTGAAGTCCATCGCGCTGCTCTCGCTGCTCCACAAGATGGGCGTGACCTGCGTGTACCTCCTGCCCATCTCGAAATTCAGCCTGCGCGACAAGAAGGGCGAACTGGGCTCGCCCTACGGCGTGTCGAGCTTCTTCACGCTGGACCCGGGCCTGAAGGACCCCGTGGCGGGCCCGGACTTCACGGTGGAGGACGAGTTCCGGGCCTTCGTGGAAGCCTGCCACATCCTGGGCATGCACGTGATGATCGACCTGATCCCCCGGACCAATTCGGTGGACTCCGAACTGATCCTGGAGCACCCCGACTGGTTCTACTGGATCCGGCACGCGGACCTGGCCGGCTACCGTCCCCCCTACGTGCCCGGGCTGGGGGTGCAGATCCGGCCCAAGGCGGAATTCCTGCCGGTGGTCTACCAGAGCGCCGAGGTGCGCCAACACCTGGCGAAGTTCGTGGAGAACCCCGGCGCCGCGGACCCCGCGCGCTGGGCCGAACTCCAGGCCCACCTCCGGGCCCACCCGGACGCCGGCGTCATGGAGACCGTGCAGGAGCGCTTCGGGCTGACCGTCGCGCCGGCCTTCTCGGACCAGATCAACGATCCCCAGCCGGCCTGGAACGACGTCACCTTCTTCCGCATGTACCTGGACCACCCCGTGGCCTCCGTGCCCCACCTGGACCGGGACTACGCGCCCTACATCCTGTTCGACGTCATCAAGGCCAACCTCTACCAGGGCAAGGTGCGCAACGAGCCCCTGTGGGAGCTGCTTTCGGGCATCATCCCCTTCTACCAGAAGCAGTTCGGCATCGACGGCGCGCGCATCGACATGGGCCACGCGCTGCCCCGGGAGCTGGTGGAGCGCATCATCCGCGGGGCGCGCCAGGTGGACCCGCAGTTCTGCTTCATCGCCGAGGAGATGGAGATCGACCGGGCCGCCACCGCCAAGGAACTGGGCTACAACATGATCCTGGGCGACGGCTTCCTGCGGGAGCCCCGGGTCCTGGAATACAAGACCCACCATTTCATGTACGAGGCCCGGAACCTCCCGTGCCCGGTGTACGCCTGCGGCGAGACCCACGACACGCCCAGGCTGGCCGCGCGGGAAGGGGGCCGGGCCCTGTCGCGCATGCTCACGATCCTCAACCTCTTCATGCCCAACGGGGTTCCGTTCCTGAACTCGGGGCAGGAGGTCTTCGAGCTCCAGCCCATGAACACGGGCCTGGACTGCCGCCCCAACGAGGCCTACCAGCTGGACCCCAAGGACCCCTACTACGGCCGCCTCGCCCTGTTCGACCGGTACGCCCTGCATTACCTCAATCCGGGCCGGTGGGAACTGCCCGACCAGCTGGCCTGGGTGACCACGTTCCGCCGGGAGCACCTCGCCACCTTCACCCGGCTGGAGAACTCGGTGCCCCTGGGCTTCAATTCGCCCCGGGACCCGGGCATCGCCTTCGGCTTCGTGGACGACGGCCGGCGGGGGACGATGGTGCCCGAAGGCGGCGTGTTCGTGGCGGTGGCCAACACCGACGTCCACAACCCGCAGTACCTCACCGTGCACCTGGACGCCCTGCGCCGGGCCTCGGGCAACGCCGCCCGGCGGGGCTCCCAGCTCTTCTCCACCCACGGCCCCGCCCGGGAGGTGCACGACTTCGACGCCCACGGGAACCTCTCCATGAGCTTCCAGCCCGGCGAGGTCAAGCTCCTTCGGATGTGAGCCCTTCCGCTACCCGGAGCGCTTCCGAAAGGTGCCGCTCCAGCAGGCGCCCCTGGGCCGCCAGGGCCCCCAGGCGGGGCGCGAAGCCCTCCCGGGACAGCACCGCCGCCCGGTCCAGGCGCCGCAGGGTGGACTCCAGCTGGACCAGGAGGGCGATGCCGTCGTTCATGACGGGCATGTCGGCCTCCATGCGGCCCAGGATCGTTTCCAGGCGGTCAAGCAGCGTGCTGGTCTCTTCCCGACTCGGCATCCCGGCTCCTCGCTGGCGTTCAACGAGGCCATTATAAGGCCCCTTGGAATGCCCCCGGTTGCGTCATGATCAAGGACCCCGCCCCCCGTTCCCGGCCGCGGCGGCTTCGGGACGGTTAACCTTTGAATGCCACAATTTGAACCCCAAGGACCCCCATGGCCATCTGGAAACAGCCCATCTCCCTCGACATCCTCACCGCCCTGTGCCGGAAGACCACCGTCGAGTGGCTCGGCATCGAGTTCCTGGAAATCGGGGAGGACCACCTCACGGCCCGGGTTCCCGTGGACGACCGCACCCGCCAGCCCTTCGGCATCCTCCACGGAGGCGTCAGCGTGGTGCTGGCCGAGACCCTGGGTTCCTGCGCCGCGGGTTTCGTGGCCCCCGCGGGGCACTCCGCCGTGGGCATCGACATCAACGCCAACCACATCAAGAGCGTTTCCTCGGGCTGGGTGACCGGCGTGGCCCGCCCCGTCCACCTGGGCCGCACCACCCAGGTGTGGGCCATCGACATGCGGGACGACGCCGGCGACCTCACCTGCGTATCGAGGCTCACCATCGCCGTGCTGGCGCCCCGAACGAAGTAGCCTGAATTCTGGCATCCCGTGAGGGAGCCCAGGCCCCAGCCGCCCGTCGGCGGAGCGCCGAGGATTTTCGTAAGTAGCTGATAATACTAATAAAAATTAAATCTGCAATCCAATTGCAAATCCGTGTGTCGTGGAGGGCGATGATCACGAGATCCCTTTCCAGCGTTCTCCTGAACCGGTCCACCCTCTACCCGGTTGTGACCGTGACGGGGCCGCGCCAGTCTCAACCTGCTTCCGTGCGCCTGGAAACTGGGATTGAACCCGGGCGGATTCCGCCCCGGCCCCAGGGGCGTCCATTTCCCCCCAGCCCCCGCCGCGTAGTCTAATGGAATCCGCCCCCGGGACCCCATGCTCGAGCTCACCTATTCCAACCGCACCGAAGCCCTGCTCGGCATCCTCGCCGACCGGGTGCGCGCCGAGCGCGCGGCGCGGGGGGTGTGGGAGCCCATCCGCCTGGTGGCCCCCAGCCCTCTCCTCAGGGAATACCTGCGCCAGGCCCTGGCCCGGGAACTGGGCGTGGCGGCGAACATCTCGTTCACCTACCTGGGCGGCCTCTGGAAGGAACTGCTGGCGGACAAGCCCCTGGGCTTCGACCTCCTCCGGGCCGCCCTCCTGGCCCTCCTGGGGGACCGGGCCCTGCTGGCCCAGGCGGACATGAAGCCGGTGCGGGACTACCTGGGCGCCGAAACGGGGCAGCTCAAGCGGGTGCAGCTGGCCTCCGAGCTGGCCAGGGTCTTCGAGGAATACCAGATGAGCCGGCCGGACTGGATCGACGCGTGGCGTGCGGGGCGCAGGGCCACGGGCGAGCCGGGCCTGGAGGCCTGGCAGGCCCGCCTCTGGCGGGAGGCGGTGCGGGTCCTGGACGGCGCCGCCGGGGCCCTGAAACCCGCGCGCCACCTCACCCTGCTGGAATGGGTGAGGGACGCCGGCTTCGACGGCATGAAGCTGCCCCCGGCCATCCACGCCTTCGGGCTCACGCACGTGGCCCAGGCCTACCAGCAGATCTTCCAGGCCTTCGCCCCGCTGCCGGACACCACCCTCCACCTGTACGCCCTCAACCCCTGCGGGGAGTTCTGGGAGGACCTGGACACCGGGCGGAACCGCCTGTGGACGGGCCTTCCCACCCGCGCCTCGGCGCGGGGAGGCGCCCCGGAGGAGGCCCCCGGCGATCCCTACCGCCTGGCCGAGGACGGCCCGCTGGCGCTGCGCCTCTGGGGCCGCCCGGGCCGGGAGAAGATCCGCCTCCTGAACGAGGTGAGCGCCTGCGACTTCACGTCGGCCTTCGAGCTTCCGGACGCCTCCACCCTCCTGGGCCGGATGCAGCGGGACATCCTGCTCTACAAGGAACCCGACGGGGAAGGGGGGGCCGAGCCCGACGACAGCGTGCGCTGCCTGGCCTGCCCGAGCCCGAGGCGGGAGGCGGAGGCGGTGGCCTCGGAGATCTGGCGCCTCATGGAACGCCACGCCCAGGGGGAGCGCCCCCTGCATTTCTCCGAGATCGCCGTGGTGGTGCCCCCCGGCGAGGCCCAGGCCTACGCCGCCCACCTCCAGGCCGCCTCCCACGACGCCCGGCAGATCCCCCTGGTGCAGGGCGCCGGGGCCTTCCCCATCCTGGCCGAAACCCTGGAGGCCGTGGAGCTCCTGCTGGCGCTGCCCACGTCCGGCCTCACCCGAGCCGCGGTCCTGCGCGCCCTCCTGCACCCCGCGCTGCGCCGGCGCGCCGGCGACCTGGACACCGGCGCCTGGGAGCAGTGGACCGAGGCGTTCGGAATCGTTCGCGGCGCCGACCGAGGGGACTGGGCCGGCACCTACCTGGCCGAGGACGCCCTGAACTGGGACCAGGGCCTCAAGCGCCTGGCGCTGGGCGCCTTCATGACCGAAGGCGCGGCCTTCCAGGTGGGGGACGACACCTACCGCGTGAACGGGGCCCGGGACCCGGGCCCGGCCTCCGCCTTCATCGCCGAGGTGCGTGGCCTGTGCGACGACGCCCGGGACCTCGCCGGCCGATCCGCCGATCCCCGGTCCTGGATCCAAGGGCTGTTCGCCTACCTGGAAAAGTGGCTTTCCGTGGACGAGGGGGACGAGGCCGAGGCCGTGCAGAACGCCCTGGACCGCATCCGGGGCCACCTGGACCGGACCTTCGAGGGCGTGCCCCCGGCCCTGGCCCTGCCGCGCATGGACTTCATCGCCGTTCGCCACCTGGCCCTGGAGGCCCTGGAACGCCTCCGGGACGAGCAGCCCGCGAACCTGGCCCGGGGCGTGGTGGTCACCTCGTACGCCGCCATGCGGGCCATCCCCTTCCGGGCCATCTTCCTCATGGGCCTGGGCGAGGGCAGCTTCCCAACCCGCAACCCCCGGAGCGCCCTGGACCTGCGCGGCGAGAGCCGCCGGCCCGGCGACGTGAGCCAGACGGAGAAGGAGGCGTACCTCTTCCTGGAGATGCTGCTGTCCGCCCGGGACCACCTGGTGCTGAGCTACGTGGCCCTGGACGAACTCAGCGGCGAGGCCTTCGAGCCCTCGGGCCTCTTCAAGGCGTTCCGCCAGCTCCTGGCCGCCTACTTGCCGGCGGAGTGGGCGCCCGCCGGGAAGCGGGATCCTTTCCTGGAAGTCCACCCCCTGCGCCGCTTCGACCCGGCCTACTTCCCCGGGTGGTTCCCCGGCGACGGCGGCCTGCGCACCTGTTCCGAGTCCGCCGAGAAGGAGGCGCGGGCCCTGTGGCTGGGCGACCGGGCGCGGGCCCGGGGCGTGGCCATGCCTTCCCGGGTGGGGGACCTG
>DBMS01000042.1 GCA_002297665.1 Holophagaceae bacterium UBA692 | reverse complement strand
GTCCGTGACGGGCGCGCGCCTGGCCGTCCTGGCCGAAGGGTGCTACCGGATCCCGGACCCCTGGGTGCGGACGCTGATCCTGGGCCGCACCTCGCCCCAGGAACTGCCGCGGCTGGCCCGGGCCCTCCTGCGGGCCCTGGAGGAGGAGGGCCACCGGCCCGGTCTTTCCGCGCGGCTCCAGGCCTGCGCCTCGGGGGAGGCCTCGGCCCTGGCCCAGGTGCTCGCGGCCGTGGAGCGCGAGCTGCCCGGGCCCCTGGAGGCGCGGGTGGTGGTGGCCGAAGCCCTGGAGCTGGGGCCGGATCCCCGCCAGCGGGCCCGGCTCTGGGAATTCCTGGCCGACGCCTGGGCCGGGGACCGGGTGGCGTGGGAATCGGCCGGGGACCGCTCGCCCTTCGAATTGGCCCGGGAAGCCCTGGACCAGGCCATCCGGGCCCTGGGGGAGCCCGGTCCGGGCGCCGTGGAGGAGGAGCAGGCCGCGCGGCTGCACCGCAAGAAGGCTTTCACGGAAATCGGCCTGCGCCGCTTCAAGGAGGCGCACCAGTCCATCCGCATGGCCGCGGCTTGCCTGGCGGATCATCCCTTCCACGCCGAGCAGCCCCGGCTGCGCCTGGCCCTGGGCCGGCTCCACCAGGCCCAGGGCGCCGGCGGGAAGGCTTTGCGGGCCCTGGAGGAGGGGCTCTCCCTCCTCGCCCAGAAGGGCGCGGGCGACGGGCACCGGGACCAGGTGGACCTCCTGCTGGAACTGGGCCGGATCCAGGGCCACCGGGCGCAGTTCCAGATGGCCGCGTCCTCCCTGGGGGAGGGCCGGCGGTTCCTGGAGCACGACGGCGACCGCCGCAGGCTCGCGGAGGCGGCCGAGGCGCTGGGCCAGGCGCACCTCGGGCTGGGGCAGATGGAGGCCGCCGGGCAGTACTTCAACGAGGGCCTGGGCCTCGCCCGGGCCCTGGACGACGCCGGGATGAAGGCGGACTGCCACCTGGACCTGGGCATCCTGCGCAGCTGCCAGCAGCAGCTGGGGCCGGCGCTGGCCCACCTCGACAGCGCCCTGCGGCGCTACCAGGCCATGGGCGACCGGGCCCTGGCCGCCCGGGCCCTGGCGTGGAAGGCCCGGTCCCTGGCGGCCGCGGGCGACTTCGTCCAGGCGGAGTTTCTCCTGGTCAAGGCCTCGGAGGGCCCCCGCGAGGCCGTCACGTCGCTGGAACTGGCGGAGGCCGCGTTCCTGGGCGGGGAGGTCGCGGCGTTCAAGGAGGCCTGGCGCGAGGCCCGGCGCCTGTTCCTGGAGGCCGCCAACCGGTTCGGGGAAGGCGGGTACGCCTGGAGGGAGAGCCTGGCCCGGCTGCGCTGCATCCAGGCCGATACCCTCGAGGCCGGCGCCCTGGCCCCCGAGTCCGCCTGGGTCCACCTGGAGCGGCTCAAGGGGCCGGTGGAGGGCACCGGCTCGCGCTGGCTGGAACTGGAGTGGCACCGGGCCCACGCCCTCCTTTTGAACCGGTCGGGATCCTCCGAGGCGGTGGTCTCCCAGGCGCTGCTGGCCTGGGGCGAGGTGGTGGGCCTGGCGCGGGAGCTGCGGTTCCACGCCCAGGTGCTCGAAGCGGAGACCCGCGCCTCGGAGCTGCTCCTGGCCCGGGGGGAGCGGCTGGGCGCCCGCAGCCGGATCCAGGACGCCCTCCCCAGCCTCCAGGAGCTCCGGTCCCGCCTGCCCTCCCACCACGAGGAATCCTTCCTGGCCCGGCCCGACATCCACGGGTTCCGCATGGCGGTGGAGGCCGCGGGGATGTGCCTTCCGCCGCCGGCGAAACCGGATCCTCTGGCAGACTGGAGCCCCACGCAGGCCAACCTGCCTCCCGTGCCTTCCCCCAGGGTGATCCCATGAGCCACGCCCCCGCCGCCAGCCGATCCGTGACCGTCCCCGACCTGCAGCGCATGCGGGAGGGCGGCGACCGGATCGTCATGACCACCGCCTACGACGCGGTCACCGCGCGCATCGCCGACGCCTCGGGCGTGGACGTGGTGCTGGTGGGCGACAGCGTCGGCAACGTCTGCCTGGGCTTCGAGAACACCCTGCCCGTCACCATGGCCATGATGGCCCACCACCTGGAAGCCGTGGTCCGGTCCCGGCCCCGGGCCCTGCTGGTGGTGGACATGCCCTACCTGAGCTTCCACCTGGGCCTGGAGGACACCCTGCGCAACGCCGGCGGCTTCATCCGTTCCGGGGCCCAGGGCGTCAAGCTCGAGGGCGGGGCCCGCCGGGTGCCCGTCATCCGGGCCCTGGTGGAGGCGGAGATTCCCGTCATGGGCCACCTGGGGCTCACCCCCCAGAGCCTGAACGCCATGGGCGGCTTCAAGGTGCAGGGCCGGGAGGCCAAGGCGGCGGTGGAACTGCTGGAGGACGCCCTGCGCATCCAGGACGCCGGGTGCTTCAGCGTGGTCCTGGAGGGGATACCGGCCGAACTGGCGGAACGGATCACCCAGGAATTGTCCATTCCGACCATCGGCATCGGCGCCGGTCCGGGGTGCTCAGGGCAGGTACTCGTGTTCCATGATATTCTCGGCCTCCTGCCGGCGCCTCCGGCCAAATTCGTCAGGACATACATGAATGGTTTCGAGAAGTTGAGGGAAGCCATGGTCCAGTGGGGCGAGGACGTACGCGCCGGAAGGTTCCCAGGACCCCAAGAGTCCTATATGCTTCCAGAACCCGCACGGGATCAAGTCAGGGCCTGGAAGCCCACTCGCTAGGTTTCACGCATGCGCATCATCCGAACCATCTCCGAACTGAAGGTCGCCCTCAAGGCGCTCCGCGAAAGCCACAAGAGCATCGGCTTCGTCCCGACCATGGGGTACCTCCACGAGGGGCACGCCTCCCTCATCAAGCAGAGCACCGCCCGGTGCGACGCCACGGTGGTCTCGGTCTTCGTCAACCCCACCCAGTTCGGCCCCGGCGAGGACCTCTCCCGGTACCCCCGGGACCACGAACGGGACCAGAACCTCTGCCTGCGCCTGGGCGTGGCCATCCTGTTCATGCCCGAGGCGGCCGAGGTCTATCCCACGGGCTTCTGCACCTCGATCTCCGTGGGCCCCATCGCCGACGCGCTCTGCGGCGAGTTCCGCCCGGGGCACTTCCGGGGGGTGGCCACGGTGGTGGCCAAGCTCTTCAACATGGTGCAGCCCGACCTGGCCTTCTTCGGCCAGAAGGACCTGCAGCAGACCGCCATCATCCGGAGGGTGGTCAAGGACCTGAACCTGCCCGTGGACATCCTCGTGGCCCCCACGGTCCGCGAATCCGACGGCCTCGCCCTGAGCTCCCGCAACGCCTACCTCACCGAGGACGAGCGCGCCCGGGCCCTGGGCATCAGCCGCGGCCTCCTGGCCGCGTCCGCCGCCTTCGCCCAGGGCCAGCGGGACGCGGCGGCCCTGGCGGCCCTGGCCCGGGAGAGCATGGAAGGCGCCGGCGAGGTCCAGTACTGCGCGGTCGTGGACCCCTCGGGCCTCGATCCCATCGAGGGCATGATCCTCCGGCCCGCGGCGCTCTGCGCGGCGGTGGTCGTGGGGAGCACCCGGCTCATCGACAACGTGCTCCTCACCCCGTCGGGGGAGCCCACGCAGTTCATAAGCCACCTGGAAGCCTAGGCTGGACGAAAACCGCCTTTGGCCCCAAACTCTACGGTTGGCCGGGACCCCCTTCCTGGGGCCTGGACCGGAGGAAACCATGCAAAGACATTTCCTGCTCGGGAAGATCCACCGTTGCGTCGTCACCCGGGCCGACCTGGACTACATCGGGTCCATCACCATCGATCCCGTCCTCATCCGGGCCGCCGGATTCCTCGAGAACGAGAAGATCGACATCTACGACGTCACCAACGGCGCCCGCATCAGCACGTACGTCATTCCCGGGAGGGAAGGGTCAGGGGAGGTGGGCATCAACGGCGCCGCCGCCCACCACGTGCGGGCCGGGGACCTGGTGATCCTGGCGGCCTACGGCTGGATGACCGAGGAGGAGGCCGCGGCCCGCAAGCCCAAGGTGGTCTTCGTGGACGAAAAGAACCGCATCACCAGCCTCGCCGACCGGGAGCGCACCCCGGAGCGGGAGCTGGCCGCCCAGGCGTGAAGCGGCCGAACGGGGCCCGGCAGGCCGGATTCCACCGGAATTTTCTAATCGGGCTTCCCATTGTTCCGCAGAGTTGCTAAAAGTGTGTCAGCCCCCGGCCAGGCAGGACCGGGAGCGCCTGGGGAATCGCGCGACGCGCTTCCGCCGACTTCTTGAGAGGTAACAGCCATGGAAGTCCGACGGTCCCTCGTGGTCAATGCGACCCCGCTGGAGATGCGAATAGCCCTTCTCGAAAACGGTCAGCTCTGTGAACTCTTCATCGAGCGCACCACCCAGGTCAGCCAGGTGGGGGACGTGTACAAGGGCCGGGTGGCCAAGCTCCTGCAGGGCATGCAGAGCGCCTTTGTGGCCATCGGCGGGGCCAAGGACGGCTTCCTGTACCTGGACGAGCCCGAGACCCACCGCCTGCCCTCGGAGGAGGTGGCCGAGGAGGAGGAGGGGGGCGAAGGCCCCCTGGAGTTCCCCGCCCTGCCCGTGACCCTGCCCCCCGTGAAGGAGGGCGAGGAGATCCTCGTGCAGGTGGTGAAGGACCCCATCGGCAGCAAGGGGCCCCGCCTCTCCCGCCACATCAGCTTCCCGGGGCGGTTCCTGGTGCTGATGCCGGGCATCGAGCACGTGGGCATCTCCCGCAAGATCACCAACCCCGCCGAACGGGAGCGCCTGCGCGCCCTCATCAAGAGCCACGCGCAGCCCGGGGAGGGCTTCATCGTGCGCACCGCGGCCATCGGCGAGAAGGACGAGGACCTGGTGAGCGACGTGGCCTACCTGCGCGAGCTCTGGAACGACCTCCAGGGCAGCTGCCAGCACCTCCAGGCGCCCAGCCTGGTGTGGAAGGACTTCCGGCTGCTCCAGAAGGTGCTCCGGGACCTGTTCCGGGAGGAGGTGGCCAGCTTCTGGGTGGACCGCGACGACACCTACCGCGAGGTGGTGGACTTCGTGAGCCGGCTGCATCCGGAGTGGGTGGGCCGCGTCAAGCACTTCACCTCGGACCTGCCCATCTTCGAGGCCTTCGCCATCGAGAAGGAGATCGACGCCGCGCGCCAGCCCAAGGTCTTCCTGCGCCACGGCGGCAGCATCGTCATCAACCAGACCGAGGCCCTCGTCAGCGTCGACGTGAACACCGGCAAGTTCGTGGGCAAGAAGGACCTGGAGGAGACGGTCTTCCTCACCAACATGGAGGCCATCCCCGAGATCGTGCGCCAGCTCCGCCTGCGCAACCTGGGCGGCATCGTGGTCATCGACTTCATCGACATGATGGACCCCGCCCACCGCGAGGCCGTCATGAAGCGCATGCAGGAGGAGCTGGAGCGGGACCGGAACCACGCCCGCGCCGTGGAGATCAGCGACTTCGGGCTGGTGGAGATGACCCGCAAGCGCACCGGCCCCAGCCTGGAGCGGCTGCTCACCAGCGCCTGTCCCCACTGCGAGGGCTCCGGGCGCAGGCCCAGCGCCGAGACCGTGGTGCTGGGCGTCTACCGGGAGATGGCCCGGCAGGGGGAGCGGCTCCGGGGCGCCCAGCTGCGCCTCACCCTGCATTCCGAACTCAAGAGCGCCCTCCAGCCCGACACCCGCGAGGGCGTCAACCAGCTGGCCCGGGCCCTGGGGGCCCACATCCTGTGGCAGGAACGGAGCGACGGCCCCGTGCATCAGATTGACATCGAAGTGGTCCAGGGCCGCTAGGGGCCCCAGGAGTCAGCCCATGAGCCGATCCGAACTCAAGGACGAGGTGTTCCTCCGCATGGCCCTGGAACTCAGCCGCCTGGGCACCTGCTGCCGCCTGAAGGTGGGCTGCGTCCTTCTGCGGGCCGACGGGGGCCTGGCCTCGGGCGGGTACAACGGCGCCCTGCCCGGAATGCCTCACTGCATCCCCGAAACCTGCGGCCCCGGCATGCGCTGCCTGCACACCAGCCACGCCGAGGAGAACGCCCTGGGCTTCTGCGACGGCGCCGTTCACACCGCCTACGTCACCGACGAGCCCTGCCTCACCTGCACCCGCGCCCTGGTGCGCCGGGGGGTGCGCCGCGTGGTGTTCCTGCGGCCCTACGCCAGCATCGCCGAACAGGAGCGGGTGGAGCGGGAGGGGATCCTCGCCCACTTCGGGGTGGCGTGGGAGCATCGGGAGCTCGACTAGGGGTATCCTGGTGCATCGCTAGGATGGCCCAATGATCAGAGGCAAGAAGCTTGTCGTCGTGATGCCCGCATACAATGCCGCAAGGACCCTCCTGCGCACCCACGAGGAGGTGATGGACCAGGGAATCGTGGACCAGGTGATCCTGGTGGACGATTGCAGCACCGACGACACCGCCGCGCTCGCCCGGACCTTGCCCGATACCATCGTCCATGTGCACGAACGGAACCGGGGGTACGGAGGAAACCAGAAATCCTGCTACAGGCTGGCCTTGGAGCAGGGGGCGGACATCGTGGTGATGATCCACCCGGACTACCAGTACACGCCCCTTCTCCTGCCGGCCATGGCCTCGATCATCGCCAACGGGCTCTACCCCTGCGCCCTGGGTTCCCGCATCCTGGGCGGGCGCGCCATGGGCCAGGGGATGCCGGCCTGGAAGTACGTGGCCAACCGGTTCCTCACCCTGTTCAGCAACGTCCTGATGGGAGCCAAGCTCTCCGAGTATCACACCGGCTACCGCGCGTTCTCGCGGGAGGTGCTCGAGACGCTCGACCTGGAACCGGACAGCGAGGACTTCGTCTTCGACAACCAGATGCTCGCGCAGATCATCTGGCACGGGTTCACCATCGCCGAAGTCACCTGCCCGGCCAAATACTTCGTCGAGGCCTCCTCGATCAACTTCCGGCGCAGTGTCAGGTACGGTTTCGGCTGCCTGGCCACGGCCCTCACGTTCCGGCTGGCCAGGCTGGGCCTCGTGAAATCGCCCCTGTTCCCGGCCGCGCCGTGAGGAGCCGATTCCAGCCATGGGCATACCTGGGCCTGGCCGCCCTGGCCTGGATCGTCTTCGGTCAGGTCCGCCACTTCCAGTTCACCAATTTTGACGATCCCACCTACATCTTCGACAACCCCCACACGCTCGCGGGCCTGACCTGGAGCAACGTGCGCTGGGCCTTCACCACGGGCACCATCTCCAACTGGCATCCCGTCACCTGGCTTTCCCACATGGCCGACGTGAGCCTGTTCGGCCTGGACTCAGGCAGGCATCACCTGGTCAATCTGGCCCTGCATCTTGCCAACGGCGTCCTGCTCTTCCGGATCCTGTTCGTCCAGACCCGGGAATACGGACCCAGCCTCCTGGTGGCGGCGCTCTTCCTGGTGCACCCGGCGCACGTGGAGAGCGTGGCCTGGGTGGCCGAACGCAAGGACGTCCTCAGCACCTGCCTCGCCCTGCTGACCTTGATGGCCCACCAGGCCCGGGTCCTGCGACCCTCTCCCTGGCGCCAGGCCCTGGTCCTGGGCCTCTATGCCCTGGGCCTCATGGCGAAACCGATGCTGGTCACCCTGCCCCTGCTGATGCTCCTGCTGGACTATTGGCCCCTGGGGCGCCTCACCTCCTGGCGGACATTCCGGCTCCTGGTGCGGGAGAAGGCGCCGATGTTCGCCCTGGCGCTGCTCAGCGGCGCGGTCACCCTGGCGGTGCAACGCGCGGGGGGCGCCATGGCCATCCAGGACCGGGTGGCCGTGGGCATCCGCCTGGGCAACGCCGCGCTGAGCTCCGTTCGATACCTGGGCATGCTGGCCTGGCCGGTGAACCTGGGTCCCTTCTATCCGTTCCGGCCCGAGGCCGTCCACCTGTGGATCAGCGTCCTATGCGTGGCCGCGGTGGTCCTCGTCACGATTCTGGCCTTCCGGGTTCGGGACCGCGCGCCCTGGCTGCTCGTGGGCTGGCTGTGGTACCTCGTCGCCCTCCTACCCGTCATCGGAATCATCCAGGTGGGCTCCCAGGCCCTGGCGGACCGGTATACCTACGTGCCCTACATCGGCGCCTTCATCATCCTGGCGTGGGGCGGCCGCAGCGTGGCCCGGACTCTCCGGATCCCGGCCGCGGCCCGGACGGCGGTGCCGGTCCTGGCCGTGGGCCTCCTGATGGTGCAGGCCCGGGCCCAGACGGGCTACTGGCACGACAACATCACCCTCTGGCGCCGGGCCCTCCAGGTCGCCCCGGTGGGCAACCTGGTGGCGCTGAACAATCTGGGCCTGGGCCTTTTCATGGAAAAGCGCCTGGACGAATCCATCCACGTCTACCGCGCCGCCTTGGTCCTGGATCCCGCGTCCTACCAGGCCAACTTCGGGATGGGCCTCGCCCAGAACGCAGCGGGACGGAAGGAGGAATCGCTCTTGCCGTTCCGGGCGGCGCTGCAGGCCCGGCCCGGGGATACGAGCGCCCTGAAGGCGGTGGCCCGGACCCTCCTCGAACTGGACCGTCTGGAGGAGGCCATCCCCTTCTACGGGCAGTTGATCGACCTGGAGCAGGTCCGCCGGCTCCAGGAACCCGACTCCAGGGGCCCGGTGCAGGTCTCCCAGGAGGCGCGCATGGCCCTGGGTTTCATCCTTCGCCAGTTGGGCCGGGAAAGGGAAAGCGCGGACTTCTTCGCGGCCGCCTGGAGGGCGGATCCCAGGGATCAGGCGGCCGGGCTGAACCTGGCCATCTCCCTTTCGGCCCTGGGGCGCGGAAAGGAAGCCCTGGAGGTGCTCCGGCGCTGCGTGGCCGTGAACCCCCGCCAGCCCCTCCCGCAGTTCCACCTGGGCCTTGAGTTGGAACGGGAGGGGGACCGCCGGGGAGCGGAGGCTGTGTTCAGGAGGGTGGTGGAACTGCAGCCTGGGAATGCGGAGGCGCGGCGCCGGCTCCTGGGCCTGCAAGGGCAGCCTTGACTTCGGTTTTGGCCGCGGCGTAGTCGGACTCCGGGATGCGGGTCGCGGCCTTGAGGGCGAGGCCGTCATAGTCGTACCGGAGAGCGCCCCCGCCCTTGAGGGGTTTGATCACCGTCATCCTCTCGCCTTCGCCCCAGGCCACGGTCACCTCCTCCGCCCGGGTCTCGGCGGGGGAATCGTTCGCCACGAACCAGATGCCGTCCTTGCCGATGGCGGTGCGGCCCACTAGGCTCGACACGGTCATTTCCCGGAAGAGCCCCGGCGGATCCGCCGTGAACAGGTCCATGCTCATGGTCTGGTAGCGCATGGGCGCGCGCGGGTAGGCCCGTTCCAGGGCCTGGCGGTCGAGTCCGCCGCCGTTGGCCAGGGCCGCGGCCACGCCGTCCCGGATGGACAGGACGCTGATGGTGGCCTGCACCGGGGGAGCCCCGGGCTTTGCCTCGAAACCCGGTCCGTCCACCTTGAGCATGATCCGGGCCTCCCAGGGGTCCAGGTTGTATCCGTGAACGCCGCTGAGACGGACCTTGTCGGTCACATGGTGGAAGCGCTCCCCGTGATCGGAGAACAGCAGGCGGGTGGCGCCCCGGTAGTGCGGGTCCTGGTCCAGGCCGTTCCAGATGGGCTCCCAGGCCCGGAGGATGGACCTCATGCGGATGGTGTAGGAAAGGAAGGGGTCCCTGCGGGTGTCGTAGGCGGCCGCGCGCGCAGGGGTCACCTGCTGGCGCGCGTAGTAGGGCTCCAGGGTGCCCGGCGCCAGGGTCCACCACCGGGGGATCTCCTTGAGTTCCTCGCGGTCCAGGAAAATGGGCACGTGGGCCAGGCAGGAGTGGAACATCACGAGCTTGGAACCGCGCCCCAGGCGCAGGGCCTCCTTCAGTCCGGCGTCCAGGGGCGCCCAGGGATTAGTGGTCGGGAAGGCCCGTCCCCAATTCTCCCATGCGGCGAACAGCGGGAAGCTGGCGCTCATGTTGGAATTCACGAAATTCTCCCAGCCTGCCGCGGGCATGAGGACGTCGTCGAAATTGGCGACCTTGCCGGCGAGGCCGATGGTGCCACCATCGTCGATGTAGAAGCGGGGCTTCCAGCCCTTCGCTTGAGCCTGGTCGATGATGGGCAGGGGCGTCTTGCCGACCAGTTCGTCCAGGGTCGGCGGGGCGTGGCCGATGGTGTACATGAGCGGATCGCCGCCCCAGAGGATGTGCCAGAGCAGGCGCGTGGCGGGGATCACCGTGTAGGCGCGGGGGTAGGCGGTGCCCTTCCAGGTGGAGGTGGCCTCCTGGCCCACGTCGCCCCGCAGGCCGTCCAGGCCGACGATGAGGACCTTGGCCGGGTCGCTGCCGCCTTTGGCCTGGGTGAGAAGCCTGGGAAGGTGTGCGGGGGCCAGGGGAAGGATGGACCAGGCGACGACCCAGGCCCCCGCAAGGAGGGCGCCGCGTAGCCATCCCAGAGTCTGCCGGCGGATCCAAAGGACCGGGAAGGCCAGGGTCAAAGCGAGCAGCAGTGGGAACAGCAGGAAGAAGGGAAGGGCCCGCAGCCCCGGCAGGAGCCAGAGGGTGGTGGGAACCTGCCACCAGAGCAGCAGGTGAACCCCCAGGAGGGCCGAAAGGGTGAGGAGGAACCCCTCACGGGCCGACCAGTCGTGGGAGAACCGGGGACGGAAGGCGGAAGCAAGGGCCAGGGTGAAGCCCCACAGGACCATGCCGGCGAGCATGTAGAAGGGAATCAGCAAGGTGAACGCGAAACCCACGGCAAAGTTCCGGATCGGGGCGGCGCCGAACCCCGTTACCAGGAGCACGCTGAGGCCCGCTTCCGCGGTCTTCAGGCGGAGAAGGAATACCAGCGCCAACCCCAGGGCCCAAAAGGCCCCTGCCAGCAAGGGTGCCGCCCATCTGCCCAGCCTGCCCGCCATTTCAAAACTCCCCTAGAAATGCCAAGAGGGAGTCAAGGACCCCCTCTTGGCGTTCGTGAACAATATGAATGCTACTCGATGGCGGAAACCTTGGCGACGTGGTTGGACGCCTGGATCAGGCCATTGATGGTGACGACGCCGCCGAGCCAGCCGGGGTTGGCGGAGGTGGGGAACTGGATGCGGAAGGCCGCCTGGCCGGTGGCGGGAGCCACGCCCTTAAGGGCGGCGATGGCGAGGGACTGGGTGGTGTTCATGGCAAGGGTCTGCATGTCCGTCGCGAAGGCCGGAGCGGTGCCGTCCCAGGGGTTCTTGTCGCTGCCACCCGTCTGCTTGATGTAGTTCTGGAGGCTGGTGACGATGGCGGTGGAGGAGAGGCCCTGCTCCCGGAACTTGTCGTACTGGCCGATGAGATCGCCGACGCGGCCTTCCATGTTGGAAATGGCCGTCTTGTCACGGGCACGGGCGCGCTGGCTGAGCAGAGCCGGGATGGCGATCGCGCTGATGATGCCAATGATGGCAAGCACCAGGAGCAACTCGATGAGCGTGAAGCCGGACTGTTTCTTCATGAGATCTCCTTCGGTGAGATGGACCCCTATGGAAGCAACTCCAATGCCATCATGGGGAGGGGTGGACTTGGTTTCGGCTACCAGGATAATCTCTGTGGATGCTGTTAGGAAGTGGGGAAAAAAAAATGTTTGATGGCCTTTTCGGCCAACAGGCTTGTCGCGGGGCGTCGGCTTCGTTGACGCGGGACGTCACTTTTTTTTGGGGGTGGCTCGGTCCCGAAAGCCGCTTTCAACGGAGGGCCGGTGGGACGGCGGAGCCACGCCCCACCGCCGGGAGGGTGGGAGGGCAGGGGGTACCGATTCCGGAAGCCCGATGCCGCCCCGGGGTTTCTCCTTCGCGCAGGCGTTATTAATGATTCCAAAGCTTTCCGGCCACGATGTGGGCGAACCCGGTTCGATGCGGGTGCTCTGGGCCGTGGCTGCGCTGCTGATCGGGATGATGGTCCTGTGCGAGGCCCTGGCGGTGCCGGGGCGCTATTTCGTGAACGACGATTATCAGATTCTCTATACCGCCTGGTTGCAGCACCTGGGGCAGGTCGCCCCGAGGGATTTCGGGATCCAGAGCTATCACGTGCTCCCGGACCTCATCCGTCCCTTTTTCAACTATTTCGGGCCTACTCTCGGCGTCGCCTTCGGCGCGCGTGCCGTGCTCGTCCTCCTCGCGGCCCTGGTGCCGGTCCTGGCGGCCGCCCTTGCATCCAGGTGCTTTCCTGGGCCCGCCGCGCCCTTCGCGGCCGTGGCCTCCATGGCCTCCTGGGCCTTCCTGGAGCGGTGCCTGGATATTCGTCCCGACCTGCTTTCCTCCGTCCTCTGGCTCGCCCTGCTCTGGCTCGCGGCCGGTTCCGGCCCGGGCCGGTGGCGGCATTGGGGCGTGGGGTGCGTCCTGGGGTTGGCCCTCGTGCTGCGGATCAAGGCGGTCATCCTGCTTCCAGGCGTGGCGCTGCTTCTTGCCCGGAGCGGGTGGTCCGGAGAGGGAACCCCGTTCGCCTGGAGGGGCTACCTGTCCACCCTCGGGCGGGTGGCCGGGGGCTGCCTCGCCATCGCCGCGCTGTTCGCGGGCTACCTCGCCCTGACGCACACCCTCCCCTATTTCATCGAGGGGAACCGCCTCCTGGGCCAGATCGCCCATCAATCGGCCCAGGATGGATCCATCAAGGGCCAGGCGTTCGCCCATTTCCTTGCCCACGACCCGCTGCTCTGCGCGTTGGGGGTCCTGGGCGTTGCCGGGTGCTTTTCCGGGTGCTGGAAAAACGGCCGGGAAACCCTCCTGGTGGTGCTCGGGGTCCTGGCCACAGGCATCCTCTTCGTCGTCCTCAACCCGGCCTTCTATTCCTACAACTTCGTGATCCTGGTGCCCATCACCTCGCCCTTCGTGGGGGCCGGCTGCTGCTATGCGCTGGGGTTCATCAAGGCCTGGAGGTGGCGGTTTGCTACGGCGGTGGGGTTGCTGGCGGCCATGCCGGCCCTTCACGGGCCCCTTCTCCATCGCCTGGCCACCCGAGCCACGAACGGCCACCAGCGGGTCCTCGCCGCTGCGCTCGCCTCCACCCGCCCCGATACGCACGTGTTCGCCCTGGAAGGCATCGGGCTCTTCCGCCCGTCGATCTACAACTGGCGCCTTTCGGCCATTTCCATGCCGCTCTACAACGCCGGCCGGATCGACCTGCAGGGCCAGCTCCGCAAGGCCGTGCCGGAGGTCATCATCGCCAGCTACCGGATCCCCGGATGGCTGACCCAGGCGGACCGCAGCTGGCTCTCCCAGCGGTACTACCAGGTGGCCCCGGATCTGGCCGTTCTGGCCGCCGGGGTGGATAGGACGCGGGTGAAGCAGGTTCTCCAGGTGGGCCGGGACCAGATGTTCCAGGTCGCAGGGGGCCCCTGCCGGGTGGACGGCAAGCTCCGGGCCGCCGGGGAGGCCTTTCCGCTGGCCTCCGGCAGCCACGAAATCGACCTGGTGGAGGCGCCCAGCCTGGTGTATTTCCTCATGCCCAAGCTCGAGGCCCTGGGGGGTGCGAACCTTCCGTATCTGATTTCCCCGGAATCGAGCCTCTACGAAGACGGCCTATGGTGAGGATCCGGATCACCGCCGACGATTATGGCCTCGATCCGGGCGTGAACGCGGGCATAGAGGCCCTGGCCGCGGCCGGGCAGGTGGATGCGGTGAGCCTGATGCCCCATGCGGGGGCCCTGCTGGGGTCCTGGACCCGGCTTCAGGCGCCGGGCGTCACCCTGGGGGCCCACCTCGTCTTCGTGGAAGAGGCCCCCCTGGGCCAGGATCCGGAGCTGGCCCCCCTCCTGACCGGGGGGCGATTCCCCGGCAGCTACCGGTCCTTGTTGGGCGTCCTGGCGTTCCATCCGGCCCTGGCCGAACCCCTGGCCCGGGAAGGCGCCTTGCAGATCGACCGGCTTCTGGATATGGGGGTGCCCGTGGCGTTCGTGAACAGCCACCAACACGTGCACCTTTTCCCGGTGCTTTGGCGCGCCCTCCGGCCGGTCCTCGAAGCCCGGGGGCTTGAGGTGCGGGCCATCTCCAGGATCCTGCCTGGGCCGGCCAAGCAGGTGCTGGTCGACGCGGTTTCCAGCATTTCGCTGAAGGCCTGGCCCCTGGACCGATGCCGCGGGGTACGCCCGGTGGGGATCGAATCCGCAGGCCGCATGACGGCCGAGGCCGCGGCGAGGGCCGCCCGGCGCGCTAGGCCGGCCCTGGCCCGGGGGGAACAGGTGGAACTGGTCGTCCATCCCGGTTTCGGCAGCGCCGCGCTCAAGGCGGGTTATCCGCATTGGGGATATCAATGGCAGACTGAATGGGATCAGCTTGCTTCCGGAGAAATCCGCAGGGCCATGAATGAGGCGCTCAGCGAATGAAACGTAAAAGGGTCTTCATCGTTGCCCCGGTCTTCAACGAGAAGGGCAACATCGTCGAACTCCTCGATCGCATCGAGGAGGCCGTGGCCCCCTTGCAGCACGAGTTCCCCGTCCTGCTGGTCAACGATGGCTCGGATGAGGAGACGACGGACCTGCTGGACGAAATGAGCCGCACCCGCCCCCGGGTGGGGGTCCTGCACCTGTCCCGCAATTTCGGCCACCAGGCCGGGCTTTCGGCGGGGATGCAGGAAGCCATGTCCTGCGGCGCCGATGCCGTGATCACCATGGATTCCGACCTGCAGCACCCTCCGCGAATGATCCCGGAGCTGGTGCGGCTGTGGGAGTGCGGCCACGACGTGGTCTATACGATTCGCAACGACGAGGTGCGCACGGGGCCCCTGAAGCGGATGACGGCTTCGCTGTTCTACTGGTGCCTGGACCTCGTGTCCGAACGCCCCGTCCCGCGCGGCGCCGCGGATTTCCGCCTCCTCGACCGGGCCCCGCTGGTGGCCCTGACCACGCTGCCCGAGCGCACCCGCTTCCTCCGGGGCCTTACCACGTGGATCGGGTACCGGCAGGTGGGGATCCATTACGTCCCCGACGCCCGGTTCTCGGGCACGACGAAGTTCGACCTCAAAAGGATGGTCAACCTGGCGGGAGACGGGCTGGTCTCGATGACCACCTTACCCCTGAGGGTCGTGATACTGCTGGGACTTGGCGTCTCCCTGGTCTCCCTTGTCTATCTGGTCTATATCATTTTCGCCCACACCTTCACCAACCGGACCCTGCCCGGGTGGTCCAGCGTGATGGTTTCCGTGCTGCTCCTGGGAGGCATGACCCTCACGGTTCTCGGGGTGATCGGCCTCTACTTGGCCAAGATTTTCGAGGAGGTGAAGGGAAGGCCGCTGTACCTGGTCCGGCGCCGGAGCGGCTCCCTGGATCCGGACGCGGGGCCCGGGGAGGGTCGGCCATGACCGGCCCCGTCCCCATCCGCACGGGGCTCCGCGCGGGCGGAATGACCGCCCTTCTCGGCGGGCTCCAGCGCGGGCTCAGGGATCTCATCGTTCCCCTTGACCGGGTGGCGGAGGTGGTCCCCGCCCAGGGCCGCGTGCTGGAAGTGGGCTGCGGGGAAGGGCTCGTGCTCAAGCGCCTTGTGGCGCGGTCCACCCGGGTGGTTGGCGTCGATATCGACGAGCGGAAAATCCTCGGCGCGCGCCAGCGCTTTGCCAGTCAGCCCCACGTGGAACTCGTGCTGCAGGATGCATTCACCTATCTTTCCGGCACGCCCGATGGTTCCTTCTCCACCGCCCTCCTCGTGGATACCCTGAGCGGCTTCGCGCCCGGCGACCAGCTCACCCTCCTCGCGGAGATGTACCGGGTGCTGGAGCCTTCGGGCCTCCTGGTGCTCAAAGCCATCGATGGGGACGTGCGCTGGAAGGCGGCCCTGTCCCGCGCGCTTTCGGGGCTGGTTTGCGGGGTGTTCCAGATGTCCTTCTCCGCCGGGCAGAAATTCACCTACATGTCGGCGGACGCCCTCAGGGAGGCCCTCGAAGCCCTGGGAGGCGTCGTGGTCGTTCGTCACCTGCACCGGGAGCGCTTCCATCCCATTCCCCATGTCCTCCTGGTGGCCCGAAAGCCGGCCGTCTCCCGGCCATGACCGGTTCCCCCTGGCCCCACCTGACCATCTGCGTCCTCAACCTTCGGATGGGAGGGCAGGTCACCAGCCTGACCAGCCTTGCCTCCCGCCTCAGGGCGCGGGGAATGCAAGTGGAATTCGCCCTTCCCGAAGGGGTCGGTTCCCCCGGCAAGGCCGACCTGGACGCATTCGTCCACTGGCCCCTTTGGCGCCGCTTCCGGTCCATCTGGCGAATGCTCAGGACGTTGCCGGCTCAGGAGGATCGCTTCGTGCATCTCGTCCTGCCGACTCCGGCCTTCTCGTTCCTGGCGCTCCTCATCCCCACAAGGCGGTCCCGGGTGCTGGTGCAGTCCGAAGGGCTCCCGACCTCCTTTGACGCCGAGCACCGCAAGGATCTCCGGGACGACCCGGCCTTCATGCTCCCCCGCCTCATTCTCAATCATGGGTTCTGGGTGGTATGGGCACGCAGGTTCCGGCTGGCCCACCTGGTCACCGCCCCTCCCTACGCAGCCTGGCTGAGACAGCATGGCTTCGAGGATGTGACGTCCATCGGGAATTTTGCGGAGCCGGATCTGGAACCTGAGTCTCCGCAACCCCTGCATCCCTTCGGGGAGTCGGCGACCGTTCTGGCCTTCATCGGGCATGCCCACCGGGTCAAGGGCCTTGAGGATCTGATCGAAGCCTTCGCGCAGGCCCAACCTGGACGCCCGGATCTCGCCCTCGTCATCGCCCTTTCGTCCGACGGGGATGCGAACCGGATCCAGGCGAGGGTCCTGGCCATGGAGGAACCGGCCCGGAGCCGGGTTTTCCTGACGGGGCTCGTGCCCGTGCAGCGCATGCTCAGGGTGGTCGACGCCCTCGTACTGCCGTACCGGAGCCTGACTTCCACGACCCTGTACCCCAGCCTAATCCTGGAGGCGGACCAGGCCCATTGTCCCCTCGTGGTTTCGCGCCTGCCCTACCTGGAGACGCTTCTTCCTGCGGAAGGTCCCGGCCTGGATTGGGTACCGCCGCGGGATCCGGCGGCCCTGGCACGGGTCATCCGGCACCTGCCCCGGCGGCGGAACCGCCCCATGTCTTCAAGCCTCCTGGACCTGCCGGATGCCGACGCGCGCGTGGATCTCTTGATCCAGACCTACCAGCGGCTCTGCCGCCGCCCCTTTTGACGACGCTAGCCGAGGAGCCTGTGGACAAGCGAACGTATTACCAGCAGCGGGAGGTGGTGGAGAACTACGATTCCTGGCGGTTCGGTTCGCCCGGGGGGCAGTACGTCGATGCCCGGGAGAAGGCGGCCCTCCTGGACCTGCTGGGGCCCCTGGACCGCAGCGCGCGGGTCCTGGACATGCCGTGCGGCACGGGCAGGCTCCTCCGTTCCTTGGGCTCAGCAGGGTTCACCTCCGTTGTGGGGGCGGATGCCTCGCCGGCCATGCTCGAGCAGGCCAGGATCGCCGCTCCCTCCTTCCCGGCGGTGGAAGCCGATGCGTTCGCCACCCCGTTCGAAAGCGGCTCCTTCCAGGCGGTCTGCAGCCTCCGGTTCCTTTTCCACGTGGAGCAGGCCCCTGCGTTCTTCGCCGAAGTTGCCCGGATTCTCAAACCCGGCGGGCTGTTCGTTTTCGATACGCTCCTTTGGACGCCCCGCGGGTTTCTTCCCGCAATCGACCGGAAGCTGGGCGGCCGCCTCTTCTGCTATTCCGAGGCAAGGGTTGGAGAGATGTTGCGGTCCCAGGGGTTGACGGTCCAGAAGACCATCCGGGTCCTGGCCCTGCCGAGCCTGGTGTACCGCTTCCTGCCGGCGTTCCTGCTCCGGCCCGTCGGATGGTTCGACCGGAATGCCTGGGGCCCGCTCTTCACGAAGGCGTTTGTCCTTGCCGCGAAGGATGGGCACCCTGGAGACCCGGAACGAACAGGACCACCAAACCCAGGAGCGCCGGCGCCAGGCGCTGCAGGTGCAGAAGGCAGCTGAAGCCCAGCATCGGTCCCGGTGGAATCCCGAGGCCTTTGCCCACCAGGAGGAGAATCCCCTCCTGCAGGCCCAGGCCAGCCAGGCTCACCGGCAGGGCCATGGCCATGAAAAGCAGGGCCAGACAGCCGGCAGCCTGGTCGAGGGGCATGGGAATGGAAAAGGCCTTGGCGCCGAACCGGAAGGAGAGCACACAAACCAGCAGGGTTCCGGCCGATGCCAGGGCGAGCCCGACCCAGGGCCACGGTGAGAAGGGCCTTGGCCGGACCTTGCCAAGCCGTGCCGACACCCACGGCAGAGCCAGGGTGGCCATCCCGAGGAGGCTTGCGCCGGCGAACCAAAGCCGGGGCGAAGCCAAGGCGCCGGGTAGAAGGTTGGCGCTGGCCCCCCGGAAAACCGGAGAGCGAAGGGACCAGACCAGGGCGAAAATCCAGAACGCCAATCCGGTCATGCGGACCACCAGGACCAGGAAGGCACAGCTGCCATGGCTCCAGCCCTGCCTGCGCAACTTCCACCAGAGGTAACCCTCCTGCCCGATCCCCGCCGGGAGGAGATAGAAAAAGGCCCTGCTTTCCAGGGAAATGGTGAACCAGCGAACGAGCGCCGGCTGGGTTTCCATGGGCAGCCAGCCCGCCACCGCCAGGCGCAGCGGCTCGAAAATCATCAGGCCCACCATGAACGTCAGGATGCTGAGGGAAGCCCAGGGCAGGTTCGCCGTGGCAAGGGCCTCCCGGATCGAGGCCAGGGTGACGTTTCGGAGGGCCAGCCAGCACAGGAGGCCGCTGAAGAGGGCCTTGCCCAACCAGAAGGCCCAGGCCCTGGCGGTGGGGCGGAACAGCGATGTCTGTGTCGGTTTCACGCGCACGCTCCGGCCGGGAAGGCACTCCTCTTCAGTGAAGCGCAGCCGGCCCCGGGAGGGAAGCGGCAAAACTCAGGACAGCTCCTCCAGCAGCCGCGAGGCCTTGCTGTCCTTGGGATCCAGCGCCAGCGCGGCCCGGGCCGCGGCCCTGGCTTCGGGGATGCGCCCCAGGGCCTTGAGGATCTGCCCCCGCCTCCAGTGGGCCGTGCCGTAGCCGCCGGAGCCGCCCTCCAGGGGTTCCCTGAGCACCTGGTCCAGGGCCGCGAGTCCCTGGTCCCGGTGCACGCCGCTGCGGGCCGCGATCTTGCCCAGTTGGAGCCGCACGAGGCTGGGGGCGTCGGCGTCCTGGAGGGAACCGTAGGCAGCGGCCCAGGCCTCCTCGCCCAGGTCGGCGTCGATGAGGGCGTCGCACACCGCCCCCAGGGCGCGGGCGTTGCCCCGGGCGGCGGGCAGCAACCGGCGGGCCTCCTGCGCCAAACGCCTTTTCTGGTCGGCCTCGCCCAGGCCCTTCCGGGTCTCCCGGCTGCCCAGGGCGTCCAGGTAGGCGTAGATCACCTCGGGGTCCCGGGGGGCGACGGCAAGGGCGGAGCCGAAGGCCCCCTGGGCCTCGGGCCAGCGCCCCTCCATGGAGAGCACGGTGCCCTGCAGCGCGAGCCCCTTGCCGGGGTCCACGCGCTTGAGGGCGCTCGCGCAGTCCAGGGCCTTGCGGGTGGAACCCCCGAGGATGCCGGGGAGCTGCTCGTAGCCGAGCCCCAGGGCCATCCAGGCCGCCACCAGGCCGGGGTCGGCCTTCACCGCGGACCGGAGGTCGTCCATGGCGCCGGAGACGCCCTTTAGGCTGCCCAGGTTCTTCTGGCGCACGGCGGTGCCCGCCCGCGCCAGGGCCCGGGCCAGGAGCGCGTCGGCCAGGGCCGGCTGGGCCTCCACGGCCCGGGTTGCCGCCGCCAGGGCCTCGGGCAGGCGCACCATGGCCGTCAGGGCCTGGGAGCGCGCCGCCAGGGCCAGGGCGTTGCGCGGCTCGTCCCGGAGGTGGGCGTCGGCCTCGGCCAGGGCCTTCAGGTAGCGGCCCGCGTCCAGGTCGGGCCGGGGGTTGTAGGCCGCGGCCAGGGTCAGGGTGGTCAGGAGGAGCAGGGCCGGTCGGAGTAGCATGGTTGGAGTATAGGCGGCCAGGGTGGAACGGCGGGCGCGTTTGGGCTATTTTGAGAGGTTGTCGCAAAAGAATCCAGGAGGATCCCCATGATGATGAAGGGCAAACGCGGTCTTGTCGTTGGGGTCGCCAACAAGTGGTCCATCGCCTGGGGGATCGCCCAGAAGCTGCGCGCCGAGGGTGCCGAGCTGGCCTACACCTACCAGAACGACCGGCTCGCCAAGAACGTGCGGGAGCTCACCGAGGGCCAGGACCCGATCCTCATCCCCATGGACGTCACCTCCGACAAGCAGATCCTGCTGACCTTCGAACTGCTCAAGCGGGTCTGGGGCCACCTGGACTTCCTGGTGCACGCCGTGGCCTACGCCCCCCGGGCCGCCCTGGAGGGCCAGTTCGTCGCCACGACCCGGGAGGACTTCCGCATCGCCCACGACATCAGCGCCTATTCCCTGGCCGCCCTCTGCCAGAGCGCCCTGCCCCTCATGTCCGAGGGCGGGTCGGTGGTGGCCCTGTCCTACCTGGGCGGGACCCGGGTGGTGCCCAACTACAACGTCATGGGCGTCGCCAAGGCCTCCCTGGAGGCCAGCGTGCGTTACCTGGCCGCGGACCTGGGGCCCCAGGGCATCCGGGTCAACGCCATCTCCGCCGGTCCCATCAAGACCCTCGCCGCCTCCGGCATCTCGGGCTTCGGCGGCATGCAGCGCCACCACCGCGGCCGCGCGCCGCTGCGCAGGGATACCACCCAGGAGGAGGTGGCCGACGCCTCGCTCTTCATGCTGAGCGACATGGCCCGCGGCATCACGGGCCAGGTGCTCTACGTGGACGGCGGCTTCTCCATCATGGGCGACTGAGTTCGGCCAGCTTGGCGAGCACGGCCTCCACGTGCCCCTTCACGCTGACCTTCGGCCACACGTGGCGCACGACGCCCGTGGGATCCACCAGGAAGGTGGAGCGGATGATCCCTTCCATCTCCTTGCCGTACATTACCTTCCGGCCGAAGGCCCCCAGCGGGGCCAGGAGGGCCTTGTCCGGGTCGGACAGGAGCGGGAAGGGCAGGGCCTGCTTGGCGGCGAACTTCTGGTGGGAAGCCACGGAGTCCCGGGAAATTCCGTACACCTGGGCGCCGGCGGCCTGGACCCGGGCCCAGTTGTCGCGGAAGTCGCAGGCCTCGGTGGTGCAGCCGGGGGTGGCGTCCTTGGGGTAGGCGTAGATCACCGTCCAGCGGCCCGCGAGGGTGGCCGGGGTGACGGTGGCGCCCCGGTCGTCCTCGAGGGCGAAGGGGGGCAGGGGATTGCCGGTCTGGATCATGGGGCCTCCACGCTGGGCAGAGTACACTGGTTGCCGGAGGAATCGTGGGATCGACTTTGACCGGACGCGCCCCCTGGTGGTGGAAGCTGGTGGCTCCCCACCGCAGGATCCTGTTCCTGGGCCTTTCGGCCTCGGTGCTGTGCAGCCTGGCCGCGGCCTGGGTCCCCTTCTGGTCGGGCCGGGCCGTGCACGCCCTGGAGCTGCGCCAGTGGAACGCCAGCCGCAGGGACCTCCTCTGGATGCTGGGATTCACCCTCTTCGCGGGCCTCGGGCGCTACCTCATGCGCAACACCCTGATCGGCCTGAGCCGGGAGGTGGAGAAGCACCAGCGGGAGGAACTCTACGACTCCCTCCTGGCGCGGCCCTTCTCCTTCTACGAGCAGAGCCGGATCGGGGACCTCATGAGCCGCATGGGCGACGACGTCAACACCGTCCGCATGGCGACGGGTCCGGGCCTCATGAGCCTCCTGCAGACCGCCAGCCTCCTTCCCATGACCCTCTTCCTCATGCTCCACGCCAGTCCGCGGCTGGCCCTGGCGGTGATCATGCCCTTCACGCTCCTGGCCGCGGGCTTCTACCTCATCGGGAAGTGGAGCCACCGCGTCCAGCAGAAGATCCAGGTGGTCACCTCCCAGCTCAACACCTTCAGCCACGAGACCATCTCCGGGGAGAAGGTGGTCCAGGCCTTCGGGCTGGAGGACCTGCGGGTGGCCGAGTTCGAGGAGCTCAGCCGCACCCAGGCCCGCATGAGCATCACGCAGACCATCCTCTTCGGCGCCTACATGCCGCTGTCGGCCTTCACGGCGGGCCTCGCGGCCCTGGTGCTGGTGGCCTACGGCGGCGCCCTGGTGCTGCGCGGCGCCCTGACCCTGGGCGACCTCACCGCGTTCACGGGCTACCTGGCCACCCTGGCCTGGCCCATCATGAGCCTGGGCTGGTCCGCCAACCTCTTCCAGCGGGGCAGGGCCGGTCAGGAGCGCATCGACCAGGTCCTGCGGGACCCCGGCGCCTTCCTGCCGGAGCACGCGCCCCTGACCCTTCTCCCGGGCCCGGCGGCCCTGGAGCTGCGGGGCGCCGCCCACCGCTTCGAATCGGGCCGGGGCATCGGCCCCCTGGACCTGGACCTGCCCCCCGGTTCGCGCCTGGCCGTGGTGGGGGGCATCGGCTCCGGTAAGACCATCCTCCTCCAGGTGCTGGCCGGCCTGAGGGAGATCCAGGAGGGCACCTTGACCCTCGACGGCCGGACCCTGGACCGGAACCTGCTGCGGGAGCACTGGGCCGGCATCGGCTGGGTGCCGCAGGAGGCCTTCCTCTTCAGCCTGTCCCTGCGGGAGAACCTCGCCCTGGGCCGCCCCGGCGCCTCCGAGGAGGAACTGTGGGAGGTGGCCCGGGTGGTTTGCCTGGACGACCTCATCAGGCGCCTGCCCATGGGCCTGGACACCGTGGTGGGCGAGCGCGGCGTCGTGCTCTCGGGCGGCGAGCGCCAGCGCACCGCCCTGGCCCGGGCCCTCCTGCGCAAGCCGCGCCTGCTGCTCCTCGACGACGCCCTGAGCGCCGTGGACTCCGAAACCGAGAGCCGGATCCTGGAGAACTTGCGCGCCTTCCTGGCGGACACCACCCTGGTGCTGGCCACCCACCGCGTCTTCGTGGCGGAATTGTGCGACAACGTGCTGGTGCTGGAGGACGGCATTGCCGTCCAGCGCGGCACCGCCCAGGAGCTTGCCCAGGAACCCGGCCACTTCAGCCGGATCAAGCGCCTCCAGAGCCTGGAGCGGGAGATCCTGGGCGAAGCGGCCTCCTGATCCTTCACCTGACGATGAAATAGCCCGCGTAGACCGAGACGACCCAGGCCGCCAGGAGGCCGTTGCCCACGGCCCGCGTCCAGAGTTTCCCGGCGAGCCGGTCCATGCCGGCGGCCCCCAGGATGGCGAAGCAGGGAAGGAGGCCCATGAGGTAGGAGCCCTTGAGGGTGGCGTAGCTGGGCACTTCCGTGACGTAAAGGCGGAAGATCCCCAGGACGAGGGCCGCCAGGCAGGCCAGGCAGAGGGCCCCGGCGGGTTTCCTCCAGAGGGCCGCGGCACCGGCGGCCAGGGCCGCGCAGGGGGCCAGGGCGGTGAGGGCGCTGGCCACGACGAAGGGGTAGTTCCAGGGGGGGCACATGGTCCTTTGGACGATGGACCCCACGGTGCCGTCGAGCCAGAGGGTGGAGTAGAGGCCGTCCCAGAATCCCGCGGCCCCGGCATAGATCGGCCGCACCAGGGCGGTGCCGAAGGTGGTCAGGGAATGGAAGGTGATGTAGCCGGGGTCCTGCCAGTAGGCGAAGCCCCGGGCGGGGTCCCAGCCGCCGATGAAGGGACGGCCCATGTGCACCCAGTTCCGCAGAAAGTACCAGCCGGCGACGAGGGCAAGGGCGCCCCCGGTGGCCGCCAGGAACCGGAGGCGGCGGCCGGTCCCCGCATCCTCACCGAAGACGCAGAAGGCGAGGATGAAGGGGATCACCAGGAGGACCGAGACCTTGGCCAGGAGGGTCAAACCCAGCAGGGCGCCCAGGGCAGCGCCGAAACCGGGATCCAGCAGGGGCCGGCGAGCCTGGTGGCGGGCCAGGACGAGGAGGAGGGCCAGGGATCCCAGGAGTCCGGCCAGGGGCTCGTTGCCGAAGGCCTGCGAGATGAAGACGTTGATGGGAAGGAACCCGCCGATGAGGGTGCCGGCGATCTGAAGGTCGCCCCGGTGCGGAAACACGGCCCGCACGGCCCGGAAGCAGACCTCCACCTGGAGCAGGCCGCAGAGGAGGGGCAGCGCCCGCAGCATGACGAGGGCCTGGGCATCGTTCATGGCCGGGGCGAGGGCGTAGAGGGGGGCTGAGAGGAGGTAGGCAAGCGGAGGCTGGAACATCTGCCAGCCATCCACGGCCAAGGGCAGGCGATGGTGCTCCACGAGGTATTTCACGTAGTCGAGGTGGCCCGCGGCGTCCATTCCAATGTGATAAGGCAGACGGATCAGGTTGTTCACCGCCAGGGCAGCCCAGAGTCCCAGGATGGCCACGCGCACCTGGGCGGCCCTGGGGGCGGTGCGCCGGGCCATCAGGATGGTTCCCGCGGCCCCCGCGCCGAAGGCAAGAAGCAGCCATGGACCGGCGGCGGAAAGGGCCTGGAGGGT
Source organism: Holophagaceae bacterium UBA692 (assembly GCA_002297665.1). Classification (GTDB taxonomy): domain Bacteria; phylum Acidobacteriota; class Holophagae; order Holophagales; family Holophagaceae; genus Mesoterricola. The sequence continues at coordinate 1,561 of DBMS01000042.1, read as the reverse complement.
CGAGGGGAATTCGCCGGCCAGGGTGGGCGGGGTCACAGCGCGGGCCAGTGCCGCGGGCCGCCAATCGTGGCTGTCCCGGGAGGTTTCCCAGGAGGCGTCGGTGATGAGCCCCAGCGCGGGGGCATGGACCCGGAGCAGGGGATGGGTGCGGGTTGCCTCCACCAGGAACTCGAATTCATGGAAACCCGGAGACACGCGGGGCGGCACCTGGATGATCCGGTCGCCCCTCCTGGCCGGAGGCCCCTTCGGGTCAAAGGCGATGGGAAGGCGATCCACGAAGACCTTGAGTCCATCCCTGGCGCCCACCTCCAGGGTCCCCCCGCCGGGTGGCACCAGGGCGGTGTGCCGGAAGATGACCTGCCGGGGCGGGTCGAAGCGCGCCGTTAGCCTCAGTGGCGCGCTCTCCCGGATCCATTCGCCGCCGGAACCGGGAAGCAGCACCGGCGAGGCTGGGCTGTGCACGGTGTTCCAGAACCAGAACCCGAACAGCGCAACCGCCACCATGGGGAAGAGCCGCCAGGCCCAGCCCCGTCGGGCTTCGCTCGCGGCGGACGTCTGGGCGGACCAGGGCCGTGGGAATCGCATCGGATCCAGTCTAACCAGGAACTTCCGGCCACTGGTGCTTGGGGTACCGCCGTGAAAGCCCCGGCCTCATCTCCTTGTAGACCCGCTGCCAGAAGCCCGCCAGGTCCGTCGTGACCTGCACGGCGCGGTTGTTGGGGGCCAGGAGGTGGAGCACCAGGGGAACCTCGCCGCCGCCGATGGCGGGACCTTTCTTGAGGCCGACGAAGTCCTGGAGGCGGGACGCCACCCAGGGGGCGCCCTCCCCGTAGTTCACGCGAAGGCGCCGGCGGGGAATCTGGATCCACTCGGGGGCCCAGGCGTCCAGGAGCCGCGCGGTCTCGGCGCCCAGGGCCCGGCGTACGGCGCCGGGCCAGTCCGCGGCCTCCAGCTCCTTCAGGCTGGCAAGACCCTCGCAGGCGCCGGTGAGAAGCGCCTCGCGCAGGCCGGCCTCGTCCGGGATGCCCAGGTCGGGCCGCAGCCTCGAAAGGAAGGCGAGGCGGGGCAGGAGGGCCTCCAGGGGGGCCGCGCCCCCGGCGGACCGGGCCAGCACCTGGGCCGCACCGGGGTGGCCGGGGGGCGCGGGGCGGCGGCTCTCCACGAGGAGGAGGTCCTCGAACCAGAGGCGGGAGTAGAGGTCGACGCGGCCCGTGCCCCCGTTGAAGGCCAGCTCCTCGGTGTCGCGGATGGCCTCGGGAAACGCGTCCAGGAGCCAGTCGGGTTCCAGCCGGGAGGCGGTCTGCACCTGGACCTGGCCACCCACGCCGTCGGCCTCCAGGGCCAGGATCCATTCCGCCCGGCGCACCCGGCACTGGGGCGCCAGGCGCGCCCCGCCTCCGCCCACCAGGGTGCAGGTGCCGTTGCCGCCCACCCGGGCGATGCGGTCGGGGTAGGCCGCGACCAGGGCGCGCAGGAGAGCCCCCTCGTCGTCCTCCAGGGCTCCGCCTCCCAGAGCCCGGAACGCCAGCCGCGCCTGGCGCAGGGCCGCGGGGTCCGCGCC
>DBMS01000031.1:3708-7413 GCA_002297665.1 Holophagaceae bacterium UBA692 | reverse complement strand
GTGAAGCCGAACTTCTCGAAGAGCACTTCCGCCGGCGCCGAGGCCCCGAAGCGGTCCAGGCCCACGGAGGCGCCTTCGAAGCCGACCCACTTCTCCCAGCCGAAGGTCACCCCGGCCTCGATGGAGACGCGGGCGGTGACGGCCCTGGGCAGGACCTCCTCGCGGTAGGCGGCGGGCTGCTTGGCGAACAGTTCCCAGCTGGGCATGGACACCACGCGGGTGGGCACGCCCTGGGCCTCCAGCTCCTTGCGGGCGGCCAGGGCCAGGTGCACCTCGCTGCCGNNGCGGCGCTGGCCTCCTCCAGGACGTAGGCGCCCTTGGCGGCGCCCCGGGCCTTGGCGGGGTCCAGCACCGGGAGCTTCTGGCGGGTCAGGGCCAGGCCCACGGGGCCTGAGGCGTGGCGGATGGCCTCGCGCCAGGCCTCCACGGTCTCGTTGGCGTCCGCGGGGCGGATGAGGGTCATGTTCGGGATCATGCGCAGGGTCATGACCTGTTCCACGGGCTGGTGGGTGGGACCGTCCTCGCCCACGCCGATGGAGTCGTGCGTCCACACGTAGTCCACCGGCAGGCCCATGAGCGCGGCGAGGCGCACGCTGGGGCGCATGTAGTCGGAGAAGATCAGGAAGGTCGCCCCGAAGACCCGAAGGCCTCCGTGGAGCGCCATGCCGTTCAGGATCGCGCCCATCCCGTGCTCGCGGATGCCCCAGTGGAAGTTGCGTCCGCTGGTGGTGGCCCCGAAATCGCCACCGTCCTTGAGGTGGGTGTTGTTGGAGGGGGCCAGGTCCGCCGACCCGCCGATGAGGTTGGGGAGCTTTTGCGCCAGGGCGTTGAGCACCTTGCCGCCGGCTTCCCGCGTGGCCTGGTCCTGGCCGGGCTGGAAGACCGGCAGGGCCTCCTGCCAGTCCGGGGCCAGCCCGCCCTCCATGAAGGCCTCGAACTCCGCGGCCAGCTCGGGGAAGGCCTTGCGGTAGGACGCGAACAGCTCGTTCCACGCGGCCTCCTGCGCGGCGCCGCGGGTGCCGCACTCGCTCCAGTGGGCCTGGGCCTCGGCGGGCACGACGAAGTGGCCGTCGGGATCCCAGCCCAGGATCTCCTTGGTGGCCCGGATCTCGGGCTCGCCCAGGGGCGCGCCGTGGGCGCCGTGGGTGTCCTTCTTGGTGGGGGCGGGGAAGCCGATGACGGTCTTGCAGTCGATGAGGGTCGGCTTGCCGCAGGGCGTCCGGGCCTCGTCGTAGGCCCGGGCCAGGGCCTCGATGTTCTCGCCGTCGGCCACCTGGAGCACGCGCCAGCCGTAGGCCTCGAAGCGCCGGCCCACGTCCTCGGTGAAGGCCAGGTCGGTGCGTCCCTCGATGGTGATGCTGTTGTTGTCGTAGAGCAGGATCAGCTTGTCCAGGGCCAGGTGCCCCGCGAGGCTGGCGGCCTCCTGGGCGATGCCCTCCATGACGTCGCCGTCCCCCGCGAATACGAAGGTGTGGTGGTCCACCACCTTGAAGCCGGGCCGGTTGAAGCGGTCCGCGAGCCAGCGCTCCGCGATGGCCATGCCCACGGCGTTGCCGATGCCCTGGCCCAGGGGGCCCGTGGTCGTCTCGACGCCGGCGGTGTGGCCGAACTCGGGGTGTCCGGGGGTCTTGGAGCCCCACTGCCGGAACGCCTTGAGCTCGTCCAGGGGCAGGCCGTAGCCCGCCAGGTGCAGGAGGGAGTACATGAGCATGGACACGTGGCCGCAGGAGAGCACGAAGCGGTCCCGGTCCGCCCAGAGGGGGTTGGCCGGGTGGTGCTTCAGGAACTTCGTCCAGAGCACGTAGGCCGCGGGGGCCTGGGCCATGGGGGTCCCGGGATGGCCGCTGTTGGCCTTCTGGACGCCGTCCATGGCCAGGCAGCGGATGGTGTCGATGCAGAGTTTGTCGATGTTCGTGGCCGCAAAGGTCAAGATGTACCTCATGGAATGATCAGATTGTCTCACGCCCGGAAAGGCGGGCTCGATTCAGGGGCGGTTGGAATGGCTCGCCTTCACGAAGGCCGTGAAGAGGGGGTGCGGCGCGAGGGGCTTGGACTTGAACTCCGGGTGGAACTGGCAGCCCAGGAAGTAGGGATGGTCCTGGATCTCCACGATCTCCACGAAGGTCCCGTCCGGGCTCACCCCGGTGAAGGCCAGCCCGTTGCGCTCGAGGGGCCCGCGGTACTCGGCCTGGTTGAACTCGTACCGGTGGCGGTGGCGCTCGCTGATCCGGGTCGAGCCGTAGGCCGTCGCGGCCCTGCTGCCCTCCACCAGCACGCAGGGGTAGGCCCCCAGGCGCATGGTGCCGCCCAGCTCCTCCACGTCCACCAGCTCGCGCAGCTTGAAGATGACCCGGTGCTTCGGGTTGTCCTCGAACTCCGTGGAATCCGCCCCTTCCAGCCCCGCGACGTTTCGCGCGAACTCCACCGAGGCCATCTGCATGCCCAGGCAGATGCCGAAGAAGGGCACCTTGCGTTCGCGGGCGTACTGGATGGCCTTGATCATCCCGTTGGTGCCGCGCACGCCGAAGCCGCCGGGGACCAGGATCCCGTGGCAGTCCCCGAGGAACTCGTCCAGGTTGCCGTGCTCGAGCTCCTCGCCCTCGATCCACTTCAGGTCCACCTGCGTCTCCAGGCCGTAGCCGGCGTGGTGGAGGGCCTCGATCAGCGACTTGTAGCTCTCCTTGAACTCCACGTACTTGCCCACGATGCCGATGCGCACCGATCCCTTGGGGTTCCGGATGCGCTGGAGCAGGTCGTGCCAGGGGGTGAGGTCGGGGCGGCGGTCCGGGAGGCCCAGGAGGGTGGCCACCTTGGCGTCCAGGCCCTCCAGGTGCAGGTTGAGGGGCACCTCGTAGATGGTGCTGGCGTCCTTGCAGCTGAACACCGCGTCGGGAGCCACCGAGCAGAACATGGCGATCTTGTCCTTGAGGGAGCGGGGGATCTCCACATCCGCGCGGCACACCAGCACCTCGGGCTGGATGCCCAGGGCCCTCAGCTCCTTGACGCTGTGCTGGGTGGGCTTGGACTTCAGCTCGCCCGCGGCCTTGATGTAGGGCACGTAGGTGAGGTGCATGTTGATGGCGTTGCCGTGGCCCGCCTCCAGCTTGAACTGCCGGATGGCCTCCAGGAACGGCTGGCTCTCGATGTCGCCCACCGTGCCGCCGATCTCCACCAGCACGACGTCCACCTCCCGGGCCACCTTGCGCATGGTGGCCTTGATCTCGTCGGTGATGTGGGGGATCACCTGGACGGTCTTGCCCAGGTAGTCGCCTCGCCGCTCCTTCTGGATGACGGTGTTGTAGATGCGGCCGGTGGTGATGGTGTGGTTCCGGGTGGCGGGCACCGAGGTGAAGCGCTCGTAGTGGCCCAGGTCCAGGTCCGTCTCGGCGCCGTCGTCGGTGACGAACACCTCCCCGTGCTGGAAGGGGCTCATGGTGCCGGGGTCCACGTTGAGGTAGGGATCCATCTTCATCAGGGTCACCTTGAGGCCCCTGGCCTCCAGGAGCGCCCCCAGGGACGCCGCGGCGATCCCCTTCCCGAGGCTCGAAAGCACCCCGCCGGTCACGAACACCCATTTCGTCATCGTCGCACCCCCCCCGGTGGCCAAGTTCCAGTCGTCACGTCACATCTCCTCGGGGGCCTGGATGCCCATGAGGAAGAGCCCCTGCCGCAGCGCCCGGGCCGTGGCCACGCAGAGCGCGAGCC
>DBMS01000031.1:0-3670 GCA_002297665.1 Holophagaceae bacterium UBA692 | reverse complement strand
ACCGACAGCAGCTGGCGCGCCAGGGCCGTGGCCATGTTCTCCCGCGCCATGGTGCGCAGGGCGTCGGGCAGCCCCGCCAGTTCGAACAGCAGCGCCTGGGCCGGGGCGTCCGCGAGGCCCGCGAGGTCCCCGGGCACCGGCGCGTCCCCGTAGGGCACCACCGCCGAGTCCGGCGAGAGCGGCCCGGTGGGCCGGGCCAGGTCCGCCCAGTCCCCCCCGGCCTTGCGCAGCACCGAGCAGATGCGGGCGTGGGCGTACTGGACGTAGGGGCCCGTGTCCCCGTCCAGGGCGATCACCCGGTCCCAGGTGAAGGTGATGGCCTTGACCCGGTCGTTGAGGGCGTTGAAGAAGACCACGGCGCCCAGGCCCAGCATCTCGGCCACCTCGGCCTTGGCGGGGAGGTCGGGGTTCTTCTCGTCGATGATGGCCGTGACGCGCGCGACCGCCTCGTCCAGCACGTCCTCCAGGAAGATGACGTTGCCCTTGCGGGTGGACATCTTGCCCTCGGGCAGGTTGATCATGCCGAAGGGCGTGTGGAGCATGCGGCCCCGGTACCAGGGGTCCAGCTTGGCCATGACGGCGAAAATCTGCTGGAAGTGCAGGATCTGGTCCGCGCCCACCACGTAGATGCAGCGGTCGAAGTTGAACGTGGCCTTGCGGTACAGGGCCGCCGCGATGTCCCGGGTGGCGTAGATGCTCGCGCCGTCCGCCTTCTGGACCAGGCAGGGGGTGGAGATGCCCACGTCCTCCAGGTCCACGATGCGCGCGCCGTTCTGCCCCTCCACCAGCAGGCCCGCGTCCTCCAGGCGCCGCATGGCCGGGGCCAGTTGGTCCTGGTAGAAGGCCTCGCCCATCTCCAGGTGGTCGAAGGCCACCCCCAGGCGCAGGTAGATGCGGTTGAAGGTCCGCAGGCTGATCTCGCGGAACCAGGACCACAGGCGCCGGGCCTCGGGGTCCCCCTCCTCCAGGCGCCGGAACCAGTCCCGGGCCTCCTCGCGGAGCGCCGGATCCTCCTCCTCGGCCCCGTGGAAGCGCACGTAGAGCTGGAAGAGCCGGTACAGCGGGCTCCGCATCTTCTCGGGGATCTCCTCGGCCCAGGGGAAGTCCAGCTCCAGGTCCGGGTTCTCCGCCTCGGCCCAGTGCTTGTAGGCGGCCAGCAGGGTCCCGAACTGGGTACCCCAGTCGCCCAGGTGGTTGAGCCGGACCACGTCGCAGCCCAGGTACTTGTTCACCTGGGCCTGGGCGTGGCCGATCATGGTCGAACGCAAGTGCCCGATGGTAAATAGCTTGGCGATATTGGGAGAGCTGTATTCCACGATCACCGTCTCCCCGGTGGGCTCGGCGGATCCGTAGGGCCTGCCGCCCAGGAGGGCCTCCAGCAGGATCCGGGCCCGGGTGGCGGGCTCCAGGCGGAGGTTGAGGTAGGGGCCCGCGGCCAGCACCTCGGCGCCCTCCAGGCGGATGGAGGCCGCCAGCTCCTTGGCCACCTGGGCGGGGTTCTTCCCCAGGGCCTTGGCCGCCTTGAAGCACGGATAGGCGAGGTCGCCCATCTCCCCGGAGCGCGGCCGCTCCAGGATGATCTCCTGCCCGGGCAACGCCGCCGCCAGGGCCCCACTGAACGCCTTCTTCACCTGCTCCATGCCCGCTCCATGACAATCCACCAACCGGAAGCCAGGGGCCTCCAACCAGGATGAAGGAACCCGGGGCCGGCGGGAAGCCCCAACTTTGCCCTTTGTGCAGGTCTTTCCCCTTGAATTGAGGGCCGGTGGAGGTATGATGATTCTTCGCCTCCATGGGCGACATCAAGTTCGTTCGTACGCCCTGCGGGTCGAATTATCAGGTATCCAGGAGTCAGGATTCATGGCCAATCACAAGTCCGCCGCCAAGAAAGCCGCCCACGACGTGGAAGCTCGTCTGCGCAACCGCGCCAACCGTTCCACCATGAAGTCCGCCATCAAGCGGTTCCTCACGGCGGTCGCGACCGGCAACAAGGCCGAAGCCACCACCCTCCTGCCCAAGACCCTGGGCGTGGTCGACAAGGCCTGCCGCAAGGGCGTGCTGCACAAGAACGCCGCCAACCGCTACAAGAGCCGCCTGACCCTCAAGGTCAACGCGCTGGCCTAGGCCTTCCGGCCCGGTTCCGCGACAGCCCGGCTTCGGCCGGGCTTTTGCGCGTACCGGAATGCCTCGGCTAGACCCATTCGGCCGGCGCGGCCACCGGCCCCGCGGGCACCTTGGCCCAGCTGAACCCCGGCAGCAGGTCCTCCAGGCGCGCCGGCCCCGGCCGCTCCAGGCATCCCAGGCTCCACCCCAGCCACCCCAGCACCTCCGCGGCGTCCACCCCCCGGTGGGCCAGCAGCGCCAGGCCCAGGGCCCCGCCGCGCTTGCCCAGCCGGGACCCGTCGGGGGCGGTGACCAGGCCCAGGTGTCCGTACGCGGGGCGCGGGAGCCCCAGGGCCTCCTGGAGCCGGATGTGGGTGGCGGTGACCCCGCGCAGGTCCTGGCCGCGGACGATCTCGGTCACGCCCTGGCCGCCGTCGTCCACCACCACCGCCAGATGGTACGCGTAGCACCCGTCCCGCCGATGGAGGAGGGGATCCCCGGTGAGGGCGGCGGGGTCGTCCCGCTGCGGCCCCAGCAGGAGGTCGTCCCAGGCCACGGCCCCCGCCGGCGCCCGGAAGCGCAGGGCGTCGGGCCTCAGGAAAGGCAGGGGCCGGTGGCGGCAGGTGCCCGGGTAGGGCCGGAGGCCCTCTTCGAGGTGGGGCGCCGACGCCATGGCGGCCAGGTCCTTCCGGGTGCAGGCGCAGGGATAGAGCAGCCCCGCCCCGAAGAGCCGCCCCAGGGCGTCCTGGTAGGCGCCCCCGCGCCGGGACTGCCAGAGGACGGGCCCGTCGCTCTCCAGGCCCAGGGCCGCCAGGTCCCGCAGCTGCGCCTCCCCAAGCGTGGACCGGCACCGCGCGGCGTCCACGTCTTCCATGCGAATGAGCCAGCGCCCCCCCCGAGCCCGGGCGGACAGCCACGAGGCCACGGCGGTCCGGAGGTTGCCGAGGTGGAGCTCCCCGGTGGGGGACGGAGCGAAGCGGCCGGTGCATGCCATGGTTCCAGGATACCTGTGAGGGCATGAAAGGATTTGGAAAAAATCATATCGAATTTATGATTTTTCCCACTTGGCAGCCCCCTGGATTCCCGGTTCAATGAAGGCACTCCCGCACCGGGAGGTTTTCAAACCCATTTAGAGAGGACGATTCATGGCCTTTTGCCCCAGTACTCCCCTGCCCGTTCTGACCCCCGAGGAGCTCGCCGCCGTGCGCGGCTCCGGCGGCGCCCTCGACTTCTCCTTCACCACCCCCCCCTTCCGGGGCCAGGTGGGGCTGACCCACACCGGTCCCCGCGGTTCGGTGGGGGGAACCCTCTCCACCGACGGCCGAACCTGGGTCGGCGGCTTCCAGGCCACCCTCAGCCCTTCGACGAAGGTGAACCTGGGCGGTTTCGCCAGGACGGACGGCCGCGAGTGGGAGGCGGGCGTCACCGCGCGGATACGCTTTCTGAGGGCCTGAGCCATAATCCAGGGATGCGTTCCCGGTCCCCCATCCTCCGGGCGGTCCTTGCCCTGGCGGCAGCCTATGCGCTGCTTCTGGCGGTAGCCCGCGCGGGCCTGCTGCCGGCCGCC
>DBMS01000117.1:4416-4705 GCA_002297665.1 Holophagaceae bacterium UBA692 | reverse complement strand
CGTTTCCGGGCGCTCCCGGCGCAGCCCGGCGCCGTGGTGCGCGTCGCCTCGCCCCAGGAAGTCCTCACGCTCCGCCTGGCGGAGACGGTCTTGCACCCCACCCTCCAGTAGCCTCCTAGAGAGCCAGCATCCGCTCCACGGGCCCCAGCGCGCGCCTGCGCAGGTCATCCTCCAGGAGGATCTCGGGCTTGAGGTCGCGCAGGCAGAGGTAGAGCTTCTCGAGGCTGTTGAGCTTCATGTAGGGGCACAGGGCGCAGTTGCAGCCGCTGTCGGCGGGGATGGGGATCAG
>DBMS01000117.1:4140-4354 GCA_002297665.1 Holophagaceae bacterium UBA692 | reverse complement strand
GGGCGGCGGTGGAGCCCACGAAGTCGGCCATGCGGCTCACGGTGGCGTCGCATTCGGGGTGGACGATGACCTTGGCCGCGGGATGGCGGGCCTTGAGCTGGGCCAGGCGGGTGGCGGTGAACTGTTCGTGGACGATGCAGAAGCCGGGCCACAGGACCATGTCCCGCCCCGTCTGGCGCATGACCCACCGCCCCAGGTGGCGGTCCGGGGCGAA
>DBMS01000117.1:0-4132 GCA_002297665.1 Holophagaceae bacterium UBA692 | reverse complement strand
TGGAGCTGGTGCAGATGATGTCCGAGAGGGCCTTCACCCCCGCCGAGCAGTTGATGTAGCTCACCACCACGTGGTCGGGGTAGTCCTTCAGCCACGCCCCGAAGGCGTCGGCGGGGCACCGGTCCGCGAGGCTGCAACCGGCGTCCAGGTCGGGGATGACCACGCGCTTGCCGGGGTTGAGGATCTTGGCGGTCTCGGCCATGAAGTGCACGCCGCAGAAGGCGATGACCGAAGCCTCGGTTCGCGCGGCGGCCTGGGCCAGCTGGAGGCTGTCGCCCACGAAATCGGCCAGGTCCTGGATCTCGGGCTCCTGGTAGTAGTGGGCCAGCAGGACGGCGTTGCGCTCCTTCCGGAGCCGGGCGATCTCCGCCGCGAGGTCCAGGGAAGGGTCGATGGTTTCCAGGTCGGGTACGTAGGGGGCCGGCGCGCTCATGGGGTGATTCTACCGCACTGGCGTAAAATTTTTTTACAACCACCTATCATGTTAGATAGTTGGATTTGCGCGAATCGCTTGAGGGCAGGGTGGGGACCCCCTATGCTGTGACGTAAGTCACACCCGCGAGAACGCCCCGGCGGCGCGCCCAATCGATTCGAGGAGGGATCATGTCCAACGGCCAGCCCATCAAAGGTTCCGACATCCACAGCCTCGACGAGATGAAGGTGAGCCGGTTCTTCGGCTGCAACACCTTCAACGAGCGCACCATGCGCGAGCGGCTCCCCCGGGAGGTCTTCAAGGCCTTCCGCCACAGCCTCAAGCGCGGGGAGCCCCTGTCCCCGGAAACCGCCCACGGCGTGGCCCAGGCCATGAAGGAGTGGGCCGTGGAGCACGGCGCCACCCACTTCACCCACTGGTTCCTGCCCATGACCGGCGCCACCGCCGAGAAGCACGACGCCTTCATCGCCTGGGACGAGGCGGGCGTGGTCATCGAGAAGTTCAGCGGCAGCCAGCTCATCCAGGGCGAGCCCGACGCCAGTTCCTTCCCCTCAGGGGGGCTGCGGGCCACCTTCGAGGCCCGGGGCTACACGGTCTGGGACGCCACCAGCCCCGCCTTCCTCATCGAGAGCCCCCTGGGCACCACCCTCTGCATCCCCACCGCCTTCGTGGGGTACCACGGCGAGGCCCTGGACAACAAGCTGCCCCTGCTGCGCTCCATGGAGGCCGTGAGCGAGGCCGCGCTCCACGCCCTGGGCCACTTCGAGAGCCGGGCCACCCAGGTCGTTCCCCAGTGCGGGCCCGAGCAGGAGTACTTCCTCGTGGACCTCGACCTTGCCCGGAAGCGGCCCGACCTCACCTTCGCAAACCGCACCCTCCAGGGCGCCCGGCCCCCCAAGGGCCAGGAGCTGGAGGACCACTACTTCGGCAGCATCAAGGAGCGGGTGCTGGGCTTCATGCAGGACGTGGAACTGGAGTGCTTCAAGCTGGGGATCCCCGCCAAGACGCGCCACAACGAGGTGGCCCCCAACCAGTTCGAGCTGGCCCCCATCTACGAGCCCGCCAACCTGGCCTCGGACCACAACCAGTTGCTCATGGAGATCATGAAGCGCGTGGGCGAGCGGCACAGCCTGGCGGTGCTGCTGCACGAGAAGCCCTTCGCCGGCGTCAACGGATCGGGCAAGCACGTGAACTGGAGCCTGGCCACGGACGAGGGCCACAACCTGCTGGACCCCGGGAAGACCCCGGAGGAGAACCTGCAGTTCCTGTACTTCCTGGGCGCCACCCTCAAGGCCATCCACCGCCACGGCGGCCTCCTGCGGGCCTCCATCGCCTTCGCGGGCAACGACCACCGCCTGGGCGCCAACGAGGCCCCCCCGGCCATCATGAGCGCCTACCTGGGCTCCCAGCTCAGCCACATCCTGGAAGCCATCGAGCGCGGCGACGTGGCCGACGCCAGCGAGAAGCAGCTCCTGGACCTGCGGCTCGGGAGCCTGCCCGCCCTGGAGAAGGACGCCACGGACCGCAACCGGACCAGCCCCTTCGCTTTCACGGGCAACAAGTTCGAGTTCCGCGCCGTGGGCTCCTCCCAGGCCATCGCCTTCCCGCTCACGGTCATCAACGCCACCGTGGCCGAGGCCCTGGACGCCATGAACGCCCGGATGGACGAGGAGATGGCCGCCGGCAAGGGCACCCGCGCGGCCGCCATGGCCGTCATCCGGGAAGCCATCATCGAGACCCGGGCCATCCGCTTCGAGGGCAACGGCTACTCAGCGGAATGGATGGCCGAGGCCGAGCGCCGGGGCCTGCCCCACGCCCGGGACACCGCCGCGGCCCTGCGCATCTGGGAGGAGCCCCGGAGCCAGGAGGTCTTCAGCCGCGGCGGCATCCTCACCGCCGGGGAGTGCGAAGCCCGGCTCCACATCCGCCACGAGCAGTACCAGAAGGCCCTTTCCATCGAGGCCCAGGTGCTCCGGGAGATGGCGGAGACCATGCTCCTGCCGGCCATCGTCGAGGACCTGGGGGCCCGGGCCGACGCCCTGGGAAAGCTGGCCCAGGCGGGCATCCCCGTGCCGGCCGCGCTCAAGGCCGCCCTGGAAACCCAGACCCGCCTCGCCGGAGTGGCCCAGGAGCGCCTGGCGGCCCTCAAGGCGGCCATGGTGGCCGCGGAGTCCCTGGAACCCCTCCACGCCCGCACGGAGGCCTACGGAGGCGGCGTGCGCCACGCCCAGGAACTGCTGCGCGACGTCCTGGACCAGCTGGAAAAGGACTGCAATGCGGCCCGCTGGCCCATCCCGGTGTACCGCGACCTCCTGGCGCCCCTCATCTGAGGCGCATTTCCGGTCAAAAACCGGGCCGGTTGATGGGAGACTCGAAGACAGGCCTCTCCCGGCCGGAAGGTCCGCCATGCCCGACGACATCACCCTCCACGTTCCGCCCCCCATCCTGGCCTCGGTCTCCCCCCGGCGCCGGCACTGGATGGAGGCGCTGCACATCCCCTACGAGGTGTGGGCCCCCGAAGTGGACGAGACGCCCCGCCCGGGCGAGGACCCCGAGTCCATGGTGATCCGCCTGGCCCAGGCCAAGGCGGAGATCGTGGGCATCGTGAACCCCGACCGCTGGATCATCGCCGCCGACACCACCGTGGCCGTGGACCACCACATCCTGGGCAAGCCCGACTCCGAAGCCGACGCCGTGCGCATGCTCATGCTCATCCAGGGCCGGAGCCACCAGGTGCACACGGGCCTCTGCCTGCGCCGCAACAGCGAGGTCTACACCCTGGTGGACACCGCCAACGTGTTCCTGCGTCCCCTCCAGAAGAAGCAGGCCGAATGGTACGCCGCCTCCGGCGAGCCCATGGACAAGGCCGGGGGCTACGCCGCCCAGGGGATCGCCGCCCTGTTCATCGAGCGAATCGAAGGCAGCTTCGCCACCGTGATGGGCTTTCCGGTGGAGCGCTTCTCGGAGCTGGCGCGCCGCCTGGGCCTTCTGGGACTCTGGGTCGGAATGCCCTGAAAGCCATTCCGGGAAGGCGCCCCTTGACAGGGCGCCTCAACTACACCAAATTGAGTAGACCAATTTGAGTAGTCGAGGCCCTCATGACCCACCCCCCGCGCCCCACCGAAGCCGAGCTCAAGATCCTGAAGATCCTCTGGGACCTGGGCCCGGTTCCCGTCAAGGACGTCCAGGCCGCCCTGGCCAGCCGCCAGGAATACACCTACACCGGGGCCCTGCGCATGCTGCAGGTGATGCTGGAGAAGGGGCTGGTGGCCCGGGACGAGTCGGCGCGCTCCCACGTGTACCGCGCGGCCCACCCCCGGGAATCCATGGAGCAGGGGCTCGTGGCGGATCTGCGGGACCGGCTCTTCGGGGGGTCGGCCCTGGCCCTGGTTCAGGCGGCCCTGAAGGAGGGTTCGGTCTCCCCCGAGGAGAAGGCCCGCATCCGCCAGCTGCTGGGGACGTCGAAGTGAGCGGCGCGGCCACGGCCCTGGGGTGGGCCCTGATCCATTCGCTCTGGCAGCTCGCCGCGGTGGGGGCCGTGGCGGCGGTCCTCCTGCGGGCGGCGGGGCCTGGGCGGCCCCGGGCCCAGTACGGCATCGCCCTGGCCGCCCTGGGGCTGTGCCTGGTCCTGCCGGTCCTGGGCTTCGCCCATGGGCTCGCGGGCGCCGCGGCCGCCCTGCCGGGGCCCGCGGGGGCGGA
>DBMS01000140.1 GCA_002297665.1 Holophagaceae bacterium UBA692 | reverse complement strand
GGCGGCGGCGGGTGGCGCCTGCTCCTGGCCAAGGCCTCGGGGCCCGCGGCGGGCGCTTTCGCCTGGGGCTACAGCGCGGCCATGTTCACGGGCGCCGGCCTGGCCCTGCTGGGCGCCTGGGCGAGCCTGGCGCGCCGCGGCGGGGAGGCCTGACGATGTTCGAGCGCATCGAGATCGACGGCAGGACCTTTGCCCCGGCCCTTTTCCTGGCGCCCATGGAGGGCGTCACCAACTCCGCCTTCCGCCGCCTCCTGTCGGACTTCGGCGGCTACGGGGCGCTGTTCACCGAGATGCTCTCGGCCGGGGCCTTCCTCCAGGAGAAGACCCGGGAGTCCTCCTTCACGAAGCGCCGGGACTGCGAGGGCCCCGTCATCTACCAGTTCGGCGCCTCCGGGCGCGAGGACCTGGAGGCCGTCATCCGCAAGCTCCCGGAACTGGGCGCGGCCGCGGTGGACCTCAACCTGGGCTGCCCCGCGCCCAAGGTCAAGGCCAACGGCTGGGGCGTGGCGCTGTGCGCGGACTTCCCCCGTCTCCGGGACGTGCTGGAGCGGCTCCGCCGCGGCTACCAGGGCACCCTCACGGTGAAATGCCGGCTGGGCGACGACCCCGGGAACTGGCGCGAAGGCTTCCTGGAGCGGGTGAGGCTCTTCGAGGACGTGGGCGTCGACGCCCTGACCGTGCACGCGCGCTTCTCGGGCGAGAAGCTCAAGCGCCGCCCCCGGTGGGAGGAGTTCCCCTGGATCGCCGCGCGCACGAAGCTGCCCGTCATCGGCAACGGCGACATCTGCTCGCCCCTGGACATCGAGCGGAACCGGGCCTTCTTCGAGCCGCTGGCGGGGCTCATGCTGGGCCGGATCGCCGTGGTGAAGCCCTGGATCTTCCGCGAATTCGCCGGCCTCCCCGTGGGCGAGATCGACCATGCCGATATCTGGGACCGCCTCTACCGCTACACCCTCGAGGACATGCCCCCGGAGCGCGCCTTCGGCAGGCTCATGGACTTTTCCTACTATTTCGCCAAGAACTTCCTGTTCGGGCACGGGTTCCACGCCAGCCTCCAGAAGGCCACGACCCCCGCGGAGATCCGCGAGGCGGCCCTGCGGTTCCTGGCGTCGGGGCCGGCGCTGAACCCCGGCAAGGGCTTGTCCTTTACATGAAATTTTCAACCTACCCCTTGACGGATCCCTCCGGATTCCTCATGGTCAGGCAACGTTCAACCGACGAAGGAGGCAGCATGAAGATCCACGAACGTGACGTCAATGGCGTGCACATCATCGCCCCCCAGGGCAAGGTGACGCTGGGCGACGGCGACCAGGAACTGGGCGAGGCCGTGCGGCAGTGCCTGGAGCAGGGGCACCGGAAGATCATCATCGACTTCACCAAGGTTTCCGTGCTGGATTCCTCGGGCCTGGGCGAACTGGTGGGCTGCTACACCTCCATCAAGAACCGCCAGGGCGTCCTGCGGATCTGCGGGCTCAATTCCAGGATCTTCAACCTGATGCAGATGACCAGCCTGCATTCCGTGTTCGAGGTGAAAGACACCGAGGCCGAGGCGCTGGCGGGGATGTAGGGGCCTGGCAAAAGTAATCGCGCATGTCCCGGATATGCGCGCCGCAAGGTTCGTTGGCGCAGGCGAGCTGCGCCAACGGAAAGCACCGTCTTTGGGACTTGGGAGAAGTGCTGCCGCATTCGTTCTTCGATGGGGGGGGAGGCGATTGCCCCGTCAGGCTCCCCGGGACGGCCAATGCCTTTTGGTCACGCTTCGAGTTTTGCGGTAGGAGGACGGTTCGCGCCGACGTCGATTTGAGCCCTTCTCCTGATTTTTCAGGCCATCGCTTCAAATCAACGTCGGCGCGAATGGCCTTCCTCCCGGCTCACTTGAAGCGGCCCGACGATGCATAGGCCTTCCTGGGGAGCCCCAGATCGGGACCACCTCTCTCCCCGATCGAAGGACGAACGCGGCAGCACTTCTCCCAAATCCAAGGCCGGGGGCTTTCCGTTGGCGCAGCTCGCCTGCGCCAACGAACCCTGCGGCGCCTAAATCCGGGACACGCGCGACGATTCGACCTCTCCCCAGGAAATCCGGGCGGCCGCGCTAACGGGGTGCAGGTTTTTGCCGATGAGAAGGCAGGAAGGCCGCCCCCATGGACGTCACCGCCATCACAACCGCCCTGCCCCTGACCCCCACCACGGTCAGCCAGACGGTCGCAAGCCCGGATCCCTCGGCGGCCACCACGACCGCCGCACCGGCCGCGACCCCGGCCTTCGACGTCGCCCTCACCGCGGTCACCACGGCCAACAACCCGGCGGCGACAAGCACCCTCGACCTGAACGCCGGGGACGTGGCCGCGCAGGTGGAGCAGGCCGCCATCGCCCGGCAGACCGTGCTTTCGGCCATGCGCTCCGGGGCGGACGTCTCCACCCTCCTGAGCGGGCTGCCCCCCGGGGCCACGGCCACGCTTCTTGGGGGTGGCTTCGTGAGGACCCCCGCCGGGGTCAACCCGTCCGAACTGGACACGCTGTGGGAATTCCACATCCCCTTCCGGAGGCGGTACGTCCCGGCGGTGACGTCGTCCACGCACCCCGAACCCACCCGCGAGAAGGACAAGCACGGGGCGGGCAGCTCCCCCCTGACCGGCTACGGGCCCCACGGCGAGAAGGAGCCCGTCGCGGGCGAGCAACCGGATGCAATCCTGGATATCCTGGACTGACGGGCCCCGGACCCGTCCCCATGGCCTTTTACAGCCCACGAACCCTGCTGCCCACCCGCACCACCCGGCTGCGGTTCCTGGCCCACACCCGCCACATCGTGGGGGTGATGCTGCCCCTGGGCGCGACGGTGGGGTTCCTCGTGGCCCTGGCCCTGTTCGCCCTGGACCGCTTCGAGCCGTGGATCCAGCAGGTGGGATGGCGCACCCGGCTTTCCCTCCTTCTTCCGGCGGCGGGCCTCTTCCTCACCACGGCCTGGCTCCGGCTCACGGGCCTGGGGGAGGTGGCCCTGCAGCGGGACCTGGACCTGGCCCGCACGGATCCGTACCAGGCCTTTCCCTTCCTGCGGTCCCTGGGCAAGGTGGTGGGCTGCGCCCTGACCATCGGGTTCGGGGGCAGCGCCGGCACGGAAGGGCCCGGCAAGTGGTTCGGGGCGGCCATGGGCCTCCAGTACCACCGGGTGCTGAGGACCTCGGCCAACTACCTGGGCGCGGTGAGGCGCCTGGCCCGCCCCCCCCTGGTCATGGCCCGGGCCGGGGCGGCCTCGGCCCTGGCCGCGGTCTTCCGGGCGCCGCTGTCGGGGGCCCTCATGGCCGCGGAACACCGCGGGCACCTGGCCGCCGAGTCCCTCATCCCATGCCTGGTGTCGGCGGCCTCGGGCTACGTGGTCTTCTCCGGCGTCATGGGGTACGAGCCCCTCCTGCCCCTGCCCAGCGGCATGCCCACGCTCCGGCCCCGCGAGCTTTTCTGGGCCCTGGGCCTGGGCCTTCTCTGCGGCCTGGCCGCGACCCTCTACCTGAAGCTCCGGCAGGCCCTGGGCGCCCTGATGGGGAGGTCTCCGCTGCTGTGGCGGGGCCTGGCCGCCGGCATCGGACTCAGCGTCCTGGCGATGCCCGGAAACCTGCTCTTCCACGACCTGCCCGTCACCCAGGGCGGGGGACTCGAACTGGTGCGGGTGCTCCTCCAGGGCGGGACCCTGCCCGGCCACGCCACGGCCTACCTGGCCCTCAAGCTCGCCGCCACGGCCCTGACCTTCGCCGGCGGCGGCATCGGCGGGCTCTGGATGCCGTCGCTGACGATGGGCTGCGCCCTGGGCACGGCCTACGACGGCTTCCTGCACCTGGGCACCCAGGGATACCTGACCCTCGTGGGCGGCGCCGCCATGGCGGGGGCCACCAACGAGAGCCTCCTGGTGCCGGTGGTCTTCCTCGCGGAGACCACTGGGCAGGCGGCCCTGGTGGTTCCGGCCCTGGTGGCCACGACGGTCTCCTACGTGGTGGTGCGCGAAGGGAACTGAAGGGAGGGCCGGGTGTTTCTGGTCTATGATGTTGGGATCCCACCCACACGACTGGGTTTCGAGACGAGGTGATATGAGCGCGGAAACTGGAAAGATCATCTGGACGGCCATCGACGAGGCTCCCGCCCTGGCCACCCACTCCCTGCTTCCCATCGTCAACGCCTTCACGAAGGCGGCCGGCGTGGTGGTGGAGCCGCGCGACATCTCCCTGGCGGGCCGGATCCTGGCGGCGTTCCCGGAGAACCTTGCCGAGGGCCAGCGCGTGCGCGACGAGCTGAGCTACCTGGGCGAGCTCACCCAGCTGCCCCACGCCAACATCATCAAGCTGCCCAACATCAGCGCCTCGGTCCCCCAGCTCAAGGCCGCCGTCAAGGAGCTGCAGGGCCAGGGCTACGCCATCCCCGACTATCCCGAAGCCCCCGCCACCGAGGCCGAGAAGGCCGTCCAGGCCCGCTATTCCAAGGTCCTCGGCAGCGCCGTCAACCCGGTGCTCCGCGAAGGCAACTCCGACCGGCGCGTGGCCCTTTCCGTAAAGCTCCACGCCCGCAAGCACCCGCACCGCATGGGCGCCTGGACCCCCGACTCGAAGACCCACGTGGCCCACATGGAGGCGGGCGACTTCTACGGCAGCGAGGCCTCCGTCACCGTCGCCCGCGCCGGCAACGCGCGCATCGAGTTCGTGGACGCCGCCGGGGCCGTGAAGGTCCTCAAGGAGAAGCTCTTCCTGCAGGAGGGCGAGGTCGTCGACGGCTCGTTCATGAGCGTCAAGGCCCTGCGCGCCTTCATCGCCGGCCAGCTCGAGGCCGCCCGCAGGGAGGGCGTGCTGTTCTCCGTGCACCTCAAGGCCACCATGATGAAGATCTCCGACCCGGTGATCTTCGGCCACTTCGTCTCCGTGTACTTCCAGGAGGTCTTCGAGAAGCACGCCGGGCTCTTCGCGGAGCTGGGGATCAACCCGGACCTGGGCCTGGGCGACCTGTACGCCAAGCTGGCCAGGCTGCCGGAGGCCCAGCGCGCCGCCGTGGAAGCCGACATCAAGGCCGTCTACGCCTTCCGCCCGGCCCTGGCCATGGTGGATTCCGACAAGGGCATCACCAACCTGCACGCCAGCAACGACGTCATCATCGACGCCTCGATGCCGGTGGTCGTCCGGGATTCCGGCAAGATGTGGGGCCCCGACGGCAAGCTCCAGGACGTCAAGTGCGTCATCCCCGACCGCTGCTACTCCACCTTCTACCAGGAGGCCTTCGAGGACTGCCGCCGCAACGGCCAGTTCGACCCGGCCACCATGGGCAGCGTCTCCAACGTCGGCCTCATGGCCCAGAAGGCCGAGGAGTACGGCTCCCACGACAAGACCTTCAAGGCCCCCGCCGACGGCGTCATCCGCGTCGTGGACGAATCCGGGACCGTGCTGATCCGGCACGCCGTGGAGAAGGGCGACATCTGGCGCGGCTGCCAGACCAAGGACCTCCCCATCCGCGACTGGGTGCGCCTGGCCGTGAGCCGGGCCCGGGCCACCGGCGCGCCCGCGGTCTTCTGGCTGGACCGCGACCGCGCCCACGACGCCCAGATCATCGCCAAGGTCGAGCGCTACCTGAAGGACCACGACACCGCCGGCCTGGAGATCCGCATCCTCAGCCCCGTGGAGGCCATGCGCTACACCCTGCCCCGCACCCGCGCGGGCCAGGACACCATCTCGGTCACCGGCAACGCCCTGCGCGACTACCTCACCGACCTGTTCCCCATCCTGGAGCTGGGCACCAGCTCGAAGATGCTCTCCATCGTGCCCCTTCTGGCCGGCGGCGGCCTTTTCGAGACCGGCGCGGGCGGCTCTGCCCCCAAGCACGTCCAGCAGTTCCAGCAGGAGGGCTACCTGCGCTGGGACTCCCTGGGCGAATTCCTGGCCATCGGCGTCTCCCTGGAGCACCTGGGCGCGACGACCGGGAACGCCAAGGCGCTCCTCCTGGCCGAGACCCTGGACCGGGCCAACGCCAAGTTCCTGGACAACAACCGCAACCCCGCCCGCAAGGTGGGGCAGATCGACAACCGCGGGAGCCACTTCTACCTGGCGCTCTACTGGGCCGAGGCCCTCGCCGCCCAGACCCGGGACGCCGACCTCCAGGCCCGCTTCGCCAAGGTCGCCGCGGCGCTCCAGGCCAACGAGGCCCGCATCAACGAGGAGCTGATCGCGGCCCAGGGGAAACCGGTGGACATGGGCGGGTACTACCACCCCGACTTCGGGAAGACCTCCAGGGCCATGCGGCCCAGCCCCACCCTCAACGCCATCGTGGACGCCATCGCTTAAAAAAATCTTTTCACCGCGATCTTCACCGAATCCACAGCGTTTGCGCGTTTGTTTCTTTCCCTGGAATAGCCTGGAAGCCCAGGCCTTGGATTAATATTTCCACCAAGCCAAGGAAAAGAATGAACGCGGAGGCGCTGCGGACCCGCAGAACCTCGCGGAGAAAAGAAAGGCAGCCATGACCCAGAATCGCCGTTCCTTCCTGCAGGCGTCGCTCCTCGCGGCCGCGGCGGTCCCCTTCGCCCCGGGCCTCCTGGCGGCGCAGGGCTCCAAGGCGGGGACGTTCAGGGCCCGGCGCCTGGCCCAGGGGCAGACCGTGGGGCTCGTGAGCCCCGCGGGCGCCACGTGGCAGTCCGACGAGATCACCATCATCCAGGAGGCCCTGGCCGCCCTGGGGCTAAAGGCGAAGGTGGGCAGGCACGTCCTGGACCGCTACGGCTACCTGGCCGGCAGGGACGAGGACCGCGCCGCCGACGTCAACGCCATGTTCGCCGACGACTCCGTGGACGCCATCCTCTGCGTGCGCGGCGGCTGGGGCTGCAACCGGATCCTTCCGCTCATCGACTACCGGGCCATCGCCCTGCATCCCAAGATCCTGCTCGGCTACAGCGACATCACCGGCCTGCTCAACGCCGTCCACGCCCGCACCGGCCTGGTGACCTTCCACGGCCCCGTGGGGGCCTCGGTGTGGAACGCCTACTCCGTGGACTGGCTGCGCCGGGTGCTGTTCAAGGCCGAGGCCGTCGTCATGGAGAACCCCAGGGCCACGGGCGACAGCCTCGCGCAGATCCAGGACCGGGTTCGCACCATCACTCCCGGGAAGGCCCAGGGACGCCTCCTGGGCGGGAACCTCACCGTCCTCGCCGCCATGCAGGGCTCGGCCTTCGTGCCGGACTTCACCGGGGCGATCCTCTTCCTGGAAGACACCAACGAGCACGTCTACCGCATCGACCGAATGCTGACCCAGCTCAAGCTGGCCGGGGTCCTGGGCCGCATCGCCGGCTTCGTGTTCGGGAACTGCACCAAGTGCGGCCCGGGCGACGGGAACGGCTCCCTCACCCTGGAGGACGTCCTCAACGACCACATCCGTCCCCTGGGGATCCCCGCCTGGTCCGGCGCGATGATCGGGCACATCGAGAACAAGTTCATGGTCCCCGTGGGCTCCCTGGCGGAGATCGACGCCGGGCGGGGCACCATCACCATGCTCGAGCCCGCGGTGCGGTGATGAGGCCCCTCGCCGCCCTCCTGACCCTGGCCTGCTCCCTGGCGGCCGCGGCCCCGTGGTCCCCGCAGGCCCTCTGGGACCAGTGGCCCCAGGCGCGGGTGTCCCCGGCGGATCCGTGGTCCCTCCGGCACGCCGGGCTCCAGCTGGCCCTGGCGTCCCTCCAGGCCCGGCACCCGGGGCTCTTCACGCTGGTGGAGGAGGGCAGGAGCGCCGAGGGGCGCCGGATCCAGGTGCTGCGCGCGGGCACCGGTCCCCGGGGCGTGCTGCTGTGGTCGCAGATGCACGGGGACGAGCCCACCGCCACGTCGTCCCTCCTGGACCTCATGAACTGGCTGGGGCTGAACCGGGACGAACCCGAGGTCCAGCGCTTCCTTTCGCGGGTGAGCCTGTGGATCATCCCCATGCTCAACCCCGACGGCGCCGAGCGCGGGCAGCGGCGCAACGCCCAGGAGATCGACATCAACCGCGACGCCCTGCGGCTCGCCACGCCCGAGGGGCGCCTCCTCAAGGCGGTGCGGGATCGCACGCGGCCCATCCTGGGCTACAACCTCCACAACCAGAACCCCCTGGTCAAGGCCGGCGCCGGGGGCCGCCAGGTGGCCATTTCCCTCCTTTCCGTGCCCGGCGACGAAGCCTGCTCGGAGACCCCCGGCACCCGGCTCACGAGGCGCCTGGCGGTGCGGGTCCAGCAGCTCGTCACGCCCTTCGCCCCCGGGCGCGTGGGTCGCTACGACATGGACTACACGGCCCGGGCCTTCGGCGATTCCATGACCCGCTGGGGCACCGCCACGCTCCTCATCGAGACCGGGGGCTGGGCCGGCCCCAGCGAGGCCGAGCGCCTCGTGCGGCTCAACTTCGTGGCCCTCCTGGGCTCCCTTTCCACCTTCGCCGACGGCTCCCTGGACGACCTGGACCTGGCCGACTACGGGAAGATCCCCCTGAACGCCCGGGACGCCGTGGCCACCCTGGTGGTGCGCAACGCGCGGATCATCGAGGGCCGCGGCCTGCCGCCCTTCACCGCGGACCTCTCCTTCGTGAGCCAGGGCCCCTTCCGGGGCGACGCCCCCCGCAGGGACCCCGCCGTGCACGACCTGGGCGACCTTTCGCACCTCCTGGGCCTCACGGAGCTGGACGCCAGCGGCCTCCTGGCGCTGCCCTGGCCCCTGGGCCCCGGCGAATGGACCGCCCTGCGCGCCGACCTGCAGGCGCGCGGCCTCGCCGA
>DBMS01000250.1 GCA_002297665.1 Holophagaceae bacterium UBA692 | reverse complement strand
GCGAAGGCCGCCTCGGCCCGGAGGCAGAGCGCCGCGGCGCGCCTGGCCACGACCTCGCCGGGCAGGTCCGCGGGGTCGTCCGCGCAGGCCATGCTGGCGTCCAGGTGGATCTTCTGGAACCCTGCGGCCACGTAGGCTTCCACCAGGTCGCCGGCCTTGGCCAGGGCGGATTCCGCGGCCTCGGCGCGCCAGGGGTTGGGCCCCAGGTGGTCGCCGCCCAGGATGACCTGCCCGGGATCGAACCCGGTCTCCAGGGCCAGGTCCCGCACGAAGGCGGCGAAGGCGGCGGGAGTCATGCCGGTGTAGCCTCCGAACTGGTCCACCTGGTTGCAGGTGGCCTCGATGAGCACGGGCGTCCCGTCCGCAGCGCCCTGGTCCAGGGCCGCGCGCAGGACCATGGGATGGGCCGAGCATACCGCGTACACGCCGCGCGCGCGCCCTTCGCGGCGGTCGTCCCGGAGGCGCAGGAGGTCAGGCATGGCCGCCGTCCGTCATGAGCATGCGCAGCTTCTGGGAAATGAGTTCCTTCACGTCGCGGATGGCGGGGGGGAAGATGGCTCGGATGTCGATGCCGCTGGAGGCCAGCAGCTCGCGCTTGATGCCCCTCACGAAGGCGTCCTTGGTCTCGGTGGCCACGTTGACCTTGCAGATGCCCCGGGCCACCACGTCACGGATGGACGCCTCGCCCACGCCGGAGCCCCCGTGGAGCACGAGGGGCACGTCCGTGAGCGCACGGATCGCCTCCAGGCGCTCCAGGTCCAGGCGGGGCTCGGCCTTGTAGAAGCCGTGGGCGGTGCCGATGGAGACCGCAAGGGCGTCCACCCCGGTGGCCTCCACGAACCGCGCGGCCTGGGCGGGGTCGGTGAGGCCGGCGGGGTCGGCCTCCTGGCCCAGCTTGGCCACGAAGCCCAGCTCGGCCTCCACGTTGGCCCCGGTGGCCCTGGCCATGGCCACGGCCCTGCGGGTGTCGGCGATGTTCCGGTCCAGGTCCTGCTCGCTGGCGTCGATCATCACGGAATCGAAGCCGGCCTCGAGGCAGTCCGCCACCAGGTCCAGGCTGAGGGCGTGGTCCAGGTGGATCCAGCCCTCCACGCCGTACTGGCGGAGCCCCGCCCGGCCCATGGCCAGCGCCACGGACAGGCCCAGGTAGTCGATGGAGCCGCGGGTCATCTGGAGGATGATGGGCTGGCCGAGGTCGGCGGCGGCCTCCAGCACCCCGCGGAGGGTCTCGGCGTTGTAGTAGTTGGCGGCGAGGAGGGCGGCCTTGCGGTCCCGCATCTCCAGGAGTTTCTCTTTCAGGCTAGGCATTGAAGCGCTCCCTGGCGATGGCCATGACCGCGGCCCGGTCCTGGAAGGCGCCGGTGCCTCCGGCGGCGGTGGTGTTCACGGCGCCCATTAGGCAGCCGAAGCGAAGGCACGCTTCCACGGGGTCGCCCGCGATGAAGCGGGAGATGAACCCGGCGTCGAAGCTGTCCCCCGCGCCGATGGCGTCCACCACGCGGTCGTTGAGGAAGGCGGGCTGGAAGAAGGTGTCCGCGCCCCGCGCGGCCGTGGCGCCCGCGCAGCCCTGCTTGACCACGATGGTGTGGGCATGGGGCCGCAGGGCATCCAGGGCTTCGGGGACGGTGGCCTTCCGGGTGAGGTGGCGGATCTCCTGCTCGTTGGGCAGGAAGACGTCCACGGCGGGGAGGATGGCGGGCAGGTCCAGGTCCCAGGCCTCGGCCGGGTCCCACTGGGGGTCGAAGGAGGTGGTGAGCCCGCAGGCCTTGGCCCGGCGGAACAGGGCGGCGACGTCCGGGAACATCCCGGGCTGGAGGAAGGCCGAGGCGAAGTGGAGATGCCCTGCGGTGGCCAGGCGCTCCGGGGTCACGTCCGCCAGGGTCAGGTGGGCCATGGCCCCCATGTAGGTGGCCATGGCCCGGTCCTCGCCCCGGTTCAGGACGATGGTGGCGCCGGTGGCGTGGGCCGGGGTGCGCAGGATCATGGCGGTGTCCACGTTCTTGGCGCGCAGCCGTTCCACGGCGAGGTCCCCGAACAGGTCCCCGCCCACCTTGCCCAGGAAGGCCACCCGGACGCCCAGGGTGCTGAGGTTGCTGCCGAAGATGGCCGAGGAACTGCCCAGGGTGAGGGTCATGGCCTCGGCCAGGACCTCCTTCCCGATCTCGGGCATGCGCGCCAGGCCGTTGAGGATCAGGTCCACGTTCAGCTCGCCGACCACTAGCACATCCGTAGGGCGCGTCATCGCGGATTCCTTTCGGCGTTGGGGTAGATCGTGACGCCCCGCACGACCCGGGAGATGGTCCCGGCCGGGGAAGGGGTGTCGGGGCGCAGGCCCAGGGCGATGGCCTTGTGGACGCCCAGGATCTGGGCCGCCAGGACCGCGCAGATGGCACGCTCCTCGTCGTCCATGGGGCCGGGAAGGGGGATGGTGGCCTCCAGGGGGGAATGGGTCCGGAGGCCCTCGCCCACGCCCAGGTGGAACAGGCCCTGGACGCCGCTCCGGATCTCGTCCACCAGGTCCTCTTCATAGGCCCGGTGCCCGGGCCGTCCCGAGAAGAGGAACACCAGGAGGGTCGACGCGTTGATGGCGGCCTTGGGGCCGTGGCGGAACCCCAGGAAGGAGTCGTAGGCGCAGATCACGTTGCCGTCGCTGAGTTCCTGCAGCTTGAGGTGGCTTTCCCGGGCGGCGGCCTTCAGGGCGCCGGCGCCCAGGAAGATGGCCCGGGTGAAGGGGAGGGCCGCCAGCTCGCGGAACCGGTCCCCCTGGGTGGCCAGGATGCCCTCGGCGGCCGCGGCGAGGCGCTCCACCCGCGCTTCGGCGGCATCCAGGCACTCCAGGTCCGCCAGGAGCAGTCCGGCCAAGGCCATGCCGGTGAAGCTCCCGGTCATGGCCAGGCCCTGGTCGTCGGATTCCGGGGGGAGGACGAAGACCGCGCGGGGGTTGGGGGTGGGGTGCCGGGCAAGCTCCCCCTTCGGGTTGCAGGTGATGATGAGGTGCTTCACGTCGCGCAGGCGCGCGTCCGCGCAATCCATGGCGGCCACGCTCTCGGGGCTGTTGCCGGAACGGGCGAAGGAGACCAGGAGGGTGGGCACGTCCCGGGGGAAGGCCTCCTCGGGATTGGTGACGATGTCGGTGGTGGGCACGGCGCGCACGGTGCGCCCGGTGCGGAGGGCATAGCGTCCCTGGAGCAGCTCGCCGATGTAGGCGGAGGAGCCCGCCCCGGTGAGCACGATCTCCCGGTGGGGCCCCAGGGCGGACGGGGCCAGGAAGGGGAGCAGGGCGGGCCGTTCCGCCCTCAGGCCCGTCCAGATCCCGCGCCAGAGGGCGGGCTGTCCGAGGATCTCGGGAATGGTGTGGACGGCGCCCAGCTGCGCGCGTGCCGTCGTGTCGAATTCGGAAAAAACTGCGGTCATGCCAAAAGGCTCCCTTGAATGATTGGATCAGAACCGGTAGGTGGCCATGAGGCTGAAGTACGCGGGGCGGCTCGGGTTGGTGGCGGCGAGGTCGATGTCGGAATTGGACCGCCATTCGGTGAAGGTGTAGTGAAGGGTGGCGGACCAGTCCTTCGTGAAGTCGTAGCCCAGGCCCAGGCGCCAGCCGGCCTTCAGGTGGTTGTCGGCCGGGTAGAGGCTCGGATCGCCGCCCCGCTGGGTGCCCTTCCACACGTGGACCGAAGGTCCGGTGGACAGGGTGAGGGGGACGCCGTCCCAGGGCCGGAAGAGCAGGTCCGCTCCCAGGCGGGTGCCGCTCAGCTCGAAGGTGGGCCGCTCATCGGTGCCGGTGGCGGCGGGCATGTGGGCGTAGCCGGCGTACACCAGGATGCCGGGGCCGAAGCCCTTGGGGTTGAACCGGGCCCCCAGTTCGAGGGTGTAGCCTCCGGTGGTCTTGCCGGTGAGGTCGACGGCGTTGCCCTGGTTGACGACGAGGCCGCCGGAAACCTGGAACCGGCTGTCGCCGGCCTTGGCGGGGGCGGCCAGGGCCAGGACGAGGGCGCAGGAAAGGAGCGTTGGGGTGGAAGTCATGGTCGTCTCCGCTCAGAACCGGATGCCGGTGTCGAAGGTGATGGATCGGCCGGCGACCCTTCCGGTGCCAACGGTCGAGAGGTCATCCGCGGCGCGCCACCCGCTGCCGGTGTGCTGCGGGGGCTGCCCCACCGTGTCGGTGAGGCCGGTCCCCTCCAGGGAATAGGGGGCCCGGCGCTTGGCGTTGAAGACGTTGGCGAAGGTCACGTCGAAAAAGCCCTTCACCGAACCCCACACCGTGATCTCCATGTTGTATTTCAGGCTGAGGGTGGTGACGTCCATGTTGGTCATGCGGCTGCCGTCCGCCGTGAGGGAGATGGAATTGGGCAGGCCGCCGGTGTTCTGGACGTTGGCGTCGTTGTAGCCGGGCAGGGTGGGCGCGGGGATGTTGGCGGTGGACCACCGGCCTTCGGGCTTGCCGCTGGTGTACGAACCCTGCAGGGTCACGTTGGATTTGACCTTCCCCTGGCTCAGGTTGTAGGCGAGGTAGAGGTTGAAGATGTGTTCGGGGGTCCGGAGGGTCATGGGGTTGTACTGGTCGCGGCTGTACAACGTGTCGTAATAGTCCCGGAAGTTCGCCAGCTGGCTCGTGGTGCGGTCGGGGTTGTCGATGGTGTACCGGGTGTTGGCCATCATGCGGGCGTAGGTGTAGTTGCCGTAGATGGACAGCCGGTGGCCCACCGGCATCATCCATTCCAGTTCCAGGCTCTTGTAGGTTCGCCTGGAGTCCGGGTCGTTGCGCAGGATCCGCTTGAAGTTCGGGGAGCCCGATTCGTCGGTGTAGACCTCCCCCGGGAAGAAGTCGAAGAGGTTCGACCAGTACTTGTAGATCGCCGTGGCCCGCCAGAAGCCGCCGGAGGCGTAGGCGCGGCGGAAGCCGAAGGTGAACTCGTGGGAGACGGGGTTCTTCCAGTCGGGGTCGATGACGAAGGTGTCGCCCGCGTAGGTGCGGGTGTAGGCGGTGTAGTTCGCAGGGTCCTGGAGCTGGGCCTTGCTCACGTAGTAGGGGGTGCTGGACCCCTGGCTCCAGTAGGAGACGGTCTGGTTCCCGTACCGGCCGCGGGCCGCGGGCAGGAAGAGCGACCCGGGCGAGCTGGACTGGAACTCGCCGTAGGAGAAATTGAACAGCCGGGTCTGGTCGCCGTACACGTCCCACTTGTACTCGAACCGCGGATTGAACCGCCCGTAGGAGACGAAGGTGCTGGCCTCGTCGCTGACCTTGAAGGCGTCGTGGCGCACGCCGAGCATGATGCTGTGGTGGCTGTTGATGGTCCAGAGGTCGTTGAGGTAGATGGAGGTGGTCTGCTTGCGCATGTCGCCGCCCTCGGACCCGGTGCGGCTCACCCAGAGGGGAACCAGGCCCAGGCCGCCGGGCCAGTGGTTGTCCGACCCCGGGGCGCCCAGGCCCGGATTCACCAGGCCGTCGTTGAGGACGGGGGTGTTGCCGTACGTGGCGTCCAGGTCGCGGAGGGTGGCCGTGGCGGCGTTGTAGACCAGGAACTCCCCGGTGACGGGGTTCTGGCCGGGCACCACGTACTGGTCCTTGGCGGCGCCCACCTGGATGCCCCACTTGAACTTCTCGATGTCCACCCCCATGTCCACCAGGTGGGTGGAGCCGTTGCGGGAGAACTCCCGGGACCAGTTCACCAGGATGGAGTCGTTCAGGATGGTGTCGCCCCGGTCCGCGTTGTATCCGTTGATGTTGTAGGCGGTTCCTCCGGAGGCGTACCCGTCCAGGAGGCTGGTGACGGGGTTCGAGCCGTCGGCGTTGTGGGCGCCGGGGATGAAGGTGGTCCAGATGGCCGGCTGGCCCGGGCTGTAGGGATGGGGCCAGGACCGGTAGGTGTGGCCCACGCGGGCCTCCAGGACGCCGGCGTCGCCCAGGATCCCCTTGTAGCCGAGGTTCCACAGGTGATGCTTGTAGTCGTCCGTGGACGAGCCCACGGAATCGATGCGGCCGAAGCGCGGAATGCCCCAGTAGGCCTGGCTGTCGTTCTGGGTGTAGTTCCACTCCAGGCTGTGGTTGTCGTTGATCTGGGCGAAGACCACGAACTGGTGGAACTTGGAGACGTCGGCCACCGTGTCCAGGCTGCCCAGGCCGTAGGTGTTGGCGGGCACCACCCCCGTGCCCGGCACGAAGGTGTAGGTGGACTGGCTGGGCAGGCCGTTGAGGACGGTGTTGCCCACCTGCGCGGTGTAGGCGTGGTTGGGGGTCTGCTGGGTGCCGTAGGCGAAGGTGATGTGGTCCTTCCAGATGGGCCCGCGCAGGGAGAGTTCGTAGGTGCGGTTGGAGTAGTCGTCGTTGGGCCACGCGGGGTCCCCGGGGGTTCCGTCCCGGCGGGCGTAGGACGTGCCGTTGTCCTGCCAGATGTTCTTGCGGTACTTGACCCGGGCGGTGCCGGTGAAGGTGTTGCTGCCGCGGGTGGTGACGATGGAGACGAGGCCGCCGTCGGTGTTGCCGTACCGGGCGTTGAGGGGGGACTGGATGACCGACATGCTCTCGACCATGTCCATGAGGGTGGTCACCTCGTTGAGGTAGCCTCCGCCCTCTTCCGTGATGTTCAGGCCGTTCTGGATCACCTTGGTGCTGTGCAGGATGCCGCCGCGGATGGAAAGGGCGTCGTCGGCGTAGCCGCCGACGTTGGGGTCCAGGGTGCCGGTGATGCCCGGCGACAGCTGGATGATGGCGTCCATCTTGAAGTCGGCGAGCTCGTTGAGGTTGTCCATGGAGAAGGTGGAGGAGGTGACCGTGGTGGTCTTGTCCACCTGGGCGGCCTGGTCCACGACCTCCACCGTGGCCCCCTGTTCCACGGCGGGGGTGAGGATGACGTCCTGGCGCGCCGTCTGGCCCGGCACGATCTGGAACTGGCCCTTGATGGTGAGGTAGCCGGGGGCGGAGACCGTGATGGTGTAGCGGCCGTTGGGCAGGAGCCCCACGCGGTACTGGCCGCTTTCGTTGGAGGCGACGGAGCGCTCTCCCAGGAGGGTCGGGGAGGCCAGGCGCACCACGGCGCCCGGAATGGGTTTCCCGGCCCGGGTGAGGATCTGGCCCGAGGCCACGCCGGTGGTCTCCTGGCCGAACAGCTGGCTCGCGGCCAGGATCATCGCGATGGGCGTGAACATTCTTCGATGCAGCATGGATGAATCTCCTTTTCGCGGTCCTGGACGTCAGATCCGGAAGGCCAGGGCCAGCTCGAATACGAACCCGCGGCGGGTGCTTTCCTCGAGGACGGGGGTCTTGCCGGTGTAGGTGAAGGGCTTGTATTCGAAGTGGTTCATGCCGATGTTCCGGACGGTCAGCTCGAGCTTGAAGTCCTGGGTGAGGGCCACGCCGAGGCCCGCATGGGCGCCCACGGCCAGCCGGGTCTTCTCCCGGCTCATGGCCCAGCCCTCGTAGTAGTCCTTCACGTCGCTGGCGGGATCCGAGGGGTCCAGGGGCACGTAGCCGGGAACCGGCGTGGCCGGGTCCGTCCCGTAGACGGGAATGAGCGTTCCGCTCAGCTCCGCGGTGACCTTGTACAGGTCGAGGCTGGCGCCGGCGAACCAGTACAGGGAGGTGGACCCGAGCTTGTCCGTGTAGGAGCCCCGGAGGCTGAATCCCTGGCTGCGCTCCTTGCGGAAATCGATGGAGTTGGAGGGGCTCAGGTAGAGGGGCTCGCCGCCGTACGTCGTGACCGGCGCCTCGGGCCTGTAGTGCACGGCGCCGGAGGTGGGCATGACGTCGTGGGCCTGGCCGGGCATCACGTCGAAACCGAGTTCGACGGTGAAGGCGCGGGAGGGGCCCAGGGGGAAGCGCCCGGCCACGGCGAAGCCCAGGGCCTTGTTGTCGTCGTGGTCCCGCCGGATGTCGCCGGCGGTGAGGCCCGTGCGCACCTTGAAATCGAAGGTCGGCGCGGGATCCGCGGCCAGGAGTGGCAGGACGGCCCCGCACGCCAACGCGGCGAGGGCCCTGGGGACGAGGTGGTTGGACAGCATGGCGGGCCCTCCGCGGGAAATGGGGTTTGCTTCGCAATGTTACAGCAATGTTGATTGTTCGTGATTGATTTTAAGCAAAAGTGAACAAGAAGCAACAGACGGGATTTTCTTTTTGATGGTATTTTTAGGAATGCGACAGGAAGAACGTCTGGGCCTGATCCTCGATCGGCTTTCGAAACAAGGTACGTTGGGGGTGACGGATCTCGCCCAGGAACTGGGGGTTTCCACCGCCTCGGTGCGGCGGGACCTGGAAATGCTCGAGGACCAGCATCTCCTCTCCAGGACCCACGGGGGCGCGGTGGCCAACAGCCTCGTGTACGAACTCCCCCTGAGGTACCGCGGCGGGCGCCACAAGGACGAGAAACGCCGAATCGCGGCGGCGGCCCTGGAGGCGCTCGGCGAAAGCACGGTCTCCATCGGCCTCACCGGGGGGACCACCACCACGGAGGTGGCCCGGGCCCTGGCCATGCGCCCGGGCCTGATCATCGTCACCAACGCCCTGAACATCGCCTCGGACCTGGCCCTGCGCCCCAACATCAAGCTCATCGTCACGGGGGGCACGGCCCGGAGCGAATCCTACGAACTGGTGGGCCCCCTGGCGGAAGCCAGCCTCGACGGCATCCACCTGGACCTGGCCATCGTGGGGGTCGACGGCATCAGCGTCCAGGGCGGCCTCACCACCCACCATGACGTGGAGGCCCACACCAACCGCGCCCTCATCGACCACGCCCGGCGCACCGTGGTGGTCGCCGACGGTTCGAAGGTGGGCCGCATGGCGTTCGCCAGGATCTGCCCGGTGGGGCAGATCAGCGAACTCATCACGGACGCCAGCGCGGACCCGGCGGAACTCGCGAACCTCCGGGAGGCCGGGGTGAAGGTTTCCATCGCGTAGGGCGGCGTCCGGCGCCTACCCGGTTTTCGGGGAACCTTCGGAGGCTTCTGGGCAATTCTATGTGTAATTAATAGAAAGTGCCCCATGCCCAGCCTCCGCGTCCTGCCCATCCTCGCCTTCACCCTGGGCCCGGCCGCGACGGCGGAGATCCCCGTGGAGCAGGCGGTGGGCATCTACGGCCAGACGGTTCCCGCCCACCGGGAACTCTCCCCGCTCTGGGGCATGGTCTCCCTCAAGTCGGGCCTGCTCCGGAACCTGCGCCTCTACGGGGCCTACGGCCCGGCGCCCCGGGCGGACCTCCCCAGGCACCCCGGCCTCCATGGGGCCCATGACCACCCCCAGGATGCGGTGGCCGGGGTGATCCAGTACCTTTTCCCGTCTCCGGACGGCATCAACTTCGTGCCCAACCAGCGCGCGAAGGATCCCATCGGGGCGCTGTCCAGGGAGCGCGAGAAGGGGCTGCCCAGGATCCTGGCCCTCCTGGACGCGATCACGTACCGCAAGGGCTCCATGGAGGACGCGCGCGGCGCCTCCTCCTCCCGGGCCGCGGCCTCCACCGCGGAGGCGGAGCGGGACCTGCGCGCCGACGTGGTGCGGATCCTGGGGGGCGGCTCCCCCGATCCCCATTCGGCGCACAACCGGATCCTGGGCGCCTTCGCCGCGATGCTCGCCCGGGGCGTGCGCCAGGAAGTGGCCGACGGCGGGCGCGCCTACCCCCCGCGGGTGGTGGAGATGGCCCTCCTGGGCTATGCCTGGACGGTGGCGGACCATGTGGATGAACTGTACCGGGCCTTCACCCCGCACCTGCTCCTCGGGCCGCCCCCGGAAGGGTCCCGTCGGCCGCCGGACCCGGACCACCCCGACGCCGTGCTGCCGGGAGTCCTGGAACGCATGGAGGTGTACCGGGCCGGCGGAAGCGGGCCGGTGCCTCCGGACGAGATCGCCGTGTTCCTGGACGCCCAGCGCACCAAGGGGCTCATCCCCGCCCTCGTCAACTACGGCATGGCCCGCCACGGCGGCGCCCTCTACCCGGACTGCGGGGAAACCTCCCTGCGCAATTTCTTCAACATCGCCTTTACCCAGGATGGGCGTTTTTCCGAAGACCTCCTCGCCGCCTTCCTTCATCGCTTCCCGGCTCCCCCCACGGAAAAGCTGAGGGCGCTCCAGGCCTTCTACCGGAGGTTCCCCCAGGTTTCCGCCCAGACCACCCAGGCGGCCCGGGACGCGTGGAGCGACCTCGTTTCGGGGCTCAACCGCGCCGAAGATCCCCTGCCCATCGTCTATGGCGAGGGAGGCCACAACCTCAAAGGCACGGGCGTCCGGAACATGCTTAACCTCATCGCCCACCTGCTCCCCGATCCCTTGCTCAACGCGCTCTGGGAGGAGGGCCGGGCCCCCTCCCAGGCCGCCGGCAAGCTCGATCACCTGTGCGGCCTGGTGTCGACCCAGGGCCGGGTCTTCGGATGCCTTGCCGCCAAAGGGGACGGGACCGGAACGGAGTTCGCGACCTTCAACGTCTCCATCAACCGGGAACCGGCCTTCGCATGGGCCTTCCGGCCAGGGCACTTCGCCATCCGTTCCCTGGAGAAGGAGGGCCGCTTCTCCAGGCTCCGGTCCCTGGAGATACCTTCCAACGCCCCGCTTCTGGCCGTCTGGCGCCACCGGTTCGCGGGGTTGGGCCCATACCCGGACCTTTGGAGCCTATTCGCCACGGAGCTCGATGATCCTGAAGTGGCCTTGGAGGCCATCCAGTCCATCGTGGCTTCCCGTTCCGAAACCCTGCTGCCCACGATGTCGCTCCTGGTGGAGAAGGCCATTCCCATGGACGCGGATGCCTACATCGCCCTGGCCGGTGTCCTGCACAACGCCGGGGCGGACGGCCTGGATCCCCGCTGGTACCCCATCCCCTTCGTCCGCGCCCTGCCCCAGGAGCAGAAGGCGGCCCTTTTCCAGCAGGCCGACCTGGCCTTGGAGAGCCCGGAGATGGCCTTCTGGGTCGGTTTCTGGCTCCGGCACGGCCTCGACCCGTCCACGCGGGTCCACGGCGGCATCTCCACCCTGGCCTGGTGCGTCTCGACCGGCTCGCTCCCCCTGGTGCAGGAGGCCCTGCGCGCGGGTGCGGGGGTGAACGACGAGGACAGGATGGCTGTGACGCCGCTCCTGAGCGCGGTCATGGCCTGGAAACATAGACCTGGCTTCGCTTCCGTCGGCCACGCCATCGTCCAGGCCCTGCTGGACGCGGGCGCGGATCCCCTGCTGGCGAATGGGCCGGGAGATTCTCCGCTGGGTCTGGCCCAGAAGCTGGGGCTGGCCGAACTCGCCGGACACTTCGAGCGGAACTTGATGGAAAAGGCTGAAAGAAACTAGGAGGCCGATGCCGCGTGCAGGGCCCAGGTGAGGGCCATGCAGTCGGCCACGCCCCCCATGGTGAGGTTCATGCGGCGGTAGTCCTCGTTCAACGCCGCCAGGAAGGGCTCGGGATCGCGGCCCAGGTCCAGGAGCGCCTGGAGGTCCTGGCCGTCCCGGCGCAGGCGCCGCAGGCCCCCGGGGCCGCAGCGGCGCACGGCGGTGGTGTCCTCCACCGCCACCATGAGGGCGGCCAAGAGGTGGAATCCGGCGAGGCGGGGCTCGAGGCCGGCCTCCAGGGCC
>DBMS01000235.1 GCA_002297665.1 Holophagaceae bacterium UBA692 | reverse complement strand
GATTCGATCTACCTACACTAGAACCGGACCGTGATGTCCTCGCCCTCGTTCACGTGGACGGTGTCGATGAAGCGCACGCGCCGGGGGTGGCGGTTCAGCACCAGGCTCGCGGTGCGCACGCCGTCGCCGAAGGTGTGGACGCCGTCCAGGAGGTTGCCCCGGGTGACGCCGCAGGCCGCGAAGACGATGTGCTCGCCGGGGGCCAGGTCGTCGGTGAAGTAGATGCGGTTGAAGTCCACGCCCATGGCCTCGGCCTTCTCCCGGCTGGCGGTGTTGGTGTCCACCACGAGGCGGCCCTGGATCTCGCCGCCGAGGCACTTGAGGGCGGCGGCGGAGATGACGCCCTCGGGGGCGCCGCCGATGCCCATGACCGCGTGGATGCCCGTGCCGGAAACCGCGGCGGAGATGGCGGCGGAGAGGTCGCCGTCGCCGATGAGCTGGATGCGCGCGCCCGCGGTGCGGATGGCCTCGATGAGGTGCTCGTGCCGGGGCCGGTCCAGAACCACCACCGTGAGCTCGCTCACCTTGCGGTGCAGGGCCAGGGCGATGGCCTTGAGGTTCTCGGCGGGGGTGGCGTCCAGGCTGACCTTGCCCTTGGCGGCGGGGCCCACGCAGAGCTTCTGCATGTAGAGGTCCGGGGCGTGGAGGAGTCCGCCCTTCTCCGAGGCCGCCAGCACCGTGATGGCGTTGGGGGCGCCGGTGGCGCAGAGGTTGGTGCCTTCCAGGGGGTCCACGGCGATGTCGATGGCGGGGTGGCCCATGCCCAGGCCCAGCTTCTCGCCCACGTACAGCATCGGCGCCTCGTCCCGTTCGCCTTCGCCGATGACGATGGTGCCGTCGATGGGCAGGTGCTCCATGCTGCGGCGCATGGACTCCACCGCCAGCCAGTCGCTGTGCTTGCGGTTGCCGTTGCCGATGCTCACGGCGCATGCGATCGCGGCCTGTTCCACGACGCTGAGAAACTCTCCGCTGAGGGACATTTCCATGATGGGCTCCAGATTTTTTGGGTGATCAGCCTTCGCGGGAGACCGATTCCTCGATCCACTCGAGGAAACTGTCCGAACATGCTTCCACCGGGACCATCAGGATCTCCGGGATCTCGTACGTGTGGAGTTCGGTGATGACCTGGGCCACCGCGTCGTACCGGTCGCGGCTGGTCTTGATCATCAGCATCACCTCCTCGTCGAGGTGCGTCCCGCCCTTGTAGTAGTAGTAGCTCTTGATGGAAGGCAGGATATTGACGCAGGCGGCATACCCCTGGTCCACGACCGCGGCTGCGATGGTGAGGGCTGTCTCTTCGCTGCCACAGGTGGTGAAGATCGTCACGGCATTGATCATGGGCAATCAAGACTCCGGGCCGGTTCGTGGCCTGAATGTCGAGTTTGCCATGGCTTTGGATGCCATCCCAAGGGAAGTCTCATGGAAATGATTATTTCCTATCGGTTGGCCTTGGACGGTTCCGGCCCCGGGGTGCTAAAACCTCGCATTGCAAGGCATCGGTGCTCGAAAAAAAGTGGTTCCGGCGCGTCAACGGTTCCAGGATGGGGGACGTCTATCCTTCTGCGGCCACGGGCCAAGCCGTGGTTTTTTCAAACACCCGAACCGGAGGATCCAGCATGGGCAGCCGTCCGATGAACCGAATCCTGTGGGGCGCCCCCCTCCTGGCGGGGCTTGCGTTCGTCCAGGTCTCCTGCTCGGGGGACGACCACTACTACCGGGTGGGCCCGCCGACCTACCCCGCCACCTGGGTCGCCGTGGCGGACCTGGACGGGGACGGCAGGACGGACATCGTGGACGCCGTCCATTACGAGGGGGGCGGAGCCACGTCCTCCGGATGGGTTTCGGCCCGGCTGCAGGACCCCGCCAGCCCCGGCACCTACCGGGATCCGGTGCAGACCGCCGCGGGCGACAACCCGGGGTTCCTGGTGGCGGCCCGGCTCTCGCCCACGGGCAACCCCGGCGTGGTGGTGGTGAACACCCAGCTGGCCCTGGACACCGGCGCGTCCAACCACGTCTCCGTCCTGTTCCCGGACCCCGCGGTTCCCGGCGGATTCAGGCCCCCGGTGACCCTGCCGGTGGGCGCGCGCAACCCCCGGGCCGTGGCCGTGGGCAACCTGGACGGGGACGCGCTTCCCGACGTGGTGGTCGCCGCCGACGGCGCCAGCACGCTGCTCCTGTTCGCCCAGCAGGCCCCGGGCGGGACCTTCGCCGCCCCGGCGGCCCTGGCGGTGGGCGGCGAGCCCACGTCGGCCGCCGTGGCCGACGTCAACGGGGACGGGCTCCAGGACATCGTGGCCACCACGAACGGCAATCTGATGTCGGTGCTGATCCAGGACCCCGCCCACCCGGGTACCTTCCTCGCGCACGTGGACTACCCCGTGGGGCCCCACCCCGTGGCGGTGGCCATCGCAGACCTGGACGGCGACGGCCGCCCCGACCTGGCGGTGGCCAACAACGGCACCCGCCTCGCCCCCACGACCCAGGGGCTCAGCATCCTGCTCCAGGACGTCCAGCCGGGGACGTTCCGGGCGGCGGTGACGTACGACACCGGCGATTCCTACGCCACCTCGGTGGCGGTGGGCGACCTGGACGGCGACGGGCGCCCCGACGTGGCCGTGGCCAACGCGGGCCTGCCGGGCTACCCCGGCGGCGTGTCGGTCCTGGCGCAGGATCCGGGCACTCCCGGCGCGTTCAAGCCGGCGGTGCGCTACGGCGGCGTCCAGGGACCCGGTTCGGTGGCCATCGCCGACATCGACGGGGACGGCCTGCCGGACCTGGTGGTCGGGGACGGCGCCCTCTTCGTGCGGTTCCAGATCACCGGCCGGCCCGGGTCGTTCGGGCCGCCCGCCCAATACCGGCAGTAGATCCTTTGGGGCTTGTGCCACCGGGACGATCCGTCCACCATGGCTCCATCCCTCCTGAAAGGATCTTCCATGAAATGGGTCGAAGCGTATCCGAACCAGTACCCGGACTGCGTCTGGCTTGATTTCGCCTTCCTGGAGGGGTTCATGCGGGACGCCCTCGCCGCCGCCGGCGTCCCCGCCCCGGACGCGGCCGTCATCGCCGACGTCCTCATCGAATCCGACCGGCGCGGCATCGACTCCCACGGCATCGGGCGCCTCAAGCCCATCTACATCGACCGCATCCGGGACGGCATCCTGGACCCCGTGACCCGGGTCAAGGTCATTCGCGACCGCAAGACCGTCACCGTCCTGGACGGCCAGAACGGCATGGGCCACGTGGTGGCCAGGCAGGCCATGGAGACGACCCTCGCCAAGGCCCGGGCCCACGGCATGGCCATGACCGCCGTGCGGAATTCCACCCACTACGGCATCGCCGGCTACTACGCCACCATGGCCACCCGCGAGGGGATGATCGGCATCACCGGCACCAACGCCCGCCCCTCCATCGCCCCCACCTTCGGCGTGGAGAACATGCTGGGCACCAATCCGCTCACCATCGGCTTGCCCACCGACGAGGACTTCCCCTTCATCCTGGACTGCGCCACCTCCGTCACCCAGCGGGGCAAGATCGAAAGCTACGCCCGCATGGGCAAGGACCTGGTCCCCGGCTGGGTGATCGACGAGGAGGGCCGCACCCGCACCGACACCGCCCAGGTGCTGGTGGACCTGACCCTGGGCAAGGCCGCCCTGACGCCCCTGGGGGGCATCGGCGAGGAACTGGCCGGCTTCAAGGGCTACGGGTACGCCACCGTCGTGGAGGTGCTCAGCGCGGCCCTGCAGGACGGCGCCTACCTGAAGATGCTCAACGGCGTGGACGAGGACGGGAAGAAGATCCCCATCCCCATCGGGCACTTCTTCATGGCCGTGGACATCGAGGAGTTCATCGGGCTTGCCCGGTTCAAGGAGATCGCCGGCACCATCATGCGCGAGCTGCGGGCGAGCCGGAAGGCGCCGGGCGAGGACCACATCTTCACCGCGGGCGAGAAGGAGCACCTCGCCTGGCAGATCCGGAAGGAGAAGGGCTGCCCGGTGGGCGCCGCCCTGCGCAAGGACATGGAGACGCTGCGGAAATGGTATGATCTGCCCTACCATTTCCCCTGGGACGCCTGAGTCTCAGGATCGAAGGAGGGCGGCCATGACCTTCACCGTCAGGAAAGCGGAACTCCA
Organism: Holophagaceae bacterium UBA692; assembly: GCA_002297665.1. Taxonomy (GTDB): domain Bacteria; phylum Acidobacteriota; class Holophagae; order Holophagales; family Holophagaceae; genus Mesoterricola. Next base: position 1,177 of record DBMS01000235.1, on the reverse strand, counting down.
CGAAGGCCACGCCCTGGGACAGTTCGCGGAAGCCTGCTTCCGGGAGTCGTTCGGCTACCTCTTCCCCGAGGAGGCCCTGGACCTCCTGTGCTCCAAGGCCTTCACCACCCCCGTGATGGAGGGCCTCATCCGCAACGGAACCTGGATCGCCGAGGGCGAAGAAGGCTGGCGGGGCTACCTGGCCCTCTCCACGGACCCCTGTCCCGCCGAGGGCCTGGCCAAGCCGCACCTTGAACTTTCGCGGCTGTACGTGCCCGCCCCGTGGATGGGGCAGGGGATTTCCGACGCCCTGATGACCGCGTTCCTGGACGACGCCAGGGCCAAGGGGATCCGCGGCGTGTGGCTGGAGGCCTTCGAGGGCAATCCCCGGGCGCTGCGGTTCTACAAGCGCTGGGGGTTCAAGGACCTGGCCGGCAGCGTGAAGGTCCGGGAAGGCCTGCACCTGCCGCACCGGATCCTGGCCAGCGACCTGAGCGGGGTCATCCAGTAGCTGGATGTCCAGTAGGCTGACGCGCCTGGAAGCCGGTAGGGCCGGGTTCCTCCATCCCGCCCTGTGTCGTTGTCGCCGGCACGCCGGCGTCAACGGAGAGTTCCCGACCTGGGTCGCGGGGATCCTGTTGGCACCCACCCACTTCGATGGGGGTCCGACCGCTGCGTAGGCCTCGGCTCCCCGGGCCGGCCTATGCCTTCGAGGACCCGCTGCGAGTGGAGGCGATTCAGGCAGGGGCGCGCCGACGCTGATTTGCAACCGCCCTTCGCAAATCAACGTCGGCGCGGAGCACCACCCTCCACCCGCACTCGAAGCGCGGCCTCCGGGTCCCAGGCCGATCTGGAGAGCCCCTGCCTCCAGAGTCGCCACGCCCCCTTATCGAAGTTGGACCGTGCCAACATGGCCCAGCTGTTCCAGGCCGGAAGCCCTCCGTTGGCGCCGGCTTGCCGGCGACAACGAATCAGGACGCCTCGTGGGAACCCGGACCTGGCAGCCGCCCCTAGCTGCAGCCCGTCGTGGCGCCGCAGGTCTGGCACTTCAGGCAGGCGCCGTTGCGCACCAGGGTCAGGTGGCCGCACTCGGGGCAGGGGTCGCCGGTGTAGCCCTTCTGGCGCGCGGACATGAAGGCCGAGGGCGTGGCGGCGGGCTTGGCGGCGCCGGGGGCCGGGTGGCCGTGGGCGGCCAGGG
>DBMS01000170.1:325-4105 GCA_002297665.1 Holophagaceae bacterium UBA692 | reverse complement strand
CAGGCCCCGGTGCTGGAATCCGTCGTCCATGATGAGCAGGTCGGGCCGGGGCGCCAGGGCCAGGGCGCGCAGGGCCGCGTGATGGCGGCGCCTGCCCACCACCACCCGGCCGGGGCCAAGCCGCCGCGCCATCATGAGGGGCTCGTCTCCCGTCTGGGCGGGGTCGGAGCCGGGCTCCACCTCCATGGGGTCCAGGTCCCGCCTTCCGCCATAGCCCCGTGAGACCACGGCGGGGAAAAAGCCTTGGGTTTCCAGGAATTCTGCCAGGTGCAGGGTGACGGGCGTCTTGCCGGTGCCGCCGGTGGACAGGTTGCCGACGGACACCACCGGCACCTCCACCCGGGCCGCCCGTTCCGGGTGCCGGTCGAAGGCGCGGTTCCGCAGGCGCACCACCTCGCGGTACAGGGGGGCCAGGGGCGCGAGGATCCATCGGAGGGGCCGCATCCTTCCAGCATAAAGGGAAAAATCGCCTTCCAGTGAAGTTCCCTACGGAAGCGAAGGCAGGTTATCTTAAGATCCATCCCTCGGTTACCCATGTCCGATTCGAACTTCATAGGCCAGAGCAAGCTCACCTTCAAGGAAGGGGAGGTCGTGTACCGCAAGGGCGACCTGGCGCAGGTGATGTACGTGATCCTGTCGGGGAAGATCCGCATGTACGTGGGCTCCGAGCCCCAGGGCGACTGGTCCGAGGAGCTGGGCAAGGGCGACTTCTTCGGCGAAGGCAGCCTCCTGGAGCCCATCCCGCGCCATCATACGGTCGTGGCCCTGGAGGACACCGAAGTGGTGACCATCTCCCGGGGCACCTTCCTGCGGATGATCCGCCAGAACCCCGAAGTGTCCGTGAAGATGATGCAGCGCCTGGCCCAGCGCAACCGCGAGCTGGCGGGACGCGCGGAGCCGGATCCGCAGAGGGGCGCCAAGGCCAAGGCCCAGCCGGTCTCCGTGAGCCTCGTGTCCGTCATCTCGGGACGCAAGTTCAACATCCTCTCCCACGGCGCGCTCGTGGGCCGCTTCGACCCCAACACCGGCATCCACCCGGACATCGACCTCACCGAGGAGGACCCGCAGCTCAGCGTCTCCCGCCGCCATGCGCGGATCCTTTGCGAGCACAACCGGTACTTCCTGGTGGAGGAGCACGGCGTGGCCAACGGCACCTACATCAAGGGCGAGCGGCTCCCCCCCGGGGACGCCCGGGAGCTGAAGGCCGGGGACCGCGTGGGCTTCGGGATGGTGGTGCTGTTCTTCGAGAAGCCCTCGTGATCAGCGTCGAGGTGTGGCGCGACGAGCACGGCGTCACCTGGGAGCTGGTGCAGCTGGGCCTGGACGAGACCGGCGGCGGCTGCATCATCCGGGAAGGCTTCAACAGCCTGGACCGCGCCGACGGCGACATGCGGGAGGGCGTCGCGATCATCGCGCGCTTCGGGGACGTGGAGGACGCCCGGGCCTTCCTGGAGGAAGAGGGCTTCGAGCGCGCCTGAGCGGGAACCGGCACAGTCGAATGGGCACTTGAGGGTCGAATGCCCCGGAACCGGGCATTGACTTCCACAAGGATCTCCCGATGCGAATGACCGTTCCCATGGCCCTGGGCCTGCTTCTCGGTGCCCTGCCCCTGGCGGCCCAGGACCCCACCCACACGATCGTGCCCGGCATCCCGCCGGGCGACGTGGGGCCCCTCGGCACCGGAAGGACCCACTTCCCCAAGCGGGTCGACGGACGCGTGGCGGGGCCCGGGGCCCGCCTGGAGAACGCCAACCTGAGGGGGGCCGACTTCGCCGGCTGCGACCTCACCGGGGCCTGCCTGGACGGAGCGGACTGCACGGGCGCCAGCTTCCGCAATGCGACCCTGACCGGCGCCAGCCTGAAGGGAACCCGCCTCTTCATGGCCGACGCCTCCGGCGCGACCGGGCTGGACCTCACCGGGGCCCGGCTGCATCCCTTCTTCGAACCGGAAGGCGGGCCGGAGAAGGCCGGAACCCTGCGCTTCTACCACACCGGAGGAAAGGAGGCGCCCCGGTATCTCGTGGCCTCTCCCCGGGGCGAGGTGTTCTGGCTGGAAGGATCGGCCCTGCGGCACCTGTCACCCACGGGCGTTCAATACGGCCTCCGGATCCTGGGAGAGAACCAGGGCGTGAAAGGGCTCGCCAAGGATTCCCTGGACCGCCTCTGGGTGTTCGGGGACCGGCGGCACGCGTGGTTTCTCCTCGCCGACCTGAGTCCCGGGCCCAGGTCCGCCAATGGATTCTGCCACACCCTGGCCGCGGAACCGGACCTGAAGCCCGTCGCCATCACCGCCGGGACCGGCGGGGACGTGCTGGTCTCCATTCCCGGAGGGGCGCTCCACTACCATGCCTACGACGGCAAATTCAGGGTGGACGCCCTCGGAACGCTCCCCGGCAGCGGCCCCGCGTCCGTGGCCACGATGAACGCCGCCGGAACCGGCGTCTTCCTCGCGGGGCCGGAACGCGCGGACATCCGGTTCGTGAAGGTGGGCGGCAAGGGCGGCATTGCCATCGACCTGCCCGCGGGCTGCCGCGCCAACCGTCTCGTTCGCGGAGCGGGCAACACGGTGTGGTTCACCGTGACGGGTTCCCAGGAGGGAATCGGCTGTTTCGACGAGGACACCCGGGCGGTGACCTTCACGATGCTCGCCCCCGGAGGCGGTCCCCGGGTGCCCTGGGACCTGGCCCTGGACGCGGAGGGGGCCGTCTGGTTCACGCAGCGGGAAAGGTCCAGCCTGGGCCGCCTCAAGCCCGGCGGAACGCCTGTGGAATTCCCGCTTCCCGACGGCTTCCGCGCCTCGGAACTGGTCCGGGGCCCGGGTGGCCGGTTGTTCTTCACGGTGGAAGGCGAGCGCCTCATCGGGTCCGTCCTGGCGGTGGCTTCACCCTGGGAGGAGAAGAAGGCCGCTCCCGGCGGCTGGGACGTCGCGGTCTACGCGCCGCCCCGGGTGGAGCGGCGCAAGCCCCTCGCGGACGCCGAGCGCCGCGAACGCCACGCGGCCCGGGTGCTGGCGGCGGAAGCGCGCTACCAGGCCTGGACCGAGTCGACCCCGGCGCCCCTGGATGAGGTGAAGTCGGCCCCCATCCCGCCGGAACCCCAGGACCGGCTCGCGGCCCTGGACGTGAACCTCTCCTGGGGCGCCCTGCGGAGCATCCTGGCCAAGCACGGGTACGGGTCGTGTCCGGACAAGAGCCAGTTCGCGCCTGAATACGGGACGCCCGCGGCCCTGACGGCGCTGATCGCCGAGGGCATGGAGAACGCCGGCGCCATCGGCCGGGTGCGCGTCTCCGACGCCGAAGGCCACTTCCTCACGTTCTGCGAAAAAGCGAACGTGGGCACCCGCTTCGGAAGCGAGGTGCCCACGGGGCGTTTCGTGGTGAGGACGGTTCGGCACTTCAACGGGGAGCACTACGAGCACGACGTGATCGGCGCCTACCCCACGCGCTAGGACTAGTTACCTGGCCAGGGCCTTCGCGGCCTTGGTCAGTTCGGGCACCACCTCGAACAGGTCGCCCACGATGCCGTAGGTGGCCAGCTTGAAGATGGGGGCCTCGGGGTCCTTGTTGATCGCGACGATGACCTTGGAGCCCGACATGCCGGCCACGTGCTGGATGGCGCCGCTGATGCCGNNCTTGCCGGTCTGGCCGATCTGCATGCTGTGGGGCAGGCCCCAGCCCGCGTCCACCGCGGCCCGGCTCGCGCCGACCACGCCGCCCAGGGCTTCGGCCAGTTCCTCGAGCAGCTTGAAGTTGGCGCCGTCCTTCATGCCGCGGCCGCCGG
>DBMS01000170.1:0-314 GCA_002297665.1 Holophagaceae bacterium UBA692 | reverse complement strand
ACGTGGCCCGAGCCCTTGGTGAGGATCTCCTTCACCACGGCCAGGAAGCCGCCGGCGGGGGCGGGCAGGGTCTCCACAGCCCCGGCCTTGGCGCAGGGGACGACGGCGAACACGTTGGGGCGGGTGGTGGCCACCTGCACGGGCGTCTCGAAGCGGGTGGTGGCGAAGGCCTTGCCGGCGTAGACGGGGCGGGTCGCCAGGAGGCGGCCCCCTTCCATGGCCAGGCCGGTGACGTCCGAGGCGTAGCCCGCGCCCAGGCGCGCGGCGACGCGGGGCGCCACGTCGCGGCCGCAGGAGGTGGCCGCGGCCAGGAG
>DBMS01000323.1 GCA_002297665.1 Holophagaceae bacterium UBA692 | reverse complement strand
CCCTTCGCGGCGCCGGCCCCGGCGGCCCCGGCGCCCCAGCCCCATTCCGGCTTCCAGCCCTCGTCGCCCTTCCAGCAGGCCCTCCCGGTGAATCCCCCGGAATCCCCCTTCCAGGTGGAGGTGCCCGCCTACGTGCCGCCCCCGCCTCCGCCCGTGCCCCTGGAGGGCTCGGCCCGCGCCAAGAGCCTCGTGCGCAAGGCCCGCCAGCAGGTCCTGATGGACCGCACCGTGGAAGCCATCCGCACCCTGGAGCAGGCCGTGCAGCTGGAGCCCGACCTGGACGTGGCCTACGACGCCTGGCTCATGCTCGGCCAGCTGAGGCTGGCCAACCCCGCCTGGTCCACCCGCTCCATCGACGCGCTCCAGACGGCCTCCAAGCTGCGCCCCAGGGCCGCCGCGCCCTGGGCCTCCATGGGGGAGCTCTACCATCGCAAGGGGTTCGAGGCCAACGCCGCGGCCTGCTACCGCAAGGCCCTGGAGCTGGACCCCACCACCGCCGTTCCGGCGGACGTGGACCTGGACGCCCGGGAGTCCGACGCCGCCGCCGCGCCTCAGCCCAAGGGGCTCCTGGGCCGGTTCCGCTCCATCCTGGGCCGGACGGAAAAATCCTGACCGCCATCATATATCTATGGCCCAGGCCCGGCCCGATCCGGATTTGAAATTAATTACTAAAGCTCAACCTTCCCAAGGCCGAATAGAACCTTGCGGGGACACCCCCGAGCCCTATAACCCGGCGGCACGGATGCCGCCATCAGCATCACGGAGGATGCCATGACTTCCATTCTGAATAACGTTGCCGCCATGAACGCCAGCCGCCAGCTGGGCCTCACCGGCGCCAACCTGCAGCAGACCATCGAGCGTCTCACCACCGGCAAGCGCATCAACAAGGCTTCCGACGACGCGGCCGGCCTGGCCATCGGCAACAAGCTGAACGCCGACATCAAGATCGCCACCCAGGCCCAGCGCAACGCCAACGATGGCGTCTCCTACCTTCAGGTGGCCGACGGCGCCCTGGACTCGGTCACCCAGCTCCTGACCCGCGCCTCCCAGCTGGCCCAGCAGGCCCAGACCGGCACGATCAGCGACTCCAACCGGGCCAACCTGGACGCCGAGTTCCAGAACATCATCAAGACGATGTCCAACATCGGCACCAACACCAAGTTCAACGGCCAGGCCATCTTCAGCTCCACCTCCACGCCGACCACCGTCAGCGTGCAGGCCGGCGACTACGGCTCCCTCACGGTCTCCCTGGGCGCCGTCTCCACGGCCACCAACGCGGCCCTGGGCCTCGTGGCGACCACCGACTCCCTGACCAACGCCACCAACGCCGGCAACGTGGTGAGCAAGCTCGCCTCCGCCCTGGAATCCGTGAGCTCCATGCGGGCCTCCATCGGCGCCAACGAGGCCCAGCTGAACGCCACCTCGGACATCCTCGGCGTGCAGGTGCAGAACTTCACCGCCGCCAGCAGCCAGATCATGGACGCCAACATCGCGGACGAAGTGGTCAGCCTCACCAAGTTCCAGATCCTCAACCAGTCCGGCACGAGCGCCCTGGCCAAGTCCAACCAGAGCTCGCAGCAGATCCTGGCCCTCCTTCAGTAACTTCTGACTCCATCGGCTAGCCAACATGGGAGGAGGGCCGCAAGGTCCTCCTCCCATGCCCGTGGAAAACCAGGAGGAACCCATGTCGGATCCCATCAGTTCCACCGGTGGCCAGGGCCAGAGCCCTCCGCCCGTGGTCTATGCGGCCGCCCAGGCCGACTCCGTCCAGGCCAAGCCCTCGGCCACCGCCCCCACCACCGTCGCGTCCGCCACCGGCGAGGCCATCCGGGCGGCTGCCCACATCTCCCAGGAAGCCACCCGGCTCGAGATGTCGCCCGCCACCGGCGTGTCCAACAAGCCGGTCAATCAAGAAATGACCATGGAGCAGGCGGCCGAAGCCTTCCAGTCCTACCTCAAGAGCCTGCCGTCCAACCTCCAGTTCCAGCCCGACTACGAGGCCGGCATCGTCATCTTCCGGGTCGTCAACCCCGTCACCAACAAGGTGATCCGGCAGCTTCCGCCCGAGGAGGTGGTGCAGCAGGCCCGGAACCTCCGCATGGCGGAGCCCCAGGGCCACTCTGGCATTCTTCTTGATGAGAGTCTCTGAGCCAGCAGTTTTTGCCGTGCGTCAGGGAAGGAGGGTTCGATGGCATCGTCAATCAGTTTCCAGGGCTTGTCGACCAACCTGCCCACGGACCAGCTCATCGCCGCCATCATCAATCAGCAGAGCCAGCCGATGGTGCGGATGCAGACCCAGCAGTCCGTCAACAACTCCAAGTCGGCCGCCCTCCAGACCCTCTCCACGGACCTGACCAGCCTTTCGGTCGCCCTCGACACCCTGTCCATGAGCGGCTTCCAGAGCAACAAGGTGACCAGCTCCGATTCGACCGGGGCCTACGTCACCGCCACCGCCACGGGCGCCAGCCCCGGCCAGTACGACCTCATCGTCAAGAGCCTGGCCACCCGGGCCCGGCTGGTCCTGCCCACCGCCCTGCAGCCCAACGCGCCCGTCGGGGTGGGCGACTACACCCTCACCGACATGGACGGCAAGGCCTTCACCGTGACCATCGGCGCGGCCAACAACAGCCTCTCGGGCCTGGCGGACGCCATCAACAACGCCAAGGGCGCCGACGGCAAGGCCATCAACCTCAACGCCGCGGTCATCCAGACCGGGGCCGACGGCACCAGCCAGCTGGTGCTGAGCGCCAACGCCACCGGCCAAGGGTCGGCCGGCGCCACCACCTTCTCCTTCACCGCCCCCACCGGCAGCATCCTGGGGGCGGGGACGTCCGTGTCCCAGGCCGCCACCAATTCCGACTTCATCCTCAACGGCGTGGAACTTCACCGTTCCTCCAATTCCGTCAGCGACGCGGTCCAGGGCGTCACCTTCAACCTGAACCAGGCCCAGACCGACCTCACCAAGTCCACCACCCTCACGGTGACCCAGGACCAGGACGCCGCCGCCAAGGCCATGCAGGACGTGGTGGACAAGTTCAACACCTTCTACAACGACTACAAGTCCAATACGAAGTTCACCCAGAACAAGGACGGTTCCTACACCAAGGGCCTGTTCAACATGGACATGGCCGTGAGGCAGATGGTCAGCCAGGTCTCGGGCGCCCTCATGGGGGCCCCCTCGGGCCTGCCCTCCACCGCCACCTTCACCACCGCCGCCGGGGTGGGCCTCAAGACCAACCAGGACGGCACCATCAGCCTGGACACCACCGCCTTCAAGGCGGCGCTGACCAAGGACCCCGGGGGCGTCGCCAACCTCTTCTCCAACTCCGCCGTCTCCACGAGTCCGCTCCTGACGTTCATCGGGTCGGGCAGCAACACCACCAAGTCCCCCATCTCCTTCGACGTGACCACCGTGAACGGGGTCCTCACCGGCACCTTCCAGAGCAGGAAGGCCGACGGGACCACCGAGACCAANNACCCTCACCAGCACCAACGGCTACTTCTACGGCGCCAACGGCACCGCCCTCGAGGGCCTCTCCCTCAAGGCCTCGGCCGGCGCTTCCGGGACGCTCTCCATCTCCACCGGGATCTCCCGGCTGGTCCAGGACCTGAACACCAGCCTCACCTCCCTCACGCCCGGCAACATCGGCGGCATCATGCAGGATCTTTCCGCCGCCAACTTCACGCTCAGCCAACAGATCCTCCAGCAGCAGGAGTACCTTGCCCGGAGCAAGGCCAGCCTGGAAAAGCTCTATGCGAACCTGGAAACCACCGTCGGGCAGTTGAACGCGGCGGGCCAGAGCCTCGCGGGGATCTAGATGCGCGGGCGGCGGACCACACCTTGGGGGGAATCCCGATGAACCCGAACTACGGCGGCGCGGTCGCCAACCAGTACCTGATGCAGCAGATCAACGGCGCCACCCCCGAGCGCATCATGTTCATGCTCCTGGAAGGGGCCCAGAAGTTCCTCCTCCAGGCCGTGGCCGCCATCCGCCGCCGGGACATCGCCACCCGGGCGCGCATGGTCAACCGGGTCTCCTCCATCGTCGAGGAACTGGCCATCCGGCTCGACCATGAAGGCGGGGGCGAACTGGTCATGAACCTCACCCGCATCTACGACTGGTGGCTCAAGGAGCTTTTCGACGCCAGCCAGAAGAACCAGGCCGAGCGCCTGGAGGTCCTGGAGCGCCAGATCGGCGAAATGAAGTCCGCCTGGGCGGAGCTGGACCAGCGCCAGGGCGCCCCCAGGCCCACCGCCTTCTCCCCCCAGGGCATGGTGGGATGAGCGACGCCAGGATAGAGGCCTCCCTGGACGACCTGGAGCGTCTCCTGGCGACCCTCGTGGACGACCCCGACCCGGACAAGGTGGCCGCGTGGCACGCGGGGTTCAAGGAGGCCCTGGCCCAGGCCGAGAGGGGGCCCCGGTGGCCCGCCATCGTCGCCCGGGCGCAGGAGCTGGGCCGCCGCCTGGAGACCCAGGTGAACCACCTCAACGCCATCCGCGGGGCGGTGCGGGAGGAGCTGCTGGCCCGGAGCAAGGGCAGCAGGGCCCTGAGCGGCTACAAGCCCGCCGGGGACTGAGCGTCCGGAACCGGGGTCCCGACGGAACGGAGCGGTTGCGGCGAGGGCCCGCCCCTGCCCGGGAAGGGGCCCTGGAGGCCTCCGGGCCTGTGTGCCATGCCACCGGGCCCGGGCCTGCCCGGGAACGCTCCTAGAGGGTCCCGAAGAGACGGTCGCCGGCGTCGCCGAGGCCTGGGAGGATGTAGGCCTTGTCGTTGAGCTCCCGGTCCAGGGCCGCGACGAAGATGCGGATGTCGGGGTGGTCCTGCTGGAGACGGGCCACGCCCTCGGGCGCCGCGAGGACCGCGGCGAGGGTGATGCGCTGGGCGCCGGCGACCTTCAGCTGCCTCACGGCCTCGGAGGCGCTGCCGCCGGTGGCGAGCATCGGGTCCAGGATGAAGACGTACCGCTGGTCGAGGAGGGGCGGGAAGTTGCGGTAGTAGGGCACGGGCACCAGGGAATCGTGGTCCCGGTACAGCCCGAGGTGACCCACCTTCGCGGTGGGCAGGAGCTGGAGGAACGGGGGGAGCAACCCGAGTCCGGCGCGCAGGACGGGAACCACCACGGGGTCGAGGGTGGTGAGGCGGCGCCCCTGGGTCCGCTCCAGTGGCGTTTCTACGGCCACGGGCTCGGTCGGCAGATGGCGCGTGCACTCGACCGCGAGGATGAGGCCGAGTTCCTCGAGGACGCGCCGGAACAGGATTCCAGGCGTCTTCCGGTCCCTCAGCAGGGAGATCTTGTGGTCGCAAAGTGGATGATCGAGGACGGTGGCTTCCATGGGCGCGCTCCTGTATGCCCCTAGTTTGGGGCATCCGGAGCGATTCCGAAAATGGTCCTTCGTTGAAAAAATCCCGGGCGCAATCGCGAAAAGAATTCACAATTCTGTTGACCTCTTTAGGAACGCTGGTTTAGTGGTTTGTAGTAAGAACATTCTCATGAGGCTCCTGGTACAAAAACGTGTCTGGAAGCAATGAGGCCCGGGGGTTGTAAATGCTGAAAAAAGTCCAGATATTTAAGGCGCTGGACATCGAGATCAAAAAGCAAAAAGGTCCTGCAGCGGTGAAGGACGCCTACAAGGGGCACCACTCCCTCAAGGAGGAGTTGAGCCAGCCCGGCATTTCCATCATCGCCGAGACCGCCGGAGGCAACCCGCTCCGCGGGCAGGTGAGGGACGCCTACAGGGCCTCCACCCACGCCAAGAGCCTCGTGGAGAACGGCGCCAGGGTCATCTCGGTCGCCACCGACCGCTTCCTCTTCTTCGGCGAGGACAAGCACCTGTCCGAGGTCCGGTCCGCCGTGAAGGTGCCCCTCATCCGCCACGACTTCATCTTCGAGGAGTACCAGATCGAGGAGAGCAAGATCCTGGGTGCCGACGCCGTGATGCTCATGGCCGCCCTCCTGGAGCCGGACCGGCTCGCGGCCCTCTCGAAACTCGCCCGGGCCAAGAGCCTGGACGTGATCGTGGAGGTGGCCAGCGAGGCCGACCTGAAGCGGGCCCTGGATGCCGATGCCGATATCGTGTGTGTGCTGGGCCGTGACCTCGACACATGGGAGCCCCGGTGGGAGGAGGCGCTCACCCTGATGAAGAAGGTCCCCCAGAGCAGATGCCTGCGAATCCTGGAAGCCGGCGTCTGCACCCTCCAGCAGATCCAGCAGCTGGAAGGCATGGGAGTACATGGCGTCATCGTCGGGGACGCCCTGCTGGATGAGTTCTATCCCGGCAAGCGACTGGCGCAGATCCTGGCCGGTGTCGAGGTGATCAAGAAGCCCGTCAAGTCCAAGGGCAAGCAGGAAGCGCAGCAAGGCCCCGCGGCCAAGGGCTCCAGGCCCGCCAAGGCCGCCATGGGCGTCGTCGAGAGCGACAAGCCGAAGGCGGGTGGTTCGGTTCCAACCGGCAAACCACTTTCAACCACCCAATCCCCCCAACCCGCCCGCAAGGGCAAAAAGGAGTTCCCAATGGAACACATCAATCAGCCCGACGAGACCACCGCTCCCGTCGAAACGGCCGTCGAGCCGGTCGCCGCCAAGAAGCCCGCGGCCAAGAAGCCCGTCGCGAAGAAGGCCGTCGCCAAGAAGGCCGCCCCCAAGAAGCCGGCCGTGAAGAAGGCCGCCCCCAAGAAGGCCGTCGCCAAGAAGGCCGCCCCC
>DBMS01000088.1 GCA_002297665.1 Holophagaceae bacterium UBA692 | reverse complement strand
AAGCCCGACGCGCGTTCCCCGATGCGGACCACGGCCCCGGCGCCCACGGCCCCCCAGCCCGCCCCCGGCACGGCGAGCCTGTCCGACCTGATGGCCAAGTACAACCGGGGCCTGCGATGAGGCGAATCCTCGCCGCGGCCGCCCTCCTCCTCGCGGCGGGCTGCGACCGCATGGTCTCCCGGGGACCGGCGCCCGTGTACGCCTCCTGGGAGGCGGGCCAGACCCTGGTCTACGCCAGGCCCGGCGCCGAGGCCACCCAGCGCCTCCAGGTGCGGGTGAAGTCCTCCAGCCTGGGCCCGGACGGGCGCACCGTGGTGCGCACCTACGCCAGCTTCACGAACCTCACCGAGGCCACCTTCCGCCTCCAGGACGGCCTCGAGGCCCTGAAGCTGGACGGTTCCAAGGAACTGGTGGTGCTTCCCGCGGGCTTCCCGGACCGGGTCTCCCGGTGGGAGGAGCGGGGCATTCTCAATTACGTGGTGGGCCGGGCGCGGGTCGACCTGCCGGGGGTGAAGCTGCCCGATCCCGACGCCACCGGCATCTGGGTCGAGTCCGTTCCCGCCGGAAACCGGGGCGTGCGGCGCCGCACCCTGCTGGTGCCCGACCTGGGCGAAGTCGAAACCCTGAACCTGATCGACGGCAAGTGGGTGACGGTGAACCGCCTGGTCTCCCAGGGCTACACCGATCCCCCCGCGGAGGGCGTCAAATGAGCGAGGAGAAATCCGAACACGTCCTGCCCGCGGGCGTGGCCAAGGGAGCCGTCCGGGACAACCTGGAAGTGGTGCTTTTCGCGGTGCTGCTCATCGTCTTTTTCAAGACCTTCGTGGGGCAGCAGTTCACGATCCCGTCGGCCTCCATGCGCAACACCATGATGATCGGGGACCACCTGCTGGTGAACAAGTTCATCTTCGCCCGGCCCCAGTGGGCCTGGGAGGAAAAGCTCTTCCCCATGCGCAGCCCCTCCCGGGGCGACATCATCGTGTTCCGCTACCCCCTGGAGCGCAACAACGACTACGTCAAGCGCCTGGTGGCCCTGCCCGGCGACACCGTGGAAGTGCGGAACAAGCGGTTCTACCTGAACGGCAAGCTGGTCACCGCCGCCTGGGAGCACCACATCCTGGACCGCAAGGAGGGACCCGTGCCCGGACCCTGGCCCCTGACGCGGGATCCCGGCATCTACGACGACATGCCCCCCGCCAAGCTGTGGAACTACGCCGACCCCGAGGTGCTGGCCATGGACCAGCAGGGCCAGGAAGGCCTGGACGGCGGCTACCGCGACACCTTCGGCCCGGTCAAGGTGCCCCCCGGCTTCCTCTTCGCCATGGGCGACAACCGCGACAGCAGCGCCGACAGCCGGTACTGGGGCTTCGTGCCCATGGACCACCTCCGGGGAAGGCCCTTCATGATCTGGTGGAGCTTCCGGGAGGGGGGGACGGACGACACCCCCGCCAACGTTCCCAAGGGGCCCACGGACGTCCTCATGAATTTCGTGGACGGCGCCCGGCATTTCCTTTCCTGGACCCGCTGGGAGCGCACGGGGACCATCCCCCGCTGACCTGGACGAAGGGGGACCGCGCGGGGTGGCCAGGCCGAGCCCGGCCACGTCCGATACCTCCCCTGGACACGGGCCGTGGCGGCGCTACCCTTCACCCATGAGAATCGCCGCCATCGACGTCGGGTCCAATTCCATCCACCTGGTGGTGGTGGAGACCGACGCCGTGGGGAACCAGCGGGTGCTGGCCCGGGAGAAGCACATGGTCCGCCTGGCCCGCGGCCTCCTGAAGACCGGCGAGATCGGCCCGGAGGCCTTCCAGGCCGGGCTGGAGTCCCTGGCCCTCATGGCCGAGGTGGTGCGCGGGCTCCAGTGCGACACGGTGCTGGCCTGCGGCACCGCCGCCCTGCGGGAGGCGTCCAACGCGGCCCTCTTCATCCGCGAGGCGGCGAACCTGGGCGTGAACATCCGGGTGATCTCCGGGGAGGAGGAAGCCAGTCTCATCTACCTGGCGGTGAGCCGCGCCATTCCCTTTCCCGACACGCCCGCCGCGCTCATGGACATCGGCGGCGGCTCCACCGAGCTCACCTGGCTCGAGGCGGGCCGGGCCGTGGCCACGCTTTCGCTGCCCTGGGGCCTGCAGCGCCTCGCCGACGCCCTGCCCACCGCCAACCCCCCCACCGCCGAGGACCTGCAGCGGGTGCGCAAGTTCCTGCGAAAGGTCCTGAAGAAGGCGTCCAAGGGCCTTCCCGCGGATCTGCCCCGGCCCGAGGTCATCCTGGCCACTTCCGGCACGCTGCTGGACCTGGCCAGCGGCGCCGGCGGCCAGGGCAGCTTCGACACCGAGCAGCTCCTGAAGTTCAAGCGCAAGCTCTGGAAGGCTTCCAGCCAGGACCGCGTGACCCAGCTGGGCGTCGACCCCAAGCGCGCCGAGGTGCTCCACGTGGGGGCTAGCTGGGTGGCGGCCCTCATGGCCTGGACCGGGGCGGGCCAGGTGCGCACCCTCCCGGTGGGCCTGCGGGAGGGAATGGTCTGGCAGGCCCTGGCGCGCGGCGGCATGGCCCTTCCGGTGCTGGGGGACCGGCGCAAGGCCTCGGTGGAGGCCCTGGCAGCCAAGCTGGACCCCGATCCCGGGCACAGCCGCCACGTGGCGTTCCTGGCCGACCAGCTCTTCACGGACCTCATGCCCGAGTTCGAGCTGGGCGACCCCGAGCGGGAGATGCTGGGCTACGCGGCGCGCCTGCACGACATCGGCCTCTCCCTTTCCGAGAAGGGCCACCACAAGCACGGCGCCTACCTGATCACCAACGCCAAGCTCGCCGGCTTCTGGCCCACGGAGACCGAGGCCATCAGCCAGATCGTGCGCTACCACCGGGGCAAGCCGCCGTCCCTGACCCACGAGGCCTACGCCCAGCTCAAGCCCTGGACCCAGCACGTGGTGGAGAAACTGGCCGCCATCATCCGCGTGGCCGACGCCCTGGACCGCACCCGCAGGCAGTCCGTGCGCAAGGTCCGGCTCCTGGCCGAAGGGGACGACCTGACCTTGCGGGTGACCGCCACCGGCGACCTCAAGCCTGAACTGGAGAGCCTCAAGGATAAAGGCAAGCTCCTGTTCCGGCTCCTGGACCGGGAGGTGACGGCGGTGGTGGAGGAACCCCAGTAGAACCAAGGCACGTTCTCGGATTCGACTGGAACCACAGCATAAACAGCAACTTATGCAGATTCATCCCCGTCGAACCAGGCGATGGAGCATGCCTGGGCCTTGGGTTGGAGTCGGCAAGCACCGCGCGACCCAGGGCTGGCTTCGACGGGAATGAACAGCGAAGTACGGGCATTAGCAAGGATGGACTCAGCCAGCCAAGCCTCATCCCTGCGACCCACTGCTGCGAACTGGAAACACGCTCTAGCGGCTGTCGGCGGGCTTCGCTTTTCCCGTCGCCAGGGCTTCATCGGCGAGCTTCTTCATGCCCGCGTCGGCCTCGCGGCTGAGCGCCTCCATCTTCGCGCTGAGCACCTTCATCCGCGCCTCCAGCTCCTTCATCGGCTTTCCGGCTTCCTCCATCTTCTGCTCGAGGCCCTCCATGGGCCTGGCGGCCTCCTCCATCTCGCGGCCCAGGGCTTCCATGGGCGCTTCCAGGGCCTCCATCTGCTTGTCCAGGGCGCGCATGGACGCCTCGAGGTCCTCCAGCTGCTTTTCCAGGGTCTTGCGTTCTGCGGGCTTGAGGTGATCGTTGTCGAGTTGGCGCTCGACCTTCTCCATGCGTGCCCCGACCAGGCCCTGCTGGCGCCCGATCTCGCCCATCTGGCGGCCGATCTCCCCTTGCTTGCGGCCAATTTCCCCCTGCTTCCTGCCCACGTCGCCCTGCTGGCGGCCGATGTCGCCCTGCCTGCGGCCCACTTCGCCCATCTCCCCGCCCAGGGCGCCCATCTGGCTCCCGAGATCCTCCATGGGCTGGTTGAGCGCACGGGCCCGGGCCACCAGGGCGGGGTCGCTGACCACGTAGTCCTTGCCGCCGGACCGGAACCAGAAGAAATCGTCCGCCATCTGTCCGCGCAGGCGCCGGAGCTCCTTGCTGGGGATGCCTTGACCGGAGCGGGTGATGCCGTCCTTTTTCTTGCTGACGATGGCGTACGGCACGTCCTGCTTTTTCGATTCCGTCTGGACGCGGGCCAGGGCCGCGCTGGCGCCGCAGAGCGTGGTGAAGCCCGCGATGGCGAGCGCGAGCTTCCACGCCATGGGCCGCGGTTCGGGCTGGATGAGACGTCGGATCCTGTTCATGAGATTGCCTCCGTGGGCCGCCTGGGCCGGTTGGGTGTTGGAGAGCTGGAAGAGGTCCAGCTCCCTCAGGGCCAGGACCAGGCGCCGCGGTTCGCCCAGCGCCCCGGCCGCGAGTTCGTCGCAGATGAGTTCGCGTTCCGCCCGGATGCGCCCCGAGATCCACCACACCCCGGGGTGGTAGAAGAGCAGGGTCTCCACGGCGGTCTGAAGAAGGTTGGCGAGGTAGTCGAAGCGCCGCACATGGGCCAGCTCATGGGCCAGCAGCGCCTCCAGGAGCATCGGGTCCATG
>DBMS01000308.1 GCA_002297665.1 Holophagaceae bacterium UBA692 | reverse complement strand
CTCATGGGCATCCTGGCCGCGGGTTCGGGCCTGGGTTTGGGACTGGGGGCCCGGTGGGTGCCGGGGCTCCTGTTCTTCCCCTACCTCCTGGACCTGCTGCTCCGTCACATGCCGCCCCCTTGGGTGTGGCCGGCGGGCCTGGCCGCGCTTCTCCTGGTCTATGGCGGGGGGGTCCTCACCCGGGTCCCGCTGTACAACTCCAACCGGGCGGCTTGGGAGGCGCTCCTCGCCCTGTGTCCCCTGGGGCTCACGCGCCTGGCCGACCTCGGCGCGGGGCTGGGCGGGCCCCTGGCCTTCCTGGCCCGCAGGCGCCCCGACGGCTTCTTCCTGGGGGTGGAGGCCTCGCCCCTCACCTTCGCCGTGGCCTGGCTCCGCACCCTGCCCGTGCGCGGCAACTGCCGGGTGCACTGGGGCAGCCTCTGGAACCAGGACCTCTCGGGCTTCGAGGTGGTCTACGCCTTCCTCAGCCCGGCCCCCATGCCCGGGCTGTGGGAAAAGGCCCGGAGCGAAATGCGGCCGGGAACCCTGTTCGTGAGCAACACCTTCGAGGTGCCCGGCCGGGCGCCCACCTTCCGGATCCCCCTTCCGGGCCGCAAAGACGCCTGCCTGCTTGCGTACCGCATGGAGGGCCCCCCATCCGGCCCCGATCCCGGTAGGATCGACCCATAGACAGGAGCTGCCCATGACCTTCCCCCGACATCTGGCCGCGCTTTGCGCGTTCACCGCCTGCGCCGTGGCGGCGCCGCCCCCCGCTCCCAAGGCCGACTACCTGGCCGGGGTCATGGACACCACCGTGAACCCGGGCGCGGACTTCTTCACCTACGCGGTGGGCGGCTGGCTCAAGCGCAACCCCATCCCCCCCTCGGAATCCGCCTGGGGCATCGGCAAGGTCCTGCGGGAGCAGACCTATGCCAACCTCCGCCGGATCAACCAGGAGGCCGCGGCCCATCCCGCCGACGCCGATGGACGGAAGGTCGGGGATTTCTGGTCGGCGGCCATGGATGAGGCCCGCATCGAGCGTCAGGGCCTCCAGCCGCTCCAGGCCGAGCTGGCCAAGGTGGACGCCATCCGCACCGCCCGGGACGCCGCGAACCTGGCCTTCGCCTGGAGCCCGCTGCGCACCGGCGCCCTCTTCGCCGTGTCCGTGGACCAGGACGAGAAGAACAGCGAGGAGATGACCCTCCACCTCTACCAGGACGGCCTCGGGCTTCCCGAGCGGGACTTCTACTTCAACCCCGAGAAGGGCGTCGCGAAGATCCGGGAGGCCTACCTCGCCCACCTGGACCGCACCCTCCACCTCCTGGGCCGCGGGAAGTCCGGGGACGCCGCCATTCGCGTCATGGCCTTCGAGACCGCGCTGGCCAAGACCTCCCGCAAGCTCGAGGACCTCCGGGACCCCGAGAAGAACTACAACAAGATGACCCCGGCCGAGCTCACCGCCTCGCGCACGCCCTCCATCGTCTGGGCCGACCGCTTCAAGGAATGGAACCTCAACCCGGCCACCGTCATCGTCGGCCAGCCCGAGTTCTTCGGGGCGCTGGAGACCCTGCTGGCCGCCACCCCCGTGGAGGTCCTCCAGGACTACCTGCGCCTGCGCCTCGTGGACACGTATGCCGACTACCTGGGCAAGGCCTTCCAGGAGGAGCACTTCAAGTTCTACGGCCAGGCCCTCTCCGGCCAGCGCCAGCCCCGGGACCGTTGGAAGCGCGTCCTGGACGCCCAGGAGCGGGCCATGGGCATGCTCCTGGGCAAGCTGTTCGTGAAGGCCTACTTCACGCCGGCGGCCAAGCAGCGCTACGAGACCATGGTCGAGCGGATCCGCGAGGCCTACAAGGAGCGCATCGACCGCCTGGACTGGATGAGCCCGGCCACCAAGGCCAAGGCCCAGGCCAAGCTGGCCGGCATCACCCCCAAGGTAGGCTACCCGGACCGGTGGAAGGACTTCTCGACGCTGATCGTCGCCCGGGACGCGTACTGCACCAACATGATGAACGCCTCCCGCTGGCGCTACGCGGACATGCTGTCCAAGTACGGCAAGCCCGTGGACCGCACCGAATGGCACATGACCCCGCAGACCTACAACGCCTACTACAATCCCTCCAACAACGAGATCGTGCTCCCCGCCGCCCAGATGATGGTCCCCGGCGCGGCCGACGCGGACCTGGATGACGCCCTCGTGTACGGCTACACCGGCGGCTCCACCATCGGCCACGAGATCACCCACGGCTTCGACGACCAGGGCCGCCAGTTCGACGCCAAAGGCAACCTCTCCGACTGGTGGACGAAGGAGGACGGGGAGAAATTCAACGCCCGGGCCGCGGGCATGATCCGCCAGTTCGACGCCTACGAGCCCCTGCCGGGCCTGCACATCAACGGAAAGGCCAGCCTGGGCGAGAACATCGCCGACTTCGGGGGGATCCTCCTGGGCATCGACGCCTTCAAGAAGACCGAGCAGTTCCGCAAGGGCGAGAAGATCGGCGGCCTGACCCCCATGCAGCGGTACTTCCTGGGCTACGCCCTGGGCTGGATGACCCAGCAGCACGACGAGGTGCTGCGGACCCGCCTGCTCAGCGACGTGCACGCCCCCGCCAAGTGGCGGGTGATCGGTCCCCTCTCCAACATTCCCGAGTTCCACCAGGCTTTCGGGGTGAAGGAAGGCCAGGCCATGTGGCGCTCCCCGGCCGACTGCATCCGCATCTGGTGATCAAAGCGCCCGGAAGGCCCGCTCCAGTTCGTCCCGCGTGATGAGCGAACCGGAGCAGGCCTTCTGGCCGCAGGTGTGGCGGGCCGTGATCTGGCCCCGGACGATGGATTCCTCCAGGGACCGCCCCTCCAGCACGCGGCTCACCAGGAACCCCACCGCCAGGCCGTCACCGGCGCCGTTGGTGTCCACCACGGGAATGCCTGAAGCCACCGGCGGGAAATACCTCACCCTCCCGGCCGCGCCCAGGGCGCAGCCCCGCGCCCCCATGCCGGCGACGACGATCTGCCGCGGGTTCCGGGCCAGGAGCCTGCGGATGAGGGGTCCGGGGCTCCGGTGGTTGGCCGCGGAAAGGAAGAGGATGTCGGACCCGTCGATGAAGTCCTGGCGGTAGGGGTCGTCCAGGTCCACCACGTCCTGCAGGTCGCAGGCCACCGTAAGCCCCTCGGCCCGGGCGACGGGAAGCAGCTCCCGGGCCCAATTGGGAAGATGCACGTGGGCCAGGCGGGCCCCCCGGAGGATCGCGCGGCAGAGCTCCAGGTCCGGGCGCAGGCGCATGTGCCCCTTGCCGTCGTAGAAGTTCTTGCGCCGGCCGTCCAGGCCCATGAGGTTGACGCTGCGGCTGGTGCCTTCCGGGTCCAGGAAGAGCCCCCGCAGGTCGATGCCGTCCCCGGTCAGCTCCTCGCGGACGAAGCGCCCGCTGAAGTCGTCCCCCACGCACCCGATGAAGGCCGTGGCCAGCCCCAGCCGGGCGTAGCCGCGGGAGGCGTAGCCCCCCGCCTGCCCCACGCAGTCCAGGTCCAGGGTGAAGTTGGCCTCCACCTTGAAGTCGATGTCCCGGCCCGGGAGGTACACGTTCGTATCGATGCCGACATTGCCCACGACGACCACTTCAGCTGCCATGGCCCGCCTCCGAGCCTCCAGTCTATGCCTGGAGGCGCGTCAGCCCGTAGTCCTGCGTGATCTCGCCGATGAGGTCCCGGACATGGACCAGTTCATTGAGCTTCCAGCCGTTGCTCCCGGTGAAGAAGAGCCCGGATTCCGTGTCGCCGCCCCAGGCGTCCCCGAGGCTGTCGGCGATGCAGTACCCCACCCGCTCGGCGCCCTTGCCGTGCTCGCAGGGGGACACGCAGTTGCTGATGCACCGGATGCGGGGGGCCACCCCCTCGGCGATGCGGCGGTGGAGGGCCGTCTTGACGCCCCGGGCCGGCATGCCCACGGGGGAACCGTGGAGCGCGATGGTGTCCTTGTCGGCCTTGAGGATCACGCCCTTGAAGTTGAGATGGGCGTCGCACTCGAAGGTGCCGATGAACCGCGTGGCCATCTGGACCCCGCCGGCGCCCAGCGCCATGAGGCGGTCGATGTCCTCCCGGTCCCACACGCCGCCGGCGGCGATGACGGGGAAGTCGCCCCACTGGTCCCGCTCCTCCACCACCGAGGCCAGGAGCGAATCGAGGCTGTAGGCCGGATCGGCGCACTGTTCCAGCGAGAAGCCCTGGTGGCCGCCGGATTCGGGGCCCTCCAGCACGACGGCGTCGGGAAGCCGGTTGAACTTGCGCTGCCAGGTCTTGCAGATGAGCTTCAGGGCCCGGGCCGACGACACGATGGGCACCAGGGCCACGTCCGCGTCGCCCACGTACTCGGGAAGGGCCAGGGGAAGGCCCGCCCCGGAGATGATGAGCTGGGCCCCGGCCTCCACCGAGTCCCGGACCACGCGTTCATATTCGTTGATGGCGCAAAGGATGTTCACGCCCACGGCCCCGTGGCCGCCGGCGATGTCCAGGGCGCTGCGCAGGATGCGCTTGAGGGCGGGGGTGCTGTTCAGGTTCTCGGCCTGCAGGGGCCGGCCCTGCACCTGGGAGGCGGTCTCGGGGTACCGGTAGCCGGTGCCGATGGCCGAGACGATGCCGACGCAGCCGCAGCGGGCCACGTTGCCCGCCAGGCGGTCCCAGCTCACGCCGATGCCCATGCCCCCCTGGATGACCGGGTAGGGGATGTCCAGGTTCCGGATGCGCAGGCGCGGCAGCTCGGGGGCGGGGTGGTCCACCAGCTTCTCCAGGGCGGGCTCGCCCAGGACCTCGGCCAGGCGCTTGCGGAAGGAGGCCAGGAAATCGGCCGCCCCTTCCCGCAGGAGGGCGGGAGTCCGCAACTGCAGGCCGGCGGCGCCCTCGGTGAGCAGGGCCCGGCCTTCCCCCTCGGCGCCCGCGGGGGCGAAGCAGGGGAGATTGGTGGAGCGGATCATCCGGCGGAGGCGCTCGGAAAGGCCTTCCCCCTCGGCCGCGAGGAGGGCGGCGGCCCCTTCCGCCTCGGCCCGCACGGCCTCGTCCTCGTCCCGCACCTCCACCACCCGCGGCAGCCCCCAGGCCCGCAGGGCCTCCAGGCGCTCGGGGAGAAGCTCGGATCCGTGCATGACGAAGGCGGCCAGGTTCTGGGCGGCGGTTTCCATGCGGGCGGAGACGTCCCCCAGGACGCCCCGGAAGTCCAGGCCCAGTTCCCCGCCCTGGCGCAGCTCCGCCAGGCGCTTGATGAGGGCTTCGGTGTCCGGGAAGGCCGGCATGCGGATCACCCCCACGCCTCCCGCGCCCGCGAAGGCGGCCGCGAGGGCATCGGTGGAAAAGGGATGCCAGCCCTGGAAGAACACCGGGGAATCCACTCCGAAGGACTGGAAAGGTCTGCGTCTGGTCATGTTGGGTTGCTCCGTCGGACCCAGGGGCTTCCACGGGGCCCAATATTATGTATTTCATCTTGGCAGAGCGGGGGCTTTTCTAAGCTAGATTTAAGGTCACGGCTCGGGTTTCCGAAACACGAAGTGGGAGCTTTGTACATGTTTTTCATAATTGGTCTGGTGGTGGTGATCGGGGCCGTCATGGCCGGCTATCTCATGGAAGGAGGAAAGATCCATGTCCTCCTCGAGCCGCTGCCCGCCGAAGGCACCATCCTGTTCGGGGCGGCCGTGGGCGCCTTCCTGGCCGGGAACACCCTGAACACCATCAAGTCCGTGGTGGCCAACCTCGGCAAGCCGCTCAAGGGCAGCAAATACACCAAGGCCGTGTACATGGAGTCCCTCATGCTCCAGTACGAGGTCTACGTGAACATCAAGAAGGGCGGCCTGCTCGCCCTGGAGCAGGACGTGAACGACCCCCACAGTTCCAACATCTTCAAGAAATACCCCGCGGTGATGCACGACCATCACGCCATGGACTTCTTCTGCGATTCCATGAAGCTCCTTATTAATGGTTCAGCCAAGATCGACGAGATCGACCAGGTCATGGACATGGATCTTGACGTGCATCACGCCGAGTCCGCCGCCCCGGGCGCCGCCGTGGGCGTCATGGCCGACGGGTTCCCGGCCTTCGGCATCTGCGCCTGCGTCATGGGCGTGGTGATCACCATGGGCTTCCTGGACCAGCCCCCCAACGTCATCGGCGGCAAGGTCGGCTCGGCCCTGGTGGGCACCTTCCTGGGCATCTTCCTGGCCTACGGCGTGTTCCAGCCCCTCTCCAAGAACATCGACCAGGTGCTGGCCTCCGAGGGCGCCTTCTTCAACGCCCTGCGCGCGGGCCTGGTGGCCTTCGGCAACGGCGCGGCCCCCGTGACCGCCGTGGAGTTCGCCCGCCGCAACATCCCCACCCCCGAGCGCCCCGGCTCCCAGGAACTGGAAGAAGTGGTCCGCCAGATCAAGCCCCGGTAACCCCAGATGGCCGAGCAGCAGCCCGAAGTCAAAATCAAGTTCGTCAAGAAGAAGGGCGGTCACGCCGCCGCCCACGGCGGCGCCTGGAAGGTGGCCTACGCCGACCTGGTCACCGCCCTCATGGCCTTCTTCCTCCTCATGTGGCTCCTGGCCAGCGCCTCGTCGAACACCAAGGCCGGCATCGCCGGAAGCTTCCAGGACCCCAACTTCTTCAACACCGAGAAGGGCAAGGCGATCATGGAAGCCTACAAGCTGGAGAAATCCGGCATCCTCCCCGGCGGCCGCGGCATGAAGGAAGGCACCGGGGACGGGGGCAGCGGCCCCGAGGCCGTGCTCATCGAGGAGGACGACGGGGAGAAGGAACGCAAGACCATGGAGGAGACGGCCCAGACCATCGACAAGGCCTTCCGGGAGGACAAGCTCCTCCAGGCCTTCTCCAACCAGATCTCGTTCGAGTTCACCGCCGAGGGCCTGCGCATCCAGGTGCAGGACCGCGCCTCCCAGGTGCTCTTCGATTCCGGCTCGGCCACCCTCAAGCCCTACACCCTGGCCATTCTCAAGGAGATCGCCCAGGAGCTGGGCAAGCTCCCGAACCACATCCTCATCGGAGGCCACACCGACGCCGTGCAGTACCCCAACCAGGCCTACACCAACTGGGAGCTGAGCGCCGACCGCGCCAACTCCGCCCGGCGCGTCCTGGAGGCCTCGGGCCTGCGCGCGGGCCAGGTGCAGCGCGTCACGGGGTACGCGGCCACCCAGCCCCTGGAGGACAAGGATCCCAAGGATCCCCAGAACCGCCGCATCTCCATCGTGGTGCTCTCCAGCGCCACGGAGAAAGCCGACTCGGAGCGCCAGAAGGCCGTTCCGCCCCGGAAGAAGAAGTAGCCCCGGAATCCCCCAGGCACGCCCCCATGCGCCTCCTCCCCATCCTCCTGGCCACCCTCCCGGTCCTGGCCGCACCGGCCCGGCGCGCGCTGGACGTGACCCTCCGGGTGGACGCGCCCCGGGCCGTCGCCGCCGGCCTGACCCTCCCCCTCCAGGTGGAACTGGCCTTCGTCGTGGAGAACTCCGGGCTCCGGGTGGTCACCTTCCACGGGCAGGACGCCTGGGCGGACCCGGCCCGGCCCCTGCTCCGCACCTGGCGAAGCGGCCTCGTCCTGGACGCCATGGACCGGCCCCGCGCCCTCAAGGCCATCCGCTACCTCGTCAAGGACCGCTCCGGCAGGACCGTGGCCGCCTTCAACGGCCGGGACGCCCGCATCCGTCCGGAATCCCTTTCGGGCATCGTCTTCCACCTCCGGGTCGGCACCCTGGGCGAACCGGGCGCCGCGGTGGAGGACAATGTGGAGCTGGAGTTCTGAAACCCGCCTGGGCACTTAACTTAAATTAACTTCGGGCGGAGCGCGGGAAGCGCGACCATGGACCCCGCCGGGTGGGCGGAATCGCCTTCGTCCGTATCCACCCGCGTACGAAGACGGGAGCCCCCCGGGTTTCCGGATTCCCCCTGACGCCACGCGGAGTGCCCTGGAGGAACCATGCGATTGCTGCCCCCCCGTTGCCGGTTCACGGCCCTGGGCCTTCTCCTCGCCGCGGGCACCGCGGCCCTGGCCGCCCCGGTCACGGCGACCCAGGCCGGCATCGCCGCCGGCGCCTGGCTGCAGCGCGCCCGGATGCCTCTGGGAACGCCGCTGCAGCAGGGGTTCACCGCCATCGAAAGCCGGACGGACACCGACGGCCGGGTC
>DBMS01000210.1:3348-28276 GCA_002297665.1 Holophagaceae bacterium UBA692 | reverse complement strand
ATTCGAACGCAAGAATCTGAAATTTCGCGCCGCCTGGACCGCAACCTCCGGATCCACCACGCGGACCGTCTCGAATGACGCCAACAACGTCCTCGCGCGATTGAAATCCCGGTCGGTCTGGAACCCCTGGAGCACCTCGGCAAGGACCAGATCCCCCACCACGAGCGGCTCCTTCCCCAGAAGGTCGTCCAGCAGATCGGCCTGGGGCGTTCCCGTTCCCCGGAAGAAGTCGATCCAGACGCTGGAATCGACAAATATCATCCATCACTCCTCATGGCGTCAAGATCACCTTCCCAGGGGAGCTTCCCCCGAAATTTTCGGACCTCCTCCTGCCTCCGTAACTGGAGCAGCGTCCTGAGGCCCAATTCCACGGCCTCCCGCTTGGTCTTCAAACCCGTAACCCTGAGTGCATCACGCATAAGTTCATCATCAATCACAATGTTGGTTCGCATGATGTGTATGCCTCGCCAAGACAATACACAATGTGGGTCAGATTCAGAATAAGTAAATGGTAAAAATAAGCTCAAAAGGACGTTCAAACCTTCCGGGGCATCATCCCTGGAATGCTGGAAACCACCAGCCTCCCGGATCAATATAGGCGTAAAAAAAACGAATCAAGACCCGGGTTCACCGAAAAATTCCGGCCGCCCAGGGCATGGGCGGCCGAAACGGCGAAGAGGGGCCCCCTTTCATTACCCGCCTACTCGATGACGCAGAGCACCTGGCGCATCTCCACGTTGTCGCCCTGCTTGACGTTCATCTGGCGGATGACGCCCGCGGCCTTGGCCTGGAGTTCGTTCTGCATCTTCATGGCCTCCAGGACGAGGACCACCTCGCCGGCCTCCACCCGGTCCCCTTCCTTCTTGAGGATCTTGATGATGAGCCCGGGCATGATGGCCACCAGGGCGCCGGCCTCGGCGGCGGCGGCGGTACTGGCGGTTCGCCGGCCCCTGGACGGGGCGGGTTCCTCCAGGCCCTCGGCGGAAATGGCGTAGGTGATGCCGTCCACCTCGGCCACGCCGGAGCCGAGCTTGACGGTGTGGGGGGTGCCGGCGACCAGGATCTGGTTCTCCTTGGCGGCCAGGGAGAATTCCACCCCGTTGACCACCATGAGGCCTTCGCGGCGCTCCACGTCGTAGGCGTTGCCTTCGAGGGTCAGCTTGAATTTCGTGGGCATCGGATCACCATCCCCTCTGGGCGCCGGTCCTGCCGGCCATCTTCCACATGGAGGCCGCGGGCGCGGGCCCGGCGGCGGGCTTGGCGGCCTTGGCGTCGGCCTGGGCGAAGAGCGCGGCGGCGATGGCCGCGGCCACCTCCTCCTTGCCGCCCAGCCCCTGCCTGCGCCGGGCCAGGAAGGGCTTGGCGATCTGGGGGAAGAGCGCGTAGGAGCAGATGTCCTCGTCGCTTTCGGCCAGGTCCCCGATCTCCTTCTTCGCGGCCTCCCACCCGGGCTCCAGGAGCTCGGCGGGGCGGCAGGTGATGGGCTTCTCGCTGCCGATGGCCAGCTTCTGGATGTCGGGATCCATGGGCGCCGGGGGCTTGCCGTAGCAGCCCCGGAAGTACTGCTTCACCTCCTCGGGGATCACCTTGTACCGCTCGCCCAGCACCACGTTGAGGGTGGCCTGGGTGCCCACGATCTGGCTGGAGGGGGTCACCAGGGGCGGATAGCCCATCTCCTTGCGCACCCTGGGGATCTCGTCCAGCACGTCGTAGTACTTGTCCATGGCGCCCTGGGAGCGCAACTGGCCCACGAGGTTGCTCAGCATGCCGCCGGGCACCTGGAACTGGAGCACGTTGACGTCCACGGCCGCCACGCCCGCCTCGAAGCTCGCGTACTTCTTGCGGACCTTCTCCATGCGCCGGCTGATGTCGGCGAGCCGGCCCAGGTCCAGGCCCGTGTCCCGGGGCTGGCCCTTGAGGGCGGCCACGATGGTCTCGGTGGGGGGCTGGGACGTGGACATGGACATGGACGAGATGGCCGTGTCCACCACGTCCACGCCGGCCTCCGCCGCCTTGACGAGCGCGGCGGAACCGAAGCCCGAGGTGTAGTGGGTGTGCAGCTGCACCGGGAGCCCCACCTCCTCCTTGAGCGCCTTGACGAGGTCGTAGGCGACGTAGGGGGTGATCAGTCCGGCCATGTCCTTGAGGGCGATGGAATCGGCCCCCAGGGACTTCAGGTCCTTGCCCATCTGCACGAAGGCGGCGTCGGTATGGAAGGGGCTGATGGTGTACGAGATGGTCCCCTGCACGTGGCCGCCGGCGGCCTTGGCGAAGCGCATGGCGGGTTCCATGTTGCGCAGGTCGTTCAGGGCGTCGAAGATGCGGAAAACGTCAATGCCGTTCTTCCGGGCCAGGCCGACGAAGTGCTCCAGGATGTCGTCGGGGTAGTGCTTGTAGCCGACCACGTTCTGGCCGCGCAGCAGCATCTGGAGCCGCGTCCTGGGCAAGGCCTTCTTGAGGGCCCGCAGGCGCTCCCAGGGATCCTCGCCCAGGAACCGGATGGCG
The DNA here is from genome assembly GCA_002297665.1 of Holophagaceae bacterium UBA692. Classification (GTDB taxonomy): domain Bacteria; phylum Acidobacteriota; class Holophagae; order Holophagales; family Holophagaceae; genus Mesoterricola. Next base: position 25,771 of record DBMS01000210.1, on the reverse strand, counting down.
GAATCGAACGTGGCTCCGCCCCACACCTCCAGGGACCAGTAGCCGATCCCGTCCAGGGCCTCGCAGAGGGGAAGCATGTCCTCCGTGCGCATGCGCGTGGCCAGGAGGCTCTGGTGCGCGTCCCGCAGGAGGGTCTCGCAGATCATCAGGGGGGTGGCTGCCATGTCCGCTACTCCACTTCAGAGGGATGGGGGAACATTTCCTTGGGCTTGACCATGAGCACCAGCGCCCCCTCCAGGGATTCGGAGGAATGGGTGGTGTAGGCCCGGACGACGGTGCTCTCGCCCTTGCGCAGGCGGATGGGGGCCGCGTTCTTGAACCGGATGGTGATCTCCCCCTGGAGCACCAGGTACAGCTCGTCCTGGATGTGCCGGTGGAAGGGGAACACGTCCTTGAAGTTCATGACGTAGGCGGCGTGGTCGTTGACCTGGCCGAGTTCGAGGTGGCTGTAGGGCGTGGCGAGGTGCCTGGCGAGTTCCTTGATGCTGGTCTTGTTGCCCATCTCTCACCTCACAAAGGCATGGTGCTGTGCTTGCGTGGAGGGTTCGAATCGCGCTTGTTCCGGGTGATCCGCAGGGCCTCGATGAGCCGGGCGCGCGTGTCGGCGGGATCGATCACGTCGTCCAGGTACCCCCGGCCCGCGGCCACGAAGGGGTTGGCGAACTTGTCCTTGTAGAGCTCGATGAGCTCGGCGCGACGGGCGGCGGGGTCCGCGGCCTCGGCGATCTCCTTGCGGAAGATGATGTTCACCGCGCCGTCGGGGCCCATGACGGCGATCTCGCCCGTGGGCCAGGAGACGTTGTAGTCGCCGCGGATGTGCTTGGAGCTCATCACGTCGTAGGCGCCTCCGTAGGCCTTCCGGGTGATGACGGTGAGCTTGGGCACCGTGGCCTCGCAGTAGGCGTAGAGCAGCTTGGCGCCGTGGAGGATGATGCCCCGGTGCTCCTGGTCAACGCCGGGCATGAAGCCGGGTACGTCCTCGAAGGTGATGATGGGGATGTTGAAGGCGTCGCAGAAGCGCACGAAGCGCGCCCCCTTCACCGAGGCGTCGATGTCCAGGACGCCGGCGAGCACCATCGGCTGGTTGGCCACGATGCCCACGGTGTGCCCGTCCATGCGGGCGAAGCCCACGATGATGTTGCCCGCGAAGGCGGCGTGGACCTCCAGGAACTCCCCGTTGTCCACCACGTGGCCGATGACCTCGTGCATGTCGTAGGCCTTGCGGGGATCGTCGGGAACGATCGCGTCGAGGGCCTCCTCCCGCCGGGCGGGGTCGTCGCCGGTCTCCACCCGGGGCGGGTCCTCCATGTTGTTGGAGGGCAGGTACGACAGCAGGTTGCGCAGGCCCGCCAGGGCATCCTTCTCGTCCTCGGCCACGAAGTGGGCCACGCCGCTCTTGCTGGCGTGGATGCCCGCGCCGCCCAGGTCGTCCATGGAGACGTCCTCGTGGGTGACGGTCTTCACCACGTCGGGGCCCGTGATGAACATGTGGCTGGTCTTCTTCACCATCATGATGAAGTCCGTGAGGGCCGGGCTGTAGACGGCGCCGCCCGCGCAGGGGCCGAGGATGGCGCTGATCTGGGGCACCACGCCCGAGGCCAGGGTGTTGCGCAGGAAGATGTCCGCGTAGGCGCCGAGGCTCACCACGCCCTCCTGGATCCGCGCGCCGCCGCTGTCGTTCAGGCCCACCACGGGCACGCCGTTCTTGACGGCCAGGTCCATCACCTTGCAGATCTTCTCCGCGTGCACCTCGCCCAGGCTTCCGCCCAGGACGGTGAAGTCCTGGCTGAAGACGTAGACGGGGCGACCTTCCACCTGGCCCCAGCCGGTGACCACGCTGTCGCCCAGGAACGTCTTCCTGTCCATCTGGAAGTCGTGGGTGCGGTGGGCCACGAAGGCGTCCAGCTCCCGGAAGGAGCCCTTGTCCAGGAAGGCCTCCACCCGCTCGCGGGCGGTCATCTTGCCCTTGGCGTGCTGGGCGTCGATGCGGTCCTGGCCGCCCCCGAGGAGCGCCTCCCCGCGCAGCTTTTCGAGCATCTCCTTCTTGGCCTTGGTGTCCATCCGCTTCCTCCAAGCGTTTCGGTAAAGTGGGGGCAGAGCCGCGCCAACCATGGCGGGGGCTCCACCAGACCTCGATCTGCCCTCGAACCGCTATTGTAGGGTCAGCGGAATTTCGCGAGCCTGGAAAATACCGGTGAATCCTCGCTTACGGATCGAATGAACGAACGCGCGGACCACGATTGATAAGATCAATCAATATTCATCTTATATGCAACAGCCCCGCGGAACGGCCCGGGGCCGGCATCCCACGCCCGGACAATTGGTGATGGAACGCACAACCCGGGCCCGGCAGCCGTTCAGACCCGCTGCAGGTAATGGTCCACGGTGTGCCGGAGGTCCGGGTCCATGTCCTTGACCTCCCGTTTCATCCACGCGAGGTAGTCCCGGGGCACCTGGGACCAGGGCACGCCCCGGTGCTTGCTCCCGAACTGGCAGGTCTCCAGCAGGCTGGGGGCTTCGGCCCAGGCGATGAGGTCCTGGAGGGTCTCCACGCCGGGCTGGGGATTCTCCCGGAGCCAGGCCAGCTCGTGAAGCAGGAGGCGGCTCGTCACCAGGGCGTCCGAAAGGGCTTCATGGGCGGGCAGGCCTTCCGCCTCGGCCACCTCCAGGGAGAGGCGGTACCGCAGGTACTGGTTGGAATACCGGCCGAGCTTCGGCCAGACCTTGCGGGCCAGGCGCATGGTGCAAAGGACCGGGCGCCCGGCCCGCGGCAGGAACCCGAAGTCGAACGCGGCGTTGTGGGCGGCGTAGGCGTCGAAGTCGTCCTTCTGGAAGACGGGAAGCACCTCGGCCAGGGCGGGGGCGCCAGCCACGTGCCGGTCCACGATGTGGTGGATGGCCGAGGCCTCGGGCGGGATGGGGATGCCGGGGTCCACCAGGAAGCTCTCCCGGCGCATGAGGCCCTCCCCGGCCCGCACCCAGACGCCGGCCACCGACACGACCCGGTCGGCGGCGGGGCTGAGCCCGGTGGTCTCGGTGTCCACGACGAGGTAGGTCAAATCGGCGAAAGTCATAACCTCATTCAGGCAGGGATGGCCCCCCGGCGCAACGGGTCCCGCCGGGCGGGACCAGGTTTGCATTGAACAATTAGTGAATGGTCCTACGCTCATAGCCAGAACCCGGCCCCGGAGGCTCCATGCGGACACGAATCCTCCACAAAACGCAGGCGCGCCGGGTGTCCGCGCTGGCCGGGGCCAGGGCGGACCACCGCCAGGCGATGCGCAGGCTGGCCCACGACCTGCGCAACCCGCTCAACAGCATCCTCCTCATGGCTCAGCTGCTGGAGGAGACCTGCGGCGCGCCCGAGGCCGCCCGGATCGCCTCGCGGATCCAGAAGCAGTGTTCGGAAATGAACGGGCTGCTGGATAAAGCGCTGGAAAGCCTACCGGGTTAGGCATCCAATAAGGGGGTGCCCGGCCCCGGGCATCGTGGTATTCATGGGTATCCGTCTGGCATAGGAGTAAGGACCGTGAGTCATCCCTACACCCACTACGTTGAGGAATACGTCAAGCTGCAGGAGGAGGCCCGGGCCATGCCCCTGGGCGAGCTGCCCCCCGCCCCCGCGCCCCGGCTCATGGACAACGCCCCCCGGGTTCTGGTCTTCGCCCCGCACCCCGACGACGAGTCCATCACCGGCGCCCTGACCCTGCGCCTGCGCCGGGAGCTCAGCTACCGCGTGTGCGTGGTGGCCGTGACCCAGGGCAGCCGCGTGGACCGCCAGGAAGCCCGCCTCCAGGAGATGTACGGGGCCTGCCATTTCCTGGGCTTCGAGCTGATCACCACCCGGCAGAACGGCCTCGCCAGCGTGAATCCCAAGACCCGGGGCGGCAACCCCGACGGCTGGGCCACCTCGGTGGAGACCATCGCCCAGATCCTTTCCTACCACCGCCCCACGCTGGTGGTGATCCCCCACGACCAGGACTGGAACAGCACCCACCTGGGCACCCACCACCTGGTGGTGGACGCCCTGAAGACCCTGGGCCCCGCCTTCAAGTGCCGCGTCATCGAGACCGAGTACTGGCACCCCATGACCGACCCCAACCTCATGATCCAGTCCACCCCCGGGGAGGTGGCGGACCTGGTGGCGGCCACGTCCTTCCACAAGGGCGAAGTGATGCGCAACCCCTACCACCTCACCCTGCCCTCCTGGATGTCGGACAACGTCCGCCGCGGCGGCGAGATCGTGGGCGGCCAGGGCGAGGCCACGCCGGCCTGGAACTTCGCCTCCCTCTACCGCGTCCGGGACTGGGTGCGGGGCGGCTTCGAGACCTGCCTCAAGGCCGGGCGCATCATCCCCACGGGCGGCGACCTCGCCGCCATCTTCCGGATTCCGTAGCAAGATCCGGATTGCGGCCTCCCTCCGGCGGCCCGAAGCTGGGTTCCGGAGGGATTGCCATGTCCGAGAGCGATTTCACGCGGTGCGCCAGGGCCATCCGGTTCCTCTGCGAAAGCGTGCGGGACCAGCCGCGCCTTTCGGACGTGGCCGCCCAGGCCGGGGTGAGCGAATTCCATTTCCAGCGGATGTTCCAGCGGTGGGCGGGCATCAGCCCCAAGCGGTTCCTCCAGTACCTGACCCTCCGGGAGGCCCGGGACCTCCTGCGGGACTCCCGCTCCGTGCTGGAGGCCAGCGTGGAGCTGGGACTGTCCAGCCCCAGCCGCCTCCACGACCTGTTCCTGACCCTGGAGGGCATGACGCCCGGCCAGTTCAAGGACCTCGGCAGCGGGGTGCGGGTGGCCTGGACGGTGGCGCCCACGCCCTTCGGCCCGGCCCTCCTCGCGGCCCTGGACGGGCGCCTGTGCGGGCTCTCCTTCCTGGAGGGGGACGACCCCGGCCCCGCCCTGGCGGAGCTGCGGGCCCGCTGGCCCCGGGCGGAGTTCCGGCGCGAGGCGCTCCCGCACCTGGCCGAGGCCCTCGGTGCCCGCTTCCGGGGCGAGGCGGGAAGGCCCCTCTCCCTGCTGCTCCAGGGGTCCCCGTTCCAGCTCCGGGTGTGGGAGGCCCTGCTGGCCATTCCCGAGGGCCGCGTGCTCTCGTACGGCGACCTGGCCCGCACCCTGGGCGCGCCCGGGGCGAGCCGGGCGGTGGGGGCTGCCGTGGGCAGGAACCCCATCGCCTGGCTCATTCCGTGCCACCGCATCATCCAGGGATCAGGAGCCCTCGGGGGCTACCACTGGGGAGAGGGGCGCAAGCGGGTGATGCTCGCCCTGGAACGGGCGCGCGTCAGCGCGTGAGGGTGAGGGTGTAGCCGGCCGTGGTGGAGTAGGCCCGCTTGTACCCGTTGACCTTGATGTAGAAATTGGCCGCGGCGGCGCCGGAGTTCTGGTAGGTGACGGATTCCGTGGAGGAGGCGCCGGTGCTGCTGGCGACCTGGGTTCCGGCGGAATTGTACAGGTAGAGGTCGTAGTCCTTGGCGGGGCCGGTCATGTTGACGGTCAGGGTGGCGCCGGGGTTGACCGCGACCTTGAAGTAGTCCACGTCCGTGGTCGTGCCCACGAAGCCGGTGATCTTCGTGACGGCGTTGCCCACCGCGTTGGCGGTGGCCAGGGTGCCGTTGCTTTCCGCTTCCGCGTAGGTGGCCGAGCCCGAGGCGACCGTGACGGTGGCCGAGGCCGACTTGCTGGTGTCGGCGGTGGAGGTGGCCGTCACGGTGTAGGTGCCCACGGTCGCGGGGGCGGTGTAGAGGCCGGCGGCGGTGACGGTGCCGCCCGTGCAGGTCCAGGTGACGGTGGTGGTGGTGCTGCCGCTCACGGCCGCGGTGAACTGCTGGGTCGCGCCGGGGGCCAGGGTGGCCGAGCCGGGCGTGACCGCTACGGAGACCCCCGTGGAGGCCAGGGCGCCCACGTTGATCGCCCCGAAGGCGTTCTGCACGGCGGCGTATTCGGCGCCGGCGGCTCCGTAGAGGTCCGAAGCCGCGCTCAGGGCGGCGGTGCGGGCCGCGGCGTAGTTGGTGCTCGAGGTCATGTAGGTGGTGAGGGCCTTGTACCAGATGCGGATGGCCTTCTCGGGGCCGATGCCGGTAAAGCCCGAAGGCGCGTAGGAGCTGTAGTAGTTGCTGGTGCTGCTGGAACTGGCGCCCTGGCTCAGGAAGAAGAACATGCGGTTGGCCGGGCCCGAGCTGTAGTGCACGTCCAGGTTCTTGACGGTGGAGGACCAGGCGTTGGGGCTGCTGCCGTCCAGGCTGGGCTTGTACATGTAGCGCAGGGGGGTGGAGGAGAGCTGCTCGCCCACGGTCCAGCAGGCGTCGGTGTTGGCCACCGTGGCGGGCATGGCGAACCCATTGCGGGCGTAGAGCTCGACCATGTTGCCGAACATGTCGGAGTTGGCCTCGTTCAGGCCGCCGGACTCGCCGGAATAGGTGAGGTTCGCGGTGGAGGCGCACACGCCGTGGCTCATCTCGTGGCCGGCCACGTCGGGGGCCTCGAGGCTCTTGAAGGAGCTGCCGTCGCCGTAGGTCATGCAGAAGCAGGCGTCGTCCCAGAAGGCGTTGTCGTAGCTCTTGCTGTAGTGCACGCGGCTGTAGGTGGCCTTGCCCGCCCCGTCGATGCCGTTGCGGCCCAGGACGTTCTTGTAGAAGTCGTAGGTGATGCCCACGCCGTAGTGCGCGTCCACCGCCGCGGTCTGGCCCGTGGCGCCGGTGGTGGAGGTGGTCGAGCCGGTGTAGTTCGTGCCGTCGCCCCAGGCGTTGTCGGCGTCGGTGTAGAGGGTGCCGGTGCCGCTGGTGGCGTGGTTCAGGTTGTAGGTGGCGATGTTCATGCCGCGCACGGTGTCCTTGAGTTCGTAGGACGCGCCGTTGAGGTTGGTGTTGAGGGCCACGGTGCCGCTGAACTGGGACTTGCCCGAGCCCACGGCGGCGGTGGTGTGCAGGTCGTCCCAGGATTCCAGGATCGCGCCGGTGTGGGCGTCGACGAGGTAGTCGGTGTCCCGGGTCTCGCCCTCGTTCCGCAGGGAGGTGTGCACGTGGTAGGCCAGGACCTGCCCGAGCACCTGCTCCTCGAAGTCCTCGGCGTTGGCGGCCCGCAGGCGGCCCGCCTTGGCCGCCAGGGCCTTGACCGGATATATCACCAGCCTGGCGGTGGGGGGTTCCGCGTAGGCGCCGCGGGGGGAAAGGTGCCCGTGCGCCACGGCCACGGCCTCGGCCGGAGCGAGGTTGGGCTGCACGTTGATGGCGATGTGGCGCACCAGGTGGTCGGTGATGGCACGCTCCACGCCGGAGGGCTCCGTGTGGGTGATCGCCATCCCGCCGAACACCGGGACGCCCTGGTAGTGCTGCTGGAAGCGCACGTGGGTGCGGCCCGCCTCGTCCCGGAGGGCGTTGCGCTGGGCGAAGGAATGCTGGGCGTCCAGGCCCAGGGCGCCACGCATGTTCATGAGGCGGCCATGTTCAGCCTCCTGGCCGAACGCCGGGGCCACGACCAGGGCGAGGGTGAGAACGGTGTAGGTACGGCGGCTTGAAGCCATGCGATGCTCCCGCAAGGTTGGGTTGGAGGGCTCCAGCGGCTACTGGAGATACGGCCGGAGGCGACGGTCGCCTGCGGCACGCGGACTATGGACGATGGAGGAATGACCTGAAAGGATCATCAGTGATTCCCCAGCGGGAGGCGTGTTAATTAATGTGAAATCGCGATTGAAGATATGGACGTATTCAATTGTAAATGAACGAGATAGAACGCTGGCCGGACCGTTCGAGGCGTGTGATACTGCCTCGTCCCTCGATGCACGCGACGCAACCTTTCCAGGGAAACCCAATGTCCATGCGCATCCCCCTCGCCCTCCCCTTCGCGGTGCTCCTCGCCGCGCCCCTCCCGGCCGTGGCCCCGGCCCGGCTCGCGGTGAAGCCCGCGGGCCGCGTGCACCTGGGCAGCACCGGCCCCCGCGAGGTCCGCACCGTCGAGTACACCTTCACCAACGTCAGCGACGCCCCCATCGCATTGCGCGTAGGGGAGCTCTCCCCCGGCGTCGCCGTGCGCGGGCCGGCGCTGGAAGGGCCCTTCGCGCCCGGCCAGAGCCTGGCCTTGACCCTGACGGTGGACCCCACGGATTTCGTGGGGCACCAGGCCCGCAACGTGAGGCTTCTCACCGATGACCCCGCACAGGGGGAGTACCGGCTGCCCGTGGCCCTGGACGTGCGCGCCGACCTCACCGTCGACGCCCTGCGCAAGAGCCTGGGAGCCGTCGCGCCCCACGAAAGCCCCCAGGCCGTCTTCACCTTCACCCGCGAGACGGGCCAGCCCACCGCCCTGCGCCTCGCGGGCGAGGTGGCGCCCTACCTGGAGACCGAGGTCGTCCCCGGCACGCCGGCCTCGCGCCTCCTCGTGACGCTGCGGCCCGCGCGGATCCCGCCCGGTGCCACCCTGGGCCTGGAGACCCTGCGGGTGGAGACAACCGCGCCCCTGCAGCCCGCCTTCACCCTCTACCTGGACTGGAAGCTCCACCACCCCATCGAGGCCGTTCCCAGCCGCGTGGTGTTCCTGGACCCGGCGGCGCCCTCCCAGGACCTGGTCCTGAAGGCCCGGGATGGCAAGCCCTTCCTCATCGAAGGCGCGGAGATGGAAGGCGCCGGCTTCCAGGTGGGGCCCATCCCAGGCGCCGCGCCCGAGCAGCGCCTGGCCATCCGCCGCACCGCCCAGGAGGTGGCCCGGGCGATCCTGGTGCTCCGCTTCCGGGGAATGGACGAGCCGCTGCGGGTGCCCCTTTCCTACCTTCCGGGCTCGTCACCGACTAGGCCAGAGCCGGTTCCCCCTGCAGCATCCCCTTCAGCAGGTCCACCACCGCCCCGGTGAAGATCCCTTCGAAGGTGAAGTCGAACACGTGGAGGCCGGGTTCGGCCAGGGCCTCGGCCACCGAGGGGGGCCGCCCGGACATGAGCTGGGAGCCGATGACCAGGCCGTAGAAGCGCAGCAGGAACTGGGCGCCCCGGCCGGGGGCCAGGGCCGGGACGGCCCGTTCCAGGCTGGCGCCCACGCGGTTCACGCCGTCCTGCAGGAAGCGCGCGAAGGCGAGGGTCTCCTCCCGCGGCACGTTCTGCTCGAGCACGCCGTGGACCCCCGCCTGGAGGCTGGGAAGGAGCGGCCGGTCCAGGAGCTCGCGCACGAGGGCGGCGGCGACCTTCCCGGGATCCTCGCCGGGGCGCATGGCCTCCAGGCGCTGGGCGGCCCCCTGGAACCACCCTCCCATCTCTGCCTTCAGCACGGCCAGGAAGAGGGATTCCTTGGTGGGGAAGTAGAGGTAGAGGGTGCCTTTGCCCATGCCCAGCCGCCGGGCCAGGTCCACCATGCGCAGGTCCTGGTAGCGGCAGGCGCCCAGGAGCTGGGCCGCGGCGGCAAGGATGGCCTTGCGCCTGAGCTCCTTCTCTTCGGGTCGGTACGCACGCCGCATGGAAACCTCGATCTTGATAATACTGACCCGCGGTCAATTAGATTGAGGTTCAAAAGGAATTTAGAAGAGCTCCCCGCCTTCCGGCTTGATAAGGTTTACCGTTCTGCCTGCCCATTCGGCAAAAAGCGTGATTTCACGCGACAAGGACCAAGGAGCCTATAGCATGTCCAATCATTCCCGCGTTTCACTGTCCGCTTCAACGGTGGCCCTCCTGCTCGTGGCGGCGGCGCCCCACGCCATGGCCTCCGGGTTCCAGCTCCGGGAGCAGGGCGCCAGCGGCCAGGGCCTTTCCTATGCGGGCATCAGCGCCGGCAGCACCGACATCGGCGGCATGTTCTTCAATCCGGCCGTCCTCAACCGCTTCGAGGGCAACCAGCTGCAGGTGGGCTTCACCAACATCCTGCCCTCCACCAAGTTCAGCAACGGCGCCGCCAGCAGGGCCGGCATCCCCGCCGCCTCGCCCTTCAGCCCCATCTCCGGCCCGGCCTCCACCGGCAACGCCGCCAAGAGCGCCGTCACCCCCACGCTCTACGCCATGTGGTCCTTGAACCCCCGCCTGAAGGTGGGCCTTTCCGTGAACGTCCCCTACGGGCTCACCACGCAGTACGACGACAACTGGATCGGGCGCTACCACGGCCTGCGCAGCCAGCTGGAGACCGTGGACATCACCCCCACCGTGGCATGGCGCTTCTCCGACAAGTGGAGCGGCGGCGTCGCCTTCGTGGCGCGCCGGGCCAAGGCGGAACTCAGCCAGGCCGTGGACTTCGGCTACGAGGCCTACATGGGCGTCGCGCAGCTTGCCCCCGCGGGCATCACCAACATCAACCCCCTCACCGGCGCTCCCGTGGTCACCCCCGGCGCCGCCGACGGCAAGGTCACCGTGACGGGCGACTCCTGGGGCTACGGCTTCAAGGCGGGCCTGCTCTTCGAGCCCACCAAGGACGTTTCCATCGGGATGGGCTACCAGTCCGCCATCAAGGAGGACATCAAGGGCGACGCCACCTTCGCCATCCCTCCCACGGTCTCCATGGGGCTCGCCGCGCTCTACCAGATCAATCCCGGCGCCACCAGGAAGGCCTACCTGGACGGCCTGGCGGCGGCCTTCGCGGCCGGCACCGCCAACGGACCCGTCACCGCCGAGCTGAACCTACCGGCGGTGATCACGCTGGGCCTGAACGTGCAGGTGACCCCCGCCGTCACCCTGAGCGCCGAGGTGGAGCGCACCCAGTGGTCGAAATTCAAGGAGCTGCGCCTGAAGTTCAGCAACCCCGCCACCCAGGCCGACAACGTCACCACCGAGAACTGGAAGGACAGCACCTTCGTCGCCGTGGGCGCCACCTGGCGCCCCGGCGGCGCCTGGACCTGGCGCGCGGGCCTGGCCATGGATTCGGCCCCCGTGGACGACGCCTACCGCACCCCCCGCATTCCCGACGCCGACCGCACCTGGATCTCCGCCGGCGCGGGCTACCGGTTCAGCAAGGGCTTCGCCCTGGACTTCGGCTACACCCACATCATCGCCAAGGATTCCACCGTCGACCTCAAGGGCGGCACGAACCCCCTTTCCTCGGACTACGTCAAGGGGAACCTCTCGGGCACCTTCAAGAACGCCATCGACATCTGGGCGCTCCAGGCCCGCTGGTCCTTCTAGCCCCGCAAATCACGACCCATTCCGGCCCCAGGGACCGGCAGCGGCCATTGGCCAGGCTGCCCAGGTCCAGGGGCCGGTTCCGGTGTGGGCGAACCGTGTTCACCTGCTGGTCTAAAGCGCAATCCTCCGGCTGGTCTATGGAGGGTCAGGCGGTTTGCCGGACCATGGGGTAGTTCACCCCATTGGCACCCCCATCCGGTTTTCCGGTGGAAGCGGAACACTCACCTACCTGGAGGCTTCTCCCCATGATCCGACGGTCGTACATCCTAGGTTCCCTGGCCACCACCCTCGTCCTCGGCCTCCCGCTGACGGCCCAGTCGCTCCAGACCGGTGCGATCGCCGGAACCGTGCGCGACCCCGCCGGGAAGCCGGTGAAGGGCGTCACGGTGCGGGCCGAATCCGGCCAGACGCGCAGCGTCCTGACCACCGGCGAGAACGGGGAATTCCGGTTTCCCCTCCTCATCCCGGGCACCTGGGACGTGACCGTCCATGGCGCCGGCTGGCAGACCGTCCGGGGAAAGTTCCGCGTCGGCAGCGGAAGCACCCAGACCGCCAACTTCAAGCTGACGCCCGTCCAAACCGCCGTGGTGGAAGTGCTGGCCAGCGTCCAGAACATCGACGTCACGTCTTCCCAGACCAGCGTCAACCTGGACGCGGACCTCATTTCCTCCCTTCCGAAGGACCTGACGAACAGCAACGGGCTCCAGGGCGTCCTCGCGGCCCTTCCGGGCATCAACGTCTACGCGGGCAACGACACCAGCTACTACATCGGCGGCGGGGCCCACGACCAGAACCTGTTCACGGTGGACGGCACGATCACGAACCTGACGAGCAACAACCAGGGGAGCAAGACCGTTTCCAGCCAGCCGGCGATGGAGTTCATCGAGAGCGTCGAGGTCGTCACCGGGGGCTTCGGGGCGGAGTACAACGTCCTGGGCGGGGCCATCAACGTCAACACGAAGAGCGGGACCAATACCTTCGCGGGAGAGGTGTTCGGCTACACGAACTTCCCGAACCAGGCGGCGGTGGGCAAGTACAACGCCCACACCACCCCGCCGATGTTCCCTCCCGGCCTTGCCGACAAGTACGTGCGCTACGGCTTCGCCTTCGGGGGTCCCATCATCAAGGACCAACTGTTCTTCTTCATCGGCTACCAGGGGTTCCACGACCGCCTTCCCCCCACCCAGGGAGGGATCAACTGGAACGGGCTCGCGTCCGCCACGGCGACGCAGGAAGGTCCGAACCTGACGACCCTCAAGGTGAACTGGATCATCAACCCCAGCAACCAGTTGATCCTTTCCTCCACGGACACCAAGCGGGTCGACCACATGGGCGCCCAGTACCCCGGCTCGACCATGTGGCAGGCGGGGACCCTGGACATGGGACAGGTTTCCACCTACCGGTCCGAATCCACCAGCCTGACCTGGAACTGGCTGATCTCCCCGACGTTGACCCTGGTGAGCAGCGCGGCCAACTTCACGAATCCCACCCATATCCGGCCCAATACCGGCGGCTCGGGCGGAATCTCGACGTCCATCTGGGATTCCCGCTACTGGACCACGGGTCCCGGCAGGTCCGCGCCCCAGAAACCCGACGGCTACGATTACTGGTACTACGTCACCGGAGACGGCTACCTGCCCCAGCAGGATTCGTGGAACCCCAACCGCCAGATCCGCTTCGACTTCACCTGGGCGCCCGGGAACCACACCATCAAGGCCGGAATCCTCCGGAGCGACACCCGGAACGAGATCGCCCAGGGCGCCCGGAGGTTCTTCTACCTCTACACCGCGGCCAACAACGGCAGCATGATCGGGGATCCCGACGCCCTCGAGATGTACCAGGTCGACGCCTACAAGTCGGTGATCAAGGGAAGGACGACGTCCTACTACATCAAGGACCAGTGGGAGATCACCAAGGGGTTCAGGCTGGAACTGGGCGCGCGGTATGACCCGTTCCGCTTCACGGGGGGCGCCGGGCCCTTCGATGGGGTCGAGCTCGGCAGGTTCGAGAGCCTGCGCCGCCAGATCCAGCCGCGGCTGGGCGTGACGTGGGACGTGCGGAACGACGGCAGGACGAAGCTCTACGCCAACTGGGGCCGCAGCTTCGAGACCCTGCCCCTCCAGAGCGTCAGCTGGGCTTCCGTGTCCTCCTCCAGCGACCAGTTCTGGACCGCGAACCACTTCGCCTACAACCCGGACTACACGGGCTCGACCTCCCCGTTCACGATCCTGAACGACCCGTCGACCCGGGCCCCCTACGCCCCGGACGTGGTGTTCACGTACGGCAACTACGGCAAGCCCTCCCCCCGGGCCACGGACATCCGCCTTCCCCACAAGGACCTGCTCGTCCTCGGTTGGGACCAGGCGTTCACGCCGAACTGGACGTCCGGCGCGTCCTGGCGGTTCAGCGAGACCCGGAACGCCCTGGACAAGAGCTACTTCACCAACGACGACGGTTCGCCGGCCTTCCCCGGCGTCACGCAAAAGGTTCTCTGGAATCCCCGCCCGGGTCCCGTGACCTTCGTGGATGCGGACGGAACCGAACGCACGTGGGACAGCAAGTTCCCGACGCCGGTGGACCGGTACGTCAGCCTCAACCTGCACGGCCGGTACCAGGACAGCGCGACCCTCGTCTCCCTGGACTACACCTGGATCCACCATTACGGCAACTACCGGGGCATCAGCCCGAATTTCATGACCTACCAGACCGGAAGCTCGGTTCCGGTGGGTTCCACCAACGACACGAACGAATTCAATTTCTACCGGACCATCTCCAGCGGCAACTTCGAGAACGACCCCTCGCACGAAGTGAAGCTGCACGGGAACCGCATTTTCAAGGTCATGGAGCAGCAGGTGTCCGTGGGCCTGGTCTGCACGTGGTCCTCGGGCCTGGGCCTGTCCAAGGGGATCCCCATCGGCGTGCTCTACCCGAATTATGTGGGAGGGTCCTGGCAGGCGATCCAGCCGGATAACCAGCGCGGCGACATGGGCCGGCTTCCCAGCGTCTTCAACCTGGATTTCAACCTCAGCGGCCGCATCCGCATCGGGAAGTGCACGCTGAAACCGGAGTTTTCCATGACGAACGTCCTCAACCGGAGGACGGCGACGGGGTACTACACCTCCCTCGTCCGCGGTTATTCGGCGGCCTCCGCCACCCCCGATCCGAACTTCGGCATGGAGAACGCATGGCGGAGCGGGCGGGCCTTCACGGCCGGGGCGTCCTTGAGTTTCTAGCATTCCGGGGAAGGCATGCGAAATCCTTTGAAGCCCACGGGCTTTGGGGGATTTCCGCTGTACGCCTTGAGCCGCGCGCCGGTCCAGGACGGAATGCTATGCTTGGTGCTTGCGTCTCATCCATGGCGGGGCACGCCCCTTCCTCCCGAGGGCGCCCGCGTTTCCCCGCACCCTGTTCGAAGCTCCCCCGCCATGAACCCGAACGCGTCCCCAGGCAGCCCGGAACCGGACGATCCCCCCGTTGAGGGGGGCGCCGAGGCCAGGGACGCCTGGCAGGCCAGGCTCCTTTCCATCGAGCAGGAGGACCGGAAGGGCGGTGCGGTGGGGGAGGCTGGCACGGACCTGGAATCCTGGTCGGATCCTCGCCCCGCGGACGCCTCCGGGACGCCGCCCCTGCAACTCATTGACCGGCGCTACAAGCCCGTGGCCTTCCTGGGGGAAGGGGCGGCCTCCTGGGTCTTCAAGGGGGTCGACACGCTTCTGCAGCGCCCCGTGGCCTTGAAGCTCCTGAAGGCCGGCGCCGGAGAGCCCCTCCGGGAGGCCCGCGCCCAGGCCAAGGTGGACCACCCGAACGTCTGCGGGATCCACGAGGTGGGCCCCGGCTACCTGGTGCTTCCGTGGATGAACGGGGGAACCCTGGGCCGGGTGGGGCCCGGGCTCCCCCTCCTGGAAAAGGTTCGGATCGTCCAGGAAGCCGCCATGGGGGCGGACGCCGCCCACGAGCTGGGCCTGATCCACCTGGATTTGAAACTGGACAACCTGCTGATGTACCTCGATGCGGAAGGGGCGTACCATCCCGCGATCGGGGATTTCGGGATGGTCCTCCTCCGCGGGGAGGCCCCCGCGCGGCCCTGCCCGAAGGGCACTCCGCCCTATGCCAGCCCCGAGCAGCTTCTGGGCGGCGCCACCCGGGTCGACCGGCGATCCGACGTGTACAGCCTGGGCGTCATCCTTTACATCCTCCTGACGGGGAGCCTCCCCTGGGACGCCGATTCCGTGCCGGGCCTGCTGGCGGCCATGGCCGGGACGGATCCGGTTCCGGTCCAGGCCCGGACCCCCGCCATCCCGGCGGACCTGGCCGCCATCACGCATCGCTGCATGGAGAAGGACCCGGACGGCCGATACCCCAGCGCGGCTTCCCTGGCCGAGGACCTTGGCCGGTTCCGCACGGGCCAGGCGGTCCAGGCGATGGGCGGCGCCCTGGGCTACCGCCTGCGGAAATGGGCCGGCCGGAACGGCAGGGTGATCTGGATCGGCGCCGCGGCCCTGTGCGTGACGCTCGGCGTATCCGCGTTCCTCGCATCCCGGCTCGCCTTCGCGAGCCTCCAGGCCGAGTGGGACCACGGCTTCCAGAAGCGGGTCGCGGACATCCAGTCCTGCCTGGATCATGCCTACCGCCTGCCCCGCCAGAACATCGAGGGCGAGATCCTGAGGGCCAGGCAGATGGCGGCGGACCTGGAAAGGGAGGTGAGGGTCCAGGGCCGGGCGGCCCAGGGCCCCGGCCACCTGGCCCTGGGCCAGGTCCGCTTGCTGGTAGACCAGGACACCCTGGAAGCGGAACGGGAATTCGAGCTCGCGTGGAACCTCGGATATCGAACGAAGGGCGCCAAGGTCTGGCAGGCCTTCGCGCTCGTCCAGAGGTTCCGGCGGGAAGCCGGCACGATCAACAGTGATCCCGCCTCCCGCACGAGCGGGAAGACCCTCAAAGGGTTGGATTCGTACTACCTGGCCCCCGCGCGTGAATTCCTGCGCTGGCAGCGCACCTCGGAGGAGCTCCTGCTGGCGCGCCTGGTGAAGACGGCTCCCTTCCAGCTCCGGAAGTCCCAGGATTTCGACCCGCTCATCCGCGCGCTCAGGGACTACCGGCAGGCCAATCCGGCCGAAATCCCCGCCTGGATCGAAGAGGCCAGATGCATGGGCCTCAAGGCGGGGTTCCTCGCCGCCGAGGACCTCGAGGCGAAGCTGGCGGCCCCTGGGCACACCCTGGCTCCGGGCACGGAGACCTCGGCCACCGTGAACCTGGAAGTGCGCGCCCTCCTGAAGCGGTCCCTGGAGGTTGCGCCCAGCTGTCCCCGGATCTACACCCTCCTTTCCATATGCTGCACGTCCCTGTCCCAGGATTCCCATACCGACCCCACGGACCGTCCGGGCTTCCGGAAGGAAGGCCGTCGATGGGCCGAACTGGGCCTTGAGGTTTCGCCTTCGGACAAGGATCTCCTTGGGCAGAACTACTTGATGCTGGCGAACCAGCTGAGGACCGGCGGGAATGCCGGGCCGGTCGAGGCGGCCTGGCGGGCCTCGGCGGCCCAGGCCTGGCGGGCCCGGAACGAGCGCGCCTTCGGCGCGGCGCTCTTGGGGGCCCTTGAAGTCGCCCAGGCCCATTGGGAAAAGGGGGACTCCGGCCTGGGGCTGTTGAACGAAGGCCTGGACGGGTTGGAAAGGTCTCCCGGCTGGTTCCCCGGGAGCAAGACCCTTGCGGACGACCTCGCCTGGTTCCAGGCGGAGGCGGGTGAGGCCTTCACGCAATCCGGACTCGATCCCGGCCGCCTCGACCGGATCCGGGAGCGCCTCGGCCGCCAGACCCCGAATGGACCCGACGCCGCCTTGCTCTGCCGCGCCAGCATCGTGGAGGCCGAGCACGCCCTGCTCACGGGCGGGAACGCCCAGAGCGCCTGGCGGAACGGTCTGGCCCAGCTTGCCCGGATCCCGCCGGCAGCCCCCCTGCGAAGCGAATTGGAACTGCATCTCGACCTCCTCCAGGCCTGGATCCTCGATACGGAGGACGCGTGGCAGGCCCTGGACCACCGCGTCGAGGGGAAGACCGGCCCGGCAACCTCGCCCACGTTCACCTGGCTGCTCCTCAGGGCCCGGCTCTCGCGGGCCTGCCGGGCGCGGATCCAGGGCAGGCCCCTTGACGCCCTCCTGGCCGGGACGCGGTCCATCCTGGGCCAGGACGAGGGGACCCGGACCCCGCTGCCCCCGTCCCTGGCCGGGGAGATCCGCGCCTTGGCCTGCCTCCTGGAAGGCGGGGAGGCATCGCTCAGGACCGGCCTGGAAGCCATCCGTTCCGCGCAGGAATATGGGCGCGCCGCCCCGGGGAAAGGCCAGGGTGTGGGGGTCCGCCCGACCTGGGTGCCTCCCCCCCACCGGGGGAGATCCCTGGCGATCGAAGGGGAGCTCCACCTGGCCCTGGCCCGGCTGGAGAAGGACCCGCACCGCCGGCTCCGCCGCCTGGGGCGGGCGCGCGAGGCGTTCCGGCGGGCCTTGATCGCCAATCCCAACCTCCGGAACCGATTAGGCCCCAGAATGGAGGCACTGGCAGACCGCCAGGGTACGCTCCCGGAACCGTCCGGACGGCGGATGAACGATGACCTCCATCTCTTCCTGTGACATGCGCGCGAACGATCTGAACCTCGAACTGGATGACACGCCCGGCTTGACCCTCGTCCATCGCGTGGCCCGAACGCTTCGAAAGGCCATTCACGAAGGGCGCCTCCAGCCGGGCATGGCCCTGCCGGGCTCGCGGATCCTCGCGACCATGCTGGGTGTCCACCGGCAGACCATCGTTCCCGCCTTCCAGGAACTGGAGGCGGAGGGCTGGCTCGTGGCCAAGGCTTGCCACGGAACCTTCGTGGCCACGGATCTTCCCTCCTTCGACGCCGTCGGGCAAGGGATCCCGGAGGCGGAGCCCTCCCTGGGATTCCAGCTTCCCAGCTACCTGAAACCCCTCTCCACCCTGGAGGAGGGCGCCTTGCGGCTCGCGGACGGCGTGGCGGACCCGCGCCTGGCCCCCTCCGAGGGCCTGGCCCTGGCGTACCAGCGCGCGCTTCGCAGGCACGGGCCCGACCTTCTCGGCGGCAAGGACGTCCTGGGCAGCCTCCTGCTGCGGCAAGCCATCGCGACCTGGACGAGCCTGCGCCTGTGCACCCCGGTCAGCCCGGAGCGCGTCCTGGTGACCCGGGGCAGCCGGGGAGGCCTCAACCTGCTGGCCAGTTGCCTGTTCAGGCCCGGCGACGCGGTGCTCGTGGAGAACCCCGGGAACGGGGCCGCGTGGGAGATCCTCCAGCGGGACCTGGGGCTCAGGCTCGTCCCGGTCCCGGTGGACGCGGAAGGACTGTGCGTGGACGGCCTCGAGGACATCCTGGACCGGGAGGCCGTCAAGGGCATCTACGTCACCCCGCGCTGCCAGTTCCCCACGGGCGTCCCCCTTTCGGAGGCCCGGGCCGCCCGGCTCGTGGAATTGGCCGGCGCCCGCCGCATCGCCATCATCGAGGATGACTACGACGCCGCCATCCACTACACCGCCCAGCGCCCATCCTCCCTCCTGGCCCGGGACCGCACCGGCCAGGTCGTGCACCTCGGCTCCCTTTCGCGGCTGCTCGCGCCGGGCTTGCGCCTGGGCTACCTGATCCTGCCGGAGCAGGTCATGCCCTTCGTGGCGCGGAAGAAGGCCTCCCGCGGCGACCTGGGGGATCCGGCCTTCGAATGGGCGGTCGGTGATCTCTTCCGCGACGGCGACCTGGGAAACCACGTGCGCAGGGTCCGGCGGACCTACATGGAACGGCGCGACCACCTGGTGCGGGCCCTCGCGTCCAGGCTCGACCCGTGGCTGGAGGCGGCCGCCCCCCCCGCCGGAATGGGCCTCTGGATCCGGGTCCGCCAGCCGCTTGACGCCGAGGAGCTTGTGGCGCGGGCCCGGGCCATGGGGCTGCTCCTGGACCCGCCCTCCCGGTACTTCTTCGGCGCGCCGGAACCGGCCTTCAGGATGGGATTCTCGCAGGCCGATGCGGAGGAGCTGGACCGGGCCGTCGACATCCTGGCCGCCGCGGTGAAGGCAACGGCGTCCCGCCAGGCGCCCCGGTAGGGAACGCCGGACGGGGTTGGCCGCCGCGGAGCGGAGGGTTCGTCACGCCTTCCCCGCAGGGCGGGCTCAGGAGTTCGGCTTCCGGATCTCCTCGAGGCCCGCCATGGATTCCCGGAGGGTGGCGGGGTCGGTGCCGTGCGCCTCCAGGGCGGCGAGGTACGCCTGCCTTGCCGCCCAGGCCTTCGCGGCCAGTCCGGCCTTATGGTAGCCCAGGGCCAGGTCGTACCCGAGCATGATGCGATCGTTGGGGATCGTGATCAACGGTTCCAGGATGTCCGTGGCGCAGCGGTACCAGGTGGAATCCATTCCATCTTCCCGGATGAGGGTCCTCGCCAGCTGGGCGAGGTGGTAGCCGTCCTTCTCCGACGCGCGCCCGCGCGCGTCCTCGAGCTCCTTTCGGGCCTTGCCGGGATCCAGGCGAAGGAGCAGGGTGAACCGCAAGGTTCGAACCTCCTCGATGCCGCCCTCCGGCGTCGCCGCAGCCTTGGTGATGTATTCGAAGGCTTTGCGGTACCACTGCGCGCCCAGGGCGGGGTCCGCGGCGATGATGGAGGCGGCGTTGTAGTATTCCTTGAACGTCCCGTTCTTCGTGCAGGCGTCCATGTAGGCGAAGGCCTTCTCCGGCGCCGCCTCGACCAGCGCCTTCAGCCGGTAGCTCATCACCAGGGGCCGGATCTCCGGGTAATCCCGTTCACAGGCCTCCGTGAGTTCCAGGAGCCGCTTCCAGTCCTTGGCCTCCCTGGCCGCCGAGAGCGGGGGCTGCTGGGCCGCCCAGGTTTTCATGATGGCGTCGAATTCCTTTCGGGAGGCCTCCTCTTTCCTGTCCGTTTCCTCCTTCGACGCCTTCGCGGGAGCGGCCTGCTCAAGGCTGAAGGTCCCGTCGACCATGGCCTTCAGGGTCTTGCCCAGATCGAGGGGATGGCCGATCCACGCGACGCGGCCCTCCCGGTCCACCACGATCGTGGCGGGGATTCCCGTGATGCCCGCGGCCTCGAGCCAGGTCCGGGCCATGAGCCCGTCCCGGGTGTCCCGGCACACCGTGTAGTCCATCTGGGGCCCCATGGAAGTGACGAACCGCTTGACCCACGCGTCGAGGCGGGCCTCCTTTTCCTCGGTCGGGGTGGTCGATCCGGAGCCCTCCCAGACGTTGACCCCGATGACCGTCACGGCGTCCTTGTAAGCCGCCGCGACCTTGGTCACCTCGGGAATGCTCGCCCGGCATGGGCCGCACCAGGTGGCCCAGAATTCCAGCACGTAGATCCGGCCCTTCCGGAAGGAATTGACGGGCGCGCCCTTGATCCAGAGGGCCGCCTTGATCCCAGGCGCCGGATCCCCCGGCTTGAGGGCGGAAGCCTGGGAAACCTGCCCTGACGGACTGGCGTATGCCAATCCCGAGACGGTCACGGCAAGGAAGGCGGAAAACACGGTTCGGCGGGTCAATCGACCTGAACGTGCCAGAAGCATGGGATCTCCGGAAGGGGTTGCGGCCTGGGAATTCAGGGCCCCTCAACTATCCGGCGCTCCCATGCGGATGCGTTGGTCCAGTGGGCGGATTGGACCCTAGACCACCGGGGATGGGGCATTCAGCAGCCTCGAAAGGCCCGGGGCCCGGCCGCGGATGCGGGACGGGGCCGGGCTCAGGTCAACCGGTCGATGGCCGCCTGGAGCGCTTCCGTGGTGAAGGGCTTGGGAAGGCAGAGGACCTTCGGCCAGCGCGCCAGCGCTTCGGAAAGCCCGGTGTCCACGAAGCCCGTGGCGACGATCACCGGGATCCCTCCGCGCAGCGCCATGATGCGGTCCAGGGTCTCGGCCCCGTTCATGCCGGGCATGTTGTAGTCCAGGATCACCAGCTCCGGGTCCAGGCCGCCTTCCAGGAGTTCCAGGGCCCGCGCTCCGGAGCCGGCGGATTCCACCGCATGGCCCTGGCGCGCCAGGGCCGCGGGCACGGAGGACCGGATCAGCTCGTCGTCGTCCACCAGGAGCAGTCGTCGAGCCCGGGAAGGCGCATGGGCGGGACCGGCGGAAGGGGGCTCTTCCGGGGCCGCCTCGGGGGCCGCGGGGAAGCGCAGGACCACCGTGGTCCCCTCCCCGGGCGCGCTGCGGATGTCGAGGGCGCCGCCGTGGGCCTTGAGGGTGCTGTAGACCATGGCCAGGCCCAGGCCCGTGCCCTGCCCCGCGGGCTTGGTGGTGAAGAAGGGTTCCGTGGCCCGGGCCAGCACGTCGGGCGCCATGCCCTGGCCCGTGTCCGCCACTTCCAGGTCCACGCCTTCGGCCCGGCGGCGGGTCCGCAGGGTGATGGCCCCGCCTTCGGGCATGGCGTCCCGGGCGTTGATGCACAGGTTCATGATGGCGCTGCCCAGGAGGCCGGCTTCGCCGAGGATCCGGGGCAATCCTTCCTCCAGGTCGGCGGTGACCGAGACCTTCTGGCGCAGCGTCCGGCGCAGGAGTTCCTCCTCCTGGCGAACCAGGTCGTTGAGGTCCAGGAGGGCCGCGTCGGCCAGGTCCTTGCGGGCGAAGTGGGTGAGGCTCTTCACCAGGCCCTTGCCCCGTTCCGTGGCCTGGATGATGGTGCCCAGGGCCTTGGCCTGGGGGGCCCCTTCCGGGAAGGAGAACGCGAGGGTCTCCGCCAGGCTGAGGATGGCGGTGAGCACGTTGTTCATGTCGTGGGCGACGCCCCCCGCCAGGGCCCCCAGGCTGTCGAGCTTCTGGGCGTGCTGGAGCTCCCGCTCCATGCGGGCGTGCTCGGCCTCCATGGCCCTGCGCTCGGTCAGGTCGGTGTGGGTGCCCGTCATGCGCAGGGGGCGTCCATCCGCGTCCCGCCGGGTCACCTTGCCCCGGGCGAGGATCCATTTCCAGCCGCCGTCCTTGGTCCTCAGGCGCTGCTCCACCTGGAAGAGGTCCCGCCCTCCGCCCAGGTACTCGGCGAGGATCCGGTCGGTTTCAGGCAGGTCCTCGGGGTGGACCAGTTCGTTCCACGCCCGGGCGATGGCGGGGAGCTCGTCGCCCTGGAATCCCAGGATCTGGCAGCCCCGGGGGCTGAGGTACACGTCGCCCGTGGCCATGTCCACGTCCCAGATGCCGTCGCTGGCGCCCTCCAGGGCGTTGCGGAGCCGCTCCTCGTTCACCCGGAGGGATTCCTCGGCGCGGGCCCGCTGCGCCTCGCCCTCCAGGTGGTCCAGGGCGAAGGAGACGTTGGCGGCGGCCTTGTCCAGCAACCCGATCTCGGGCTCTCCGAAGAAGTTCAG
>DBMS01000210.1:0-3251 GCA_002297665.1 Holophagaceae bacterium UBA692 | reverse complement strand
CCCGCCGTTGAGGGCGCGCGCGGTCGGTGCCTGCGCCCAGGGCGCTTCGTCGATGCGGATGTCGATGGCCTCGGTGTAGCGGCTCGCGTCACCATCCTCGCAGACGATCCCCACCCGGCGCCGCTCCGGGTCCAGGCGGCCGATCCAGGCCATCCTCAGCTGGCCGAACTCCACCATGGCCCTGCAGATGCGCTTGAGGAGCTCGTCCTGGGACCGGGACACGATGATGGCCTCGTTCACCTGGCCCAGCGCCGAATGGATCCGGGCCATGCGCAGCAGGTTCCGGCCCGCGGCCTTGCGCCGCGCCACGTCGCGGCGCGTGAGCCAGAGGGCCCAGCCGATGGCGGCCGCCAGGCCGGCGCAAAGGAGCTGGAGCAGAAGCGTGCCGGCCTGGACCCGGTTCTCCGCCAGGGGCGCCGCGGTGAGCGTCAGGCCGGGGACGGGAAGCGGCGCGGAATGCCGGATGTCGGGCCGGGGCGAAGGCCTGGAGGTGGATTCCGCCAGCAGGTCCCCCGCGTCCCCCCGCAGTTCGAAGCGCTGCATCTGCGCCAGGGAGGGCGGAAGGGACGCGGCGAGCAGCCGTTCCACGGAAACCACCCCGGCGATGAGCCCCAGGAAGGTGTCCCCGCGGTACGCCGGAACCCAGATCTCCAGGGACGGATGCCCCTGGATGGCCGTGAAGGGGCGCGTGTACGCGGGGCGCCGCCGGTCCCGCGCGGCGGTGGCCGCCCGAAGGGGCTCGGGCAGGGTCAGCCTCAGGCCCAGGATCTGGGCGTTGCCTTCCCGGGGGGCCACGTCCCGGATGGTCAGGGACCCGTCCACCCGCGTCAGGTTGAGGAGTTCGGGATGGTCGGCCACGTAGCGGCCGCCGCGGAACCGGAAGGCCTCGTCCGGGAGGGAATCGCCGGCCCAGGCCTCCGCCAGGGCCTCCAGGTAGTTCTCGTCGTCCTTCAGGGCGCGGGCCAGGCTCTGCCCCACGGTCTTCCCGCCCACCTCCGCGGCGGAACGGGTGCGGCGCGCGTCCTCGCCCTGGATGCGGCCGATGAGCAGGCTGGCGACCCCGATGAACGCCAGGGTCAGGACCGCCGGCAGCACGAGCGTCCGGACCCAGGACGAGGCTTCCCGGCGGTCGATAAGCATGGGGGGGACATCGAGGCGCATGGAGGTCCGGTCCTTGGGACCGCCTTGGCGGTCCGGGATGGCCCAAGCTTCGCATGCCCCTGGAATATTCAACAGATGCAAAACCATGCGCCCCGGACCCGGCCCCGAGGGCAAACCGCCCCCTTTCGCGTGCGCAATGGCTTAGATGTTTTCCCCATAGGGCGCTATCGTTGAGTCCGGAGGTCCCATGCTCGCCGCCTACCGTACCCACGCAGCCGAACGCGCCGCCCTCGGCATTCCGCCCCTTCCCCTGACCCCGGACCAGACCCTGGCCCTGGTGGGCCTCCTCCAGCAGCCTCCCCAGGGCGAGGAAGCCACCCTCCTCGAACTGCTCATCCACCGGGTGCCCGCGGGCGTGGACGAAGCGGCGCAGGTCAAGGCGGACTTCCTGGCCAAGGTCGCCTGGGGCGAGGCCAGGAGCCCCCTGGTGAGCCGGGAGAAGGCCACGGAGCTGCTGGGGACCATGCTGGGCGGGTTCAACATCTCGCCGCTCATCGCGCTCCTGGACGATCCGGCGGTGGGCGCCATCGCCGCCGAGGGCCTCAAAAAGACCCTGCTCATCTTCGACACCTTCGACCAGGTGAAGGCCAAGGCCGACGCGGGCGGCGCCAACGCCAAGGCGGTGCTGGCCAGCTGGGCCGAGGCGGAGTGGTTCACCTGCCGGCCGGAAGTGCCCCGGAGCCTCACGGTGACCATCTTCAAGGTCCCCGGCGAGACCAACACCGACGACCTCTCCCCCGCCCCCGACGCCTGGAGCCGCCCGGACATCCCGCTCCACGCCCTGGCCATGCTCAAGAACCCGCGCCCGGGCATCGTTCCCGACGAGCCCGGGAAGCTGGGCCCCATGAGGCTCCTGCAGGAGCTCCTGGCCAAGGGCCATCCGGTGGCCTACGTGGGCGACGTGGTGGGCACGGGCTCCAGCCGCAAGTCGGCCACCAATTCCGTGCTCTGGTGGACGGGGGCCGACGTGCCCTTCGTGCCCAACAAGCGCTTCGGGGGCGTGTGCCTGGGTTCCAAGATCGCGCCCATCTTCTACAACACCATGGAGGACTCCGGCGCCCTGCCCATCGAGCTGGACGTCTCGGGCCTGGAGACCGGCGACGTGGTCGAGCTGCGCCCCTACGAGGGCAAGGTCCTCAAGGACGGACGGGAGGTGGCCGGTTTCAAGGTGAAGTCCGAGGTGCTCTTCGACGAGGTGCGCGCCGGCGGCCGCATCCCGCTCATCATCGGCCGGGGCCTCACCGCCAAGGCCCGCAAGGCCCTGGGGCTCGCCCCCTCGGGCCTCTTCTGCCCCAACCCCGTCCCCCCCGCCTCCACCCGGGGCTACACCCTGGCGCAGAAGATGGTGGGACGCGCCTGCGGCCTGCCCGAAGGCGAGGGCGTGCGCCCCGGCGCCTACTGCGAGCCGCGCATGACCACCGTCGGCAGCCAGGACACCACGGGCCCCATGACCCGCGACGAGCTGAAGGACCTGGCCTGCCTGAGCTTCTCCGCGGACATGGTCATGCAGTCCTTCTGCCACACCGCCGCCTACCCCAAGCCCGTGGACATCAAGGTGCACCACACCCTGCCGCCCTTCATCACCAACCGCGGCGGCCTGTCCCTGAGGCCCGGGGACGGCGTGATCCACACCTGGCTGAACCGCCTGCTCCTGCCCGACACGGTGGGCACCGGCGGCGACTCCCACACGCGCTTTCCCATCGGCATCTCCTTCCCCGCGGGTTCGGGCCTGGTGGCCTTCGCCGCCGCCACGGGCGTCATGCCCCTGGACATGCCGGAGTCCGTGCTGGTGCGCTTCAAGGGCGAGATGCAGCCCGGCATCACCCTGCGGGACATGGTGAACGCCATCCCCTACGAGGCCATCAAGCTGGGCCTGCTCACCGTGGAGAAGAAGGGCAAGAAGAACGTGTTCTCGGGCCGGATCCTGGAAATCGAAGGACTGCCCCAGCTCAAGATCGAGCAGGCCTTCGAACTCACGGATGCGTCGGCGGAGCGGTCCGCGGCCGGCTGCACCGTGAAGCTGGACAAGGAACCGATCCTCGAATACATGAACTCCAATATCACCCTCATGAAGTGGATGATCGCCAACG